>DMST01000410.1:21413-44949 GCA_003454975.1 Cytophagales bacterium | reverse complement strand
TACCCAATGGGCAGCCTTATGTCAAACGCCCTACGCCAACGGCTGGGATGGCTACTATTACGTAATGCAAGCGCACAGCTGGCTTACCTACGGTCACTTACACAGTGCTGATTTCAGTCTGATTTATCCTTTGGTAACGGGCGTAAGTGCCTTGGTGGGAGATGGTGTGTTGGGTTTTAAGATAACCAATGTCCTGCTAGCTATGGGCTTGGTGAGCGCAGTGTATGGGCTAGTAAGGGCCCATAGTCAGGAGGTTGTTTTGGCTGCCTTGGCCTCCGCATTGGTAGTGGCCAGCCCTACCCTTACCTACTTCGTGGTCCAATTCCCCAAAAACACGTTAGGATTAATTTTCCTGTTGGGCTTTTTGTGGCAAGCCCGTTCGGCCCGCTGGTTGGGGGCTACGCTTTTTCTGCTGCTAGCATTTTTCACCCATCGCATGGCTGCCGGGCTAGGCCTGTTGGTATTGGGTGGGCTGATACTCCAGCGACTACCTTTCCGTTGGCTGCTGGTGTTGGGGGTAGTATTCCTGGCGGCCTCTTTTTTGCCGGGCTTGTTGAGTTGGCAAGACCTGGCTCGGTTTCGGGGTGAATTCCAGATCCCCCCCCAATGGGCACCAGAGTCCTTTCGGAAGGTATTTGGGGCTAGCTTGTCTGGCTGGTGGCAAGGTGAATTGTACCTGCTGAGCGGAGCCTTAGTATGGGGTCTGCTGGCCTGGGGTTTCCGTGTTTATCGGCGGGATTTGGATCCTTTTATGGGCTGGGTGGCACCTTTGTTTATTATCCTGGCTGCTTTTCCTTGGTTTCATTTTTACCAGGGTAGTATGGGCTATCGGTTCTTTCTCACTTTGCCCCTTTGGCTTTCAGTATTCGCTGTTTCTTCCTTCCAAAAACGCAAGTGGACCGTTTGGCAAGTATTGGTTTTGCTGGTCATCAGCGGATGGAGCTGGCGCAGCTATCGTCCAGCAGATCATGATCCTCCCTACGCACAATTCGAACGGATGGTGGAAACCATACAGCAACATCATTCGCCAGAGCGGTACCCGCTGGTGATTGCGCACAAGGGGTTGGCTGAATTGATCATCTACCAGACGGATTTCAATGCGCTTAATTGGTCCCCTCCCCCCTCAGTAGATACGGATTCGGTTTTGCGCATTGTACACGGGCTGGAGCCCTACCATCTGGACCGTGTGCTGGGGCCTGGAAAACTAGAAGGGGTAGTGGCATTGGGACCTCGCTATTACCTTGCTCCAGAACCGTTTTGGCATCAATTTAGAGAGAAAGCCATGCGTGCCGGTGACGAAGCGCTTCTGCGGAGGTTACGGAGTGCACGCAATCCATGGCAACCCCGCCCAGACTACTTGACGAAAGGCAAAGAATGACGTCCATCATCCTGATTGTATATACCACCCAATACCGCAAAGGCGGCGCACAATTTCGCCAAGTAGCCGAGACCTTGGCCAGGGAAAAGCGGTCTTTGGGAATGGCTGTGCGTTGCGTTGCGGTGGAGCGCAAAATTGCCCTACAAACGCTGCTGAAGCAATTGAAGGGGGATGGTCAATTGCTGGCCGAGTTTCATTTTGTAGGCCATGCCGGCATTTACGGACCCATGTGGGGTAGTACGGAATACCCCGAGCAGTTTAGTCCCTACGAGTTGCGCCAGTTGGAGTTTCCCTGGGCCATTGAAGCCAAAGCCTATTTCCATGCCTGCCGTACGGCCCCCTGGTTTGCGCCCTATTTTGCCCGGCAACAGCAGGTTACCTCCTATGGGTATCATTGGTATACCACCTTTTCCGCGCAACCAGATCGGTACCGATTTCCTGGTAAGCAGAAACCTCACCGCCCACTGTACGCCTTTGGTAGCCCTGGCCGCAAGAGCCACGGTTGGGGGGCTACCTTCAAAAAAGTGATCGGGAAAATGGCAGCCGAACCTTGGAAGGAATTCTCACCTTCGGCTGAACCGGTAGACACCTCCTACAATGAGGTAGCCAAGTTGTACGCGGCCACCTTTGCTGACATTACGGTGCGCCGCGATGAATTTGCCTGGCTCAGAGGGCACTTGCCTCAGGATGCAGTGCTCAGGGTATTAGACGTAGGTTGTGGCAACGGCTCACTGCTGAAGGCTTTGCTGCCTCAACTAGACTCAGGGGTTGGGGTAGATGTTTCGGAGGGGCTCCTGCTGCAGGCTAAAAAGGTAGCAGAGGAAAATCCACAGCTCAGTTTTTACCGTATTGAGGGGCCTACCCTACCGCTGCCAGACCATTCGGTAGATGTGGCGATATCCCTACTTTCTTTCCGCTACCTGGACTGGGATCCCATGTTGGTTGAGCTGATGCGGGTATTAAAACCCAATGGTAAGTTGTTGGTGGTGGATATGGTGACGGCTCCGGTCACTCTGAGCGAATACCCCCAACTATTGCGAAGCAAGCTAAGGCATTACCAAGACCGGAAACGTCGGCCTGAATTCTATAGCAAATTACGCCAGTTGGTCACCCACCCAGGTTGGGCTCATATGCTAAAATTTAATCCCATTCGCTCCCTGCGGGAAATGCAAACCTATCTGGAAAGTCGCTTTCCGGGCCGCAAGGCAGAAATAATCAACGTAGGTTTGCACTCCCGAATCCTGGCCTTTGACTCCGGTCCTGTTTCTAACTACCAACCTGGGAGTACACAATATCCCTAACCAAGATTCCATCATGGGATGATGAAGGATACTCGAAACAGGATGCCATGGAACCACCACCAGCCATCCTTAGCCAGGATAGAATAAAGGGAATATTAAGGAGGCAGGGCATTACGTAGCCCGCGGCTCGATGTCTAGACTGGCGGGCCTAATGTTTGGCCTTATAATATCCTATTCTTCGTCCTCTACCCGAACCATGGTTACCTCTAGTGGCTCCCCCTGGTCTTGAGCTACTTCCAACGTGATTTCGTCATATCCACGAAAATCAATCACTCTGCCCAGCAACTCGTAATCTTCCCCTTCCGGTGCTAGGTAGATTTCTCTGCCTTCTACCTTCCAACGAACCGGTACCGAGGCACCGCCAGATACCTCAGCATCACCTCCGGCAAAGGCATCAATCAGTTCTTGAAGAATGCCTAACCCCAGGTGTAAACGGGCCTTGCCCTCGCCCTCAAAAGTCACCTTCATTTCCAATGCTCCACCAATCATCTCAGCGATGCCACCCAAGCCCTCAACTTCAGCAGCGTTTTGAAACAAAGCCCTGGTATCCACTTTGTAGGTACCACGAAGCTGCCGCTCATGGAAGCTCTGGCTACAGGCAGTTAATAGTAAGGTGAGCATGAAGACGGGGATCAATTTTTTCATGTTGATATAGAATTTTGCAGTCGTAAAAGTAACGGAATATGGTCATGCAAAGGTGCTATGAGTTGGCTATAAATTCACCTGATTACAATTTTATCAATGAAGAAAGGAATGGTGTTTTTTGGAGATGGCCTTTGCCTAGTTGCTATTGCATTGGTGACAAAAGGTCTGGCGGACGGCTAACTGGTCTGGTTTTCATCGGTACATATGAACGTTTTTTGGTATGTGTACGTATTATACATGAAAATGGACCCCACAGGGTGAACATGCCCTTAAATACTATTGTAATGAGTAAGAGGAAAAGTTTTGGCGATTTAGTAAAAGGTAACCAGCCGGTGTTGGTAGACTTCTATGCTACTTGGTGTGGCCCTTGTAAAATGATGCCCCCAATTTTGCAGGATTTAAAGAACCGGATGGGAGATAGTATTAAGATCGTCAAGATAGATGTGGATAAAAATCCAGAGGTAGCCCAACGTTTTGGGGTGCGTAGTGTGCCTACGCTCATGCTCTTCCAACAAGGGAAAGCAACCTGGCGTACGGCTGGGGTACAACCCGCCCATCAGCTAGAGCAAGTGCTGAGTCAGCAGATTGCCTCATGAGGGTAGACCACCGCAAATATATTGCATCACAGAAAGTACATCTTTCTCTCTGCTAGGACCTTTCTACCTAATCAATACCTAAATAGGGAAAACACGATGATGTACTGGTGGTACAATTGACATGTAACTGCCAGAATATCTCGATTATCTATCGTCAACCGCTCTTTGTGGCTAGCGATTGGTTGGTCTCTTGGGCGTGTTTGTCCGGGAAAAACTACCCATTAGTCGAACTCGGAAAAAAATCAGAAATTTCCCCTAGGAATATAGCAAAGGTTATAGATATTTGCTTCCGGATTCAGAGAAATACTTGTTATAGTACAATTATCTACTCGATCCTGATCTTTGACAACCAGTAGTATTTGTCGTTCGGTAACTCGTTTCTCCAAAATTTGTTGGCGTATCTGGTTCTTTATAACAGGTAAGAACAGAAAACGATTGCAATAGAAGAAATGTAAAATATGGATTAACGAACAACCATGGCTGAATATATTCGTTATGAATACTAACAGCCGCAAGGCAACATGAAATATAGCATATACTCTGAATGACCGAAAGGGTCTCAGAAAAAAATATACAAGATTTTAGTTTTCAGTTTTAGTGGTTTTTAGGTTTACAGAACAAAATCCCTCGCCCATGGCGGGGGATTTTTGTGTTTATAGCCTACTGTTATTCCAGCCTTCTTCCGTCCCTCCTTCCTTATGTTTTAAACCCAAGAAACGTTCTTAGGCTAATATAGTGCAGGGAGTGCGGCCTCCTTTCGTAAATCAACTCCTTATATATAGGGCTAAACCTGACAAAAGTCAGTTTTTGCGGTGAGTGCACTCATGAGAGCCCGTAAGCGATCCATCTACCTTTATCCTCGTAATGGAGACGCCCTATGCATCGGAAAAAAATTAGTATCGCTTTACCACCTACTGGTGATACCTCACTGGAAATAGAGTTCATTGACCGCTATTTCACAGAAACGAGTTGTCAGTTGACTGGTTTGCTAGTGGAGGAACCCACTACTTCCTCTTCTCTGATTTCTTTGGTAGATAGCCTCAAAGCCCACTGGAATAGCTCGTTCTCTGGTGGCAATCGAACTCAAATTCATTTTCAACTGCAAAGCGAAGAGGTCCTGACGGTAGAAGAACTGGACCGGATCATCCATTTTTCTGATGCATTTATAATTCGTCGTAACCTGCTGAGGAGTATCCAAAACAAGCTACCATTGCTCAAGGAAGGTATGCATTATGGCCCCATGGTGTTATTGCCTGAGGCCTCCAATGAGCTGAAACAGGTGATTCTCCACTATGACGGCACCCCTGAAGCCTGGTTGGCTATCAAAGAATTTGTTGGGTTATTCCAAAAACTCTGTCGGCAAGTGCCCATTACAGCAGTGATGCCTTGTACGGGCGATACCATAGGGGGTGACTCTCAGGAGGAGCGTAGCCTGATTGATTATCTCCGTTTCCATTTTAATGACCTGGGCATTCATAAAGTATGCGATGTAGACGACTACAACCTGAGTGTGGCCATCGATTTTAGCCAGCCCGCTATTCTGGTTGGTAGTGGCAATCAGCTCAACTATCTCATCGATCGGAATTTGACCGAGGAAATGGTGCAGTTAGCCCATTGGCCTATTCCGCAGGAACAGCCGCGCTAGAGGCGTCTGTTCCCATTCTCCTAATCCATTTATTACTGGTCCCACCCATGTCCCAAATACTTACTACTCCGGAGTCCTTGACTCCCCCTCAAAAACAAGAGCCCGCCGAATGTTACCATTGTGGAGAGCCCTGCCGTGAGGAGACCATTCATGCACACGACCACACCTTTTGCTGCACGGGTTGCCAAACGGTTTATGAGATTCTCAGTGATCATGAATTGGACACCTACTACTCGCTCGGCGACTCCCCTGCAAAACGCGAGGCTGTAACTCAACAGAACCGCCGCAACTTCCTGGATCAGGAAGCCATTGTGTCCCAAATTCTTAGCTTTTCGGAAGGAGATACCGCTCAGGTGCAGCTATTTATTCCGGTCATTCATTGCAGTGCCTGCATTTGGCTGCTTGAGAACCTCTCAAGAATTCACTCTGGAGTTTACCACAGCCAGGTACACTTTGTGAAGAAGGAGGTAATGGTCACCTTCAATCCCAACGAAGTTAGTCTGAGAGCCCTGGTAGAGCTGCTCGACCGGTTGGGGTACCCTCCAGAGATCAACTTGGCCAGTTTAGGAAAGGACCAAAAAGCAGCTCCCCGTAAGCGAATTCAGCGCAAACTGGCCTTGCAGATTGGGGTCGCTGGCTTTGCCTTTGGCAACATCATGCTACTGAGCCTACCAGAATACATAGATACTCAGTTAACATTGGAAGGCACCTACAAGCAGTTTTTCGCCTACCTCAATATTCTACTCAGCCTACCTGTCCTATTATATAGCGGGCGTGATTACTTGCTCTCGGCCTATAAAAGCCTAAGGGTACGGTACGTGACCTTGGACGTACCCATAGCTCTTGGTATTCTGGTGCTGTTCGGGCGTAGTGTATGGGAGATTCTAACCCATTCCGGTCCTGGGTACTTGGATAGCTTTACGGGACTGGTTTTCTTTCTACTCATTGGCAAATGGTTTCAGGCCAAAACCTACCAGTCGCTCAGCTTTGAACGTGACTATTCTGCATACTTTCCGGTGGCAGTAACCCGAGTACAAAACGGAGTAGAGACCTCGGTGCCGCTAAAAGAATTGAACCCAGGAGACCAAATCCGAGTCCGTAACCAAGAGCTCATCCCTGCCGATGCTACCCTACTATCTTCCGAGGCCCACATCGATTACAGCTTTATCACCGGAGAGTCAGTACCGGTTACTAAAGAAGCAGGTGCCCGTTTGCAGGCAGGAGGCCGACAAGTGGGACCCGGCATTGATGTACGGGTAGAGAAATCAGTAGACCAAAGTCGGCTTACCCGGCTGTGGAACCGTGAAATATTTCAAAAGAATGCCAAAGATCAACTTCCAAATTTGGTAGACCGCATTAGTCGGCACTTCACTCTAGTAGTTCTAAGCTTGGCAGCTTTGGCGGCCATTTTCTGGTTTTGGTACGATGCTTCACAGGTAGCCCAGGTGGTTACTGCCGTGATGATTGTGGCCTGTCCGTGCGCCCTGGCCCTTACCCTACCCTTTGCCTACGGTCACGCGATGCGTTGGCTGGGGCGTTGGGGCTTATACCTGAAGGACGCAAACGTAGTAGAGCGGCTCGCCCAGCTCAACAGTTTAGTGTTTGATAAAACAGGCACCATTACTACTACTCAACCGAGGGGCATTCGTTGGGAAGGTGCTCCGCTTTACACAGAGGAATCATTAGGCATTCGGGCCCTAGTTCAACATAGCACACATCCCCTAAGCTTGGCCTTATTTCAACACTTAGAAACCAGCGGGTCCCTTGTTGAACCAGAACTGGAGGAGTTTGCTGAGCACACGGGAAAGGGCTTGGAAGCTTACCTTCAAAACAAGCAATGGAAGGTGGGCTCTTACCGATTTGTAACTGGCGGATCTCAGACCGGCCGGTCTGGTGAATCTCGGGTGTATGTCTCCATTGGGGGTGAACTAAGGGGAGGCTTTGCCTTCGAAACTCAATATCGTTCTGGGTATCGTACACTCCTAACCCGGCTTCGCAAGCAGCTATCCTTATACTTACTTTCTGGTGACCAAGATACGGACAGAGCACAACTGGAGCCCTACTTTGAAGAAGTACGCTTCAAGCAGAGTCCTGAAGATAAGCTGCATTATTTGGAGCAATTGCAAAACCAAGGAGGGCATGCGGGTATGGTAGGTGACGGCCTCAATGATGCAGGCGCACTCAAACAAGCGCATGTAGGCATTAGCTTGGCCGAGGAGGTACATCACTTTGTGCCGGCATGCGACGCCATATTGGAAGCAAAGCAACTCCCCTACCTGAACCTGCATCTGGCATTGGCCCGTCAAACCCGGCGGGTTGTGTACGGTGCCTTTGTTATCAGCTTTTTATACAACGTGGTAGGCATGTCCTTTGCTCTGGCTGGAGCGCTCACTCCCTTGGTAGCCGCCATCCTCATGCCTCTATCTTCCATAACCACTGTAATTTATATATCACTGGCAATCAATAGTTTAGCTAGAAAACTAAAACCTTCTACCAAAAGAACTGATAGAATGTAACTGTGATTCTTTTCCTTCTATGTAGATACTCCTTTGGGTTTTGGCATTCCTTAGTATCTTCCAATCTCATTCCAGGCTTATGATTGTGCCTTTGGAATCGTTGGATTACTATTCATAAGGAATGGTGTAGTGCATGCTGAACATTAGACTACGTACAAGTATATTTTTCTTTTTTGTCGTTCTGGCAAACTCTGTTTTTGCCCAGGCTTCTTTAGACGAGCTTCTCAAGGAATCAGATTCTCTGCTTTTTTCGGGTAATATAGTAGAAGCAAAAGCCGTCCTGGATCAGGTAGAAGTCATGTACCCTGAGGCTGGATGGAGGTTGGACAAAGGTTGGGGAGATTATTATCTCAATCAGCAGCAATTTCCGTTAGCGGCAAGCTACTATTCCCGCCTTTTTGACGCGGAAATACCCAATGAGAAAGTCCCTACCATTGCTTTTGGCCGGGCACTTAATGATTTGGGTATTGCCTACTACGAGATGGGAAATCTGGACTCTGCGGTAATTGCGCATGAAAGGAGCCTGGAGATCTACAAATCGATTGAAGAACGACAGGGGGAAGCATATAACTATACCAACCTGGCCAACATTGCCAAACAGCGTAGTGAGCTGGAACAGGCCCTGGAATATTATCAGTTAGGTCTGGAGGCCATTCAGGCCATCAAGGATACCCTGGGCATGGGGTTTACCACTTTAAATATGGCCATTCTGTATCGGGATAGCGATCAGGTGGTGAAGGCCATGGATTACGTGCAGCAATCTATCCGGTATTTTGGTATGATAGGGAGGGTAGATCTTCAAATGACCTCCAGACGGATTCTTTCGATTATCTATGCTTCTATAGAAGATTTTGAGTCGGCTAAGCCATTGCTGATGGCTACGCTGGAGTACTACCAAGAGCAGAATAAGCCTAGGGATTTGGCTCGCAGTTACCGGCAGCTGATCAATATTTATCGCAGTACCCAGCAGTTTGACAGTGCAAGTTGGGCGGGGCACCGTGCCCTGCAGTTGTATTCTGAGATCGAAAGCAACTTGGGGATGGCTGGTGTATATGTACTTCTGGGCGCCCTATATGTAGAGACCGAGGCACTGGATAGTGCAGAATTCTACTACGATGCCACTGTACAGTTGAGTGCTGGGGAATTCACAGGAAATGAAGCTACCGCTCATTTTGGTTTGGGTAAAATAGCATTGCTAAGAGGGCAATATGCAGCCGCGATTCGAGAGTCGAAACTTGGCCTGGAATTAATCAATAATAACTTCAACCTGGGGGACAATATTTCGGTTTACGAAACTTTGTATGAAGCTTTCAAAGCGTTGGGACAACAGTCGCAGGCGCTCTTATATCTGGAATCCAAAACGGAAGCCCTGGAAGCAGCAAGTGACCGCAAAACAAGTTTGGAGCTAGCCCGGCTGGAGTATCGCAACCAGCTGGAAAGAGACGAAGCCTTACGGGTGGCGGAGCAGGAACGTGAGCGTTTAATTTTGCAACAACGGATCAATCGCCAACGTTGGATCATCTTCTCCTCATTGGGTGGCAGTTTGCTCATCGCCCTTTTGTTGGTCAATATTATTAGAAGCTACCGGCAAAAACAGCGGGACAACGAACAGCTGCAGTTGCAAAATGCTACCATCGAAAATCAGAATGAGGAGCTGCGGGCTATTAACGAAAAGCTAAAAGAAAGCCACGAACGCGAAACGCAGTTACTACAAGAGTCCATCGCCTCTAAGGATCGGGAGCTATCCTCGGTAGCATTGGTAAACCATGAAAAGAATTCCATTTTGGAAGCCCTCACCAACAAGCTAGAAGCATTGCAGGGGCACCTTTCCAACGAAGGTAAAACGGAGCTAAGGACTATAAAAAAGACCATCTCCAGCAATCTTAATTTGAGCCAAAGCTGGGATACCTTCTTCCAGCATTTTCAAGATGTGCATCCTACTTTTTTTGATGCGCTAAAGCAGCAATATCCCCGGTTGACGAATAATGATCTTAAGCTCTCGGCTTACCTGAAAATCGGGATGTCGAATAAGGAGATTGCCTCTATGACCAACCTGGAAGTAGACTCGGTCAAGCGAAGTATCAATCGCCTAAAGAAGAAGATTGGGTTGCCACCCGAACAAAACCTGCGTGATTACCTCCTCCGCTATACCGGTGAAAACCAAATTACCTAGGTTGTCATACACTTCTATTCTAGATTTTCTCAGTGAATCCCACGTGTAGGGTAGTGACATATAACGGTGTGGCCTACCTCTCTCCTACTGTTGTATCTGGCGCTCCTGGCAGGCCTCAGGGGTTTGTCCCTTTCTAGCCCAACTAGAATTTTGTGCTCTCCGGATTTACCGCCGGAAATCCGGCCTTTCCCGATTTATATCTGCCGTTCCCCGATTGTGCCCTCAATCTGTGCTGTGTTGTCGTTTACTTCACATATCCGCAACACACAAACTCTAGGAAAATGAAACGCAATCTTTTACTCCTTTTAGGCATTGGCATCGGGATACTAGCCACCTCCCAGGCCTATGCGCAACAACAAACCTTGTTTTCTAATCAAGGGATCACTTCCGTAGGTGGCTATGGTGGTCCGCTGCTACAGTTTAGCACCCTCAACGGCCGATCGGCTACTTATTCGGGCGGCTTTGGCGGCATGATCCTCAACAAGAGTATCACCATTGGCGGAGGAGGTATGTCGCTCACCTCAGAGGCTCCGGTTGCCGAGGCTATTAGCCTGAATGTGGACGAAGCGCTGGACTACTCTGTAGAGTTGGGTGGCCTTTACTTAGGCTATTCATTCTTCTCTGACCGGGTTATTCATCCCGAATTCACCTTGCTGGCAGGTGGCGGTCGTGTATCGCAGCGCAATCAGTTTGGAGATGAATACGGCGCCAGCGATGTTGCTATGATCATCCCGGGTGCTGAAATTACCATGAACGTTACCAGCTTTTTTCGCCTTTCACTAGGAGCCAACTATCGCTGGGTTACAGGCTCTGATACTCCCGGGCTGTCAGATGCTCAGCTAAGCCGCCCTGGTGGATACGCAAGCTTTAAATTCGGCTTCTTTGGCTGGGATTGAAAGCTTTCCTGCCCAGAAGCAAAAAAGGCTATCCCGCACCAGGATAGCCTTTTGTATTTCAAACTAATTTCTTGTGTCACTCTCCGGGACAAGTGATGGCTTCCACAGTAGTACCTCCCTCGTCATCAATACTCAATCGCCAGCACGCTCCGTTGGGTGATTTCATGATTACACCAGAGTTGACATCTTCCAAATAGATATCCCCTGACTTTACCTGTAGCCGGGCTTCCGGCTCCTCCGTACCAATACCAACGTTACCATCTCCGGTGATGCGCATCCGCTCTTCACGACGGATTTCGTTCTGTCCGGTGGTCTCAAACCGGAGATCCGTAGCAAAACTGGCAGAGGAAACTCCATTCTCCAGATACATCGTAATACCTGAGGTAGTCCGGTAGGCATCACCCAGGTAGGCTTGTGCATACAGGCTTCCTACTCTATCGTTGCTCTGCAGATTAGTGGGGTTAGTGGTGGTGCCGCGTGATCGACCAAGAAATATTACGGCGTTGTTGTTATCAGAATCACTTCCGGCAAATACACGGAAAACGGCTGTATGATCATTTTTGAGAGTAAGTACGTTCACATTGCCAGATCCCTCACCCATTACTTCCATTTTGGATGTGGGAGTGGTTATGCCCACGCCTACCCTTCCACCGGTATAATGAATACCGGTAGAACCAGTAGCCCACCGGGTAGAGCTACCGTTACCCGTAAAAGCGGTGGATTGTACGGTGCCGTCGGGGAACTTAAACCCACCGACCATAGATTCCACCGTGCCATTGACCGAAAGCGTTTCGATAGGTGCATCTGTGCCGATGCCTACATTACCGTCGCCCGTAATCCGCATGCGCTCTTGCCGGGAAATACTTTCTTTTCCGGTGGTTTCAAATCGGATATTGGTAGGAAAACTAGTTGAGGAAATACCTTCCTCAACGTACATGTGCACAGCAGAGGTGTTAATGAACTCTCCGCCAACAAAAGGAGAAGCGTACATTCCTCCTACCCGGTCTCCTGCTACCAATTCTGAGGGAGCTTGATCCGTTCCACGGGCGCGATGCAGTATCAAACTAGAATTATAGAAATCTTCATTTCCACTGCCATATAGTCTCAATGCAGTGGAATAACTGTTACGTAATGTCAAAACATCGGCATTGGAGGTCCCGTCACCCGTAATTTCTAGCTTGGCCGAGGGAGAGTCGGTCCCGATACCCACATTGCCAGCATTGTAAATAGCGGTACTATTATTCTTTTGCCAAACCACATCGCCCGATTGATTGGCGTACAAAGCAAAGGGTACGGACACCATTTCGGTGGTACTGATGACCTCAAAGGAAGTGCCGTTGTTCAAGTCGATGGCCGTCTGCAGAAAAAATGGGCCAGCACTCCAATCGATATCGGCAAAGCTGCCGCTTTCTATAGTTCCGGTACCTACTTGAAGCGATACTGATCCAAACGTAGAGGTGACCTTTCGGTGGATTTCAGAATACACCACATCCCCACTCACTCCTCCGCTTAGAATGCTGATTTGTAGACCTACGCTTGATTCCGAAACTAACTCAGCGTCTTGGTTACGAACGACTGCCTGGAAGTTGAAACTGTTGGGAGCTTGGGCCCAGGCCTTTGGTAAAGAGAAGACCAATACGGCCATAAGGAGTAGGTATTTATTCATCTTTTATGACTTTGAATCGTTGTACGTGGTTGTTGGAAGTGACTATTAGTAGATAAGGACCCATGGGTATGCTGGCTAGATCCAAGGATACATCCTTAGGGTTCTGAGGTGTTTTCTCAAGGACTATTCTTCCTTGCATATCGATCAGCCGAAGCCGATCTAAAGGAAGTGTATCTGACGATTGCACCTTGAGATATTGCCGAGTAGGATTGGGGAAAGCTGAGATCTCGCAAGCGCAATCCTCTCGAAGGTCAGTAATGATATCCCAGAGCTCTTGTGGATGCTGGTAGCCCTGATGCAGAGAGGCATTGGTAGACACGGATAACTCTCCTAAGGACCAGGATACACTTGCACCATTAGCAGACTGAGTTTGCCCGCCAGCGGTACTAAGCAAGGTCTTAGGTATGGACTGGGAAAAACTGAGATACGGAGCAATGAAAAGTAACAGGATCAACCTGTATGCTTTAAGTGGCTGGTTTGAGTACATGGTATAGTAAAATGCTATCGAAGGTCAAGATAGCCAGATTCTAATAGCAAATACAACTATGGCATGGATAATAGCGCAAAAATACGATTGTTACATCGGGATTCTCTAGGGTATGGCATAGTAAAGGTAAGGCTACCCTTCTACAGGATAACCTCAGGGTGGATTTCTGCTCGATCAGCTTGTAGGAGGATTGACTTCATTGGTATCGATGTTCCTTGACTTGGGCGGATTTACATCTGACGTATCAAGATCACTACCACCACGAATAGCAGAAAGTTGACGAAGGCTCAAGAGGCTCCAGTTTTTTGAATAATTGTCCATGTTGTTGCGGTTATTTTGGGTGAAACAAATCCTAACCAAAGTGGGTATGTTGGCGCGCCCCGTTCTTTCGAGGGGGGATGAAATATGCTGATTGCTACCTGCTAAGGATCGGTATTTCTGGTATTTGGTAGATGGGTTATGCCAATGGAAACCGCCCATCATAGACTAGAATTCCTGTATTTTTTCTGTTCAGAAACGTGCGCTGCACGGAATCAATAGGCGGTTTTTGTCCACCATTAACCTTTCCAGGTTTCTTACATTTTATACCTTTCCGTATGAAGATTGCAATCATTGGTACCGGAGGTGTAGGCGGCTACTTTGGAGGCCGGCTAGCTCAAGCCGGGCATTCCGTAGCCTTCTTGGCTCGTGGCCAGCACCTGGAAGTTATGCGTGCTCAAGGCCTGACCGTGAAGAGTGTGAACGGGGATTTTCATTTGCCCCAGGTACAAGCCACTGATACCATTGCCGAGATAGGCTCCGTGGATCTGGTAATGCTGGGCCTAAAAGCCTGGCAAGTGAAGGAGCTAGCCCCCCAGCTATCCAATCTCCTCCATGACAATACGCTGGTTCTACCGATGCAAAATGGAGTAACCTCTGCGGAAGACCTACAACCTGCCGTGCCGAAGGCCCACATTCTGGCCGGGCTTTGCCGGATCATCAGTAAGGTGGAAGCCCCTGGGGTCATCAATCATTTTGGCTTCCCTCCTACCATTACCTTTGCAGAATACGATTCTTCACCCTCCGAGCGTACCCAGCAGGTCAAAACTATCCTGGAAACGGCTCAAGGCATCAAAGCCGAGATACCGAAGGACATCCAGGTGGAGCTGTGGAAAAAGTATCTCTTTATCTGCCTCAGCGGCTTGCAAGCGGTTACCCGTGTTACCTTCGATGCCCTGCGCAAAACGCCCGAGAGCAGGGCCCTCCTACTTGGCCTCTTCCAAGAGATTCAGTCGGTAGGCCAAGCAAAAGGTGTAGCCTTAGCCGATGATTTGGCAGAACGAACGCTCGCCTTTGTGGATACCCTTCAAGCCGATGGCACCACTTCCATGGCCCGCGATATTTGGGACGGTCGCCCTTCAGAAATTCATGAGCTCAACGGAGCCGTAGTGAAGATGGCTGACCCACTGGGCATTGATGTACCCATCAACCGATTTGTGTACCACAGCCTCTTGCCTTTGGAAGGACTGGCTAGGGGGTAATGCGACAATGGGCTAATAAGACAAGTTGGAAATGGGTAGGAATGGAGACAGGTGTAGCGGTTGTAAGGTTACCTAAAATAATTAGGCTCGGAACTATCCTTCTTCATCTCCATTTCTGAGGACTAGGATGTTCCGAGCCAGTAGTTAAGAGCCTTTATAAATCTAACAGCGAAGCAATCTAGCGTCTAGTATCTAGCAGCGTAGCGATCTAATCAATAGCTTCAGCTACCTGCTCCTTGCGTGTACTGATCTCCCCTTTGATGAATTCTCCTACTTCCTGTCCTTGGGCCACTCCGTTGGAGATAGCGGGCATGTAGTGAATACCGCCGTATAAGCGGCTGATAGCGGCTTCTTGGGAGGCAGCCATAAAGGATTCGTAATCTCGTATCGTCAGGCCATATTCTACCTCGGTGGTATCAGAGAAAGCGAAGTTGTCACCAAACAGTTCGGTAAGGGTAACCGCAGCGGCAGTAGAAATTACACTATGACCGCTAGTGTATTCCGGGAAGGGTGGTGTTTGCAAAAGGGGGCGCCAATCACGGTCGATGTGCTCCGCAATGAGGGTTTCGGGCCGCACCAAGATGCTACGCCACTTCTCGTCCCAACAGCTGATGAAGGCGTCGGCCAAAGCCACCGAAACCAAGGCGTAAGCCTCCGTAGTCTTCATGAAGTCTGCCTTAGCCTGGCGGGTAGCAATGGCTGTAATACCGATCCAGTGTCCACCGGGTGTAATCTTTTTCACCGCGTACATGGCGTGGCCAAAGTGCTGGCTCACGTAGGGATTGCAGTCCCAAAACTTAGCAATTTCCGTTTGCTCCTCGTCCAGGTTTACTCCCGTTTCGTACACCTCCATTAGCTCCTTGTAAAACAAGCTATTAGGGTCCATATCGAAGGGTGTGGGGGGAGCGGGCACGAACTGGGTAGCGCTGTCCAGCGCAAAGGTGCGTAGCTTGTTCCAGCTAGGCTCAATGCCCTCCATATAATCGGGAGGCGTAGGTTTCCAGTAGGCTTCTTCCGGACGGATGGTGTATTTAGGGAAGGTCCGTGTCTCGGCATAGCCGTCTTTGCTCATCCACGCCTTGATGTGTTCAGCCACCTGATTGCCGTATGCCAAGGAGTTATCAAAGTCTGCCTGAGGAATACTTGTCTCCTCCTTTATGGTCTCGTACAAGGCATCGCGGAAGCTAGCCAGTGAAGAACCGGAGTGCACTAAGGGCTGGCTTACCGTAAGGAAAGCGTGAATGGCAGCCAACTCTGGACTATAAGCCAAGTTAGCAGCAGGCTGTGGTACTGCCTGAAACTGGTTGAGCTGGCCGGCTAGCGTAGTATGATCCGAATGGCTCGGTACCAAGGCTTCGTAGGCAGCTATGCTGCTATAGGCATAGATACGGCTTGCTACGGGTGGGCTGAAGATGTCGTGAACGATCTGGTCAGTGAGGCCTTTCATGGCCCGGTGCATGTATTCGGGGTTAGCCATTGCCGCCTGATAATCGACGGATTCGGACTGACAGCCCCACGCCGCTACTGCGATCAAGGCCAGGGTACAACGAAAAATACTCTTCATGATAAAAGTGATGTGCGTTTATCCTCCAATAATACTACTCCTGATTGGCGATTGGAAAATCCATTTCCACTTTCGGCGTAGGTTCTACCATGAGTAGCGTATCGTTGTTGCGCACCACGAGTATTATGGTACGAGTACCCACTTGTATAGCCGCTAAATCACGCACCTCTCCTACCCATTCCAGTCCAGCTTCTCGCGAAGCAACGGCTTGCAAGCTCCCGTCCTGATGAACCTCTAAGGCTACTCCGTAGGAGGCATCATATCGGCCAAATTGGATGTTTGTGGCGTGGAAGTTCCCGCCTGCTAGCACGTACCGTTCATTCTCTATTTCCAGTGGTAAGAAAACTCCAATGGGAGCTACTTGTGCCGCCCGCTCAAAGGGCTCAAATGTAAAACGACCCTCGCCTTTGTTGATGAATGCTCCGGAACGTAGCTCATTGACACGTCGAGTGAAAACACCGCGTAAATCGTTGGCAGGAATGATGTCTTCAAAAGATGCCTTAGCATATTCGGTATACTGTGGGAAGCGCTTTTGTACTGCTAGTAGTTGCTGGGTGATCTCCATTTTGGTGGCAAACAGCGATTCCTCACCTTCTTCGTAATAGGTAAGCAGGTGGTCTACCGAGCCGTTGTTGTCCAGATCTTCGGCATACAAACGAATAGGCTCCTCAGCCGAAGCTTTTAGTTTGCTATTCAACCCAAGGTTTCCACCTAACAGATCCAAATCACCGTCATTATCTATGTCATATGGAACCAGCGTGTTCCAGAGGCCCTCCTGATCGAACCCGTACGTCCGGGCATGCACCTCACCAAAAACACCCTGCTCATTTTGGAGTAAAATCACGGGCCATTCCCATTCGGCAGCTAAAACCAAGTCCTGTCGACCATCGCTGTTCATATCAGCCCAATGGGCATCGCAAACCATGCCTACTTGTCCAGATCCGGGCAACAGTTCTTGGGTAACATCTTCGAACTGGCCCGTTCCATTGTTCTTTAACAAGAAGCTTGAGGGTACAGCTCCGTAATGGTAGGGTAAGCTACGTGCTCCCAGAAATACATCCAGATGTCCGTCTCCGTCATAATCAGCTATGGCGAGAGCACCCCCTTGTAGGGCCACTGATTCAGGAAATGCAGTGGCATCTAGCGAAAAGGAGCCCGCGCCGTCATTACGGTACAAGCGAGGCCGCGTATTGGGATGTCCGGTATTCCATTCGTTACCTCCGGGTAGTGAAATCAGATCTAAGTCGCCATCACCATCCACGTCGGCTAGCTCCAGAGCTACATTTTCGGATATACTATCAGCAATTAGATCCGCTTGGTCAGACTCCACAAAGCCATTCTCGGTTTGCAGATATAGCCTTGCAGCTTGCCACTTTCCTCCGCCTACCACAAAGTCCTCATCGCCATCACCGTCCACGTCTCCTACGGTAACAGCAGGTCCTTCTGTGGAGACCATGTGCGGCATCAGGAATTCCCGGTTGAACTCTACCAGGTAGTTTTCCTGGTGCGTATAGTTTACTCCCAAGGCATCAGGCACATTTTGAAAAAGAGTTTGAGTGGCTAAAGCTGGTACGAACTCAGGTCCGTTAGCTTGTTCAAAGCTCAACGTAAGGGTACCGTTCACTCCAGGATCTTTCAGAATTTGCTGCTCGCCGGTGGGCCAGGTAACGGTAAGCTGCTCAATGGATTGTTCTTCACCCAATCCAAACAGTAAACCGGGCGCCACCGAAGAAAGGAAACCCCGCGTAAGGTAATGGGTATACAACTGAGTCCCGGTAGCAGTTTCTACACGTACCTCGGCTCCGATACCAAGCGGGTTGTTGTCGGGGCCCTCGAAAGCAATTTTTAGGTAATTGGGTGTAGTTTCTTGTGACGGAGAGATGGTTTCATTTCGAAAGATGAAGGCGGAATCAGAGAGATTATTCACCACCAAATCAAGATCACCGTCGTTATCCAAATCCGCATATGCGGCACCGTTTGAGTAGCTTTCCTGGTTGAGGCCCCAGGCCTCGGATACATCTTTGAAGGACAAACTACCTTCGTTTTGATATACCGCATTGGGAATCTTCACCTCTGGCATCAAACCAATCAATTCTAGCTCCTTTTCCGTCAGGTCTCCCTTGAGGCGGTTTTTCACGGCTTCACTGCTTACGTAGCTGATATAGTCCTGATCGGTAGTGCGACGCTTAATGCCGTTGGCAATATAAATGTCCTTGCGGCCGTCCAAATCCAGATCGGTCATCAGACCGCTCCAGCTCCAGTCTGTCGCAAAGGTCTCCGTCATCAAGCCAATGTCACTAAAGTGGCCGTTGCCCTGATTGAGCTGCAGCTTATTGCGAGCGTACTGATAGAAGTAGCCTTGCCGCAGCTTTTGATGGTATACGTTGTACGGATCCTCGGCTGTACTTGCTTTCAGCTTTTCGTAGTCATTGGGCAGCATGTCCAGGCTTAGGATGTCTAGCCAGCCATCGTTGTTGAAGTCGGCCAGGTCGTTGCCCATGCTGAAGCGGCTAGTATGCCGCAATTGCTCCTGTAGCTGATCTGTGAAAGTGCCGTCTCCATTGTTGATGTACAGATAATCGTCCTCATGGAAGTCGTTGCCGATATAGATGTCCGGCCAGCCGTCACGGTTCACATCACCGATGGCAATGCCCAAACCGTAGCCCAAGGCGCTGCTATAAATGCCTGAGCTATCGGTTACATCCGTGAATACCCCATCATCGTTGCGGAGCAAACGGTCCCCAGCTAGGTTGTGTTTCTCGTACCGCATATCGCTGCTCCCAAAGGTGCCATTGCTATGCACTGAGTGCATTAGTTGGTACAAATCCAGATCACCATCCCGATCGTAATCAAAGAAGGCAGCCTGAGTAGAAAAACCCCGTAGTTCCAGCCCAAAGGCTCGCGCTTCATTCTTGAAAGTGGGTACACCCTCAGCGTTGTTTCCTTGGTTGATATAAAGCTGGTTCCGCCCGCTAATATGCTGATAGTCACCCAGCTGGCTAACATAAATATCTAACTTGCCATCGGCATTTACATCCGCCATCGTAACTCCGGTCGTCCAGCCACCCATTCCGGCAACTCCGGCAGTTTCGGTCACCTCTTTAAATTTGAAATCCCCTTGGTTCAGGTACAGGGCATTATGGTGCTGGTTGGCCGTGAAATAGAGATCAACCAAGCCGTCGCCGTTCACATCACCAGCAGAAACGCCACCACCATTGTAAAAGTAGAGGTAGTTGAAGATGTTGAAGGAAAGGCTTTCCTCCAGCTTATTGCTAAAAGTTACTCCCGTTTCTTCGGCTGTCAATAAAGTAAACCGCTTAGGCCCTTCCGGACTGGTACATGCCCCAACCAAGCCCATCAAAACGATTCCCCACAGGGCTAAATGCCTTTTCGTTGTCTTCATTCGTTCTCGTATTGAAAGGTCACTACTGCATCGTCGTTTTGTGCCACCACTATGTGCTTGCCATCTACAATTTCGATGGCCCGCACCTCACCGCTTACGTCAAATCCTGTTTCTTGGGGAAATTGCACTCCGAAGCCGTCGTCGTCAGAGTACGTGAGCACTAGCCCAGGATTGGCAGCGTAACCGCCTTCCTCTGGCTTTACTCCATCAAAGTTTCCTCCAAGCAAATAATGCTGCTCATCTCCTACCCAGCCTATGGGTGTGATGGCAAACAGCGGTGCATATTGCACAGCCTCGGGCAAGGGTGTCACTTGGAAACTCCCGTCGTCGTTGTTGATTACGGCCACGGATTGCAGGGTGTATACATCTTGCCGGATGGCATCTACTAACTCCCTCTCATTAAATACTGAGTCGATGGATTTGCCAGCAAAATCCTTGTAGTACACAAAGCGCTTGCTCATGTAATTGAGCTGCATCTCCAGGTCATGCTTGAGGGCAATGGTATAGGGCTTTCCATTCGAATATTGGGAGAAAATATGGTCCAGAGTACCGTTCTGGTCTATGTCCTTGATGTAAAGAGAAAGCGGTTCATTCTTTTTGGCGCGGTAGCGAGTATTCTCACCCCAGTTGCCTAAGAGGTAATCCTCATCACCATCTCCGTCCAAATCCGTTACCGTTA
This sequence comes from Cytophagales bacterium, assembly GCA_003454975.1. GTDB lineage: Bacteria > Bacteroidota > Bacteroidia > Cytophagales > Cyclobacteriaceae > DMST01. The sequence continues at coordinate 24,480 of DMST01000410.1, read as the reverse complement.
GTGCATTCCACCATCCATTCAACTTATCGAGCCCGGGCACATTATTGAGCCGTTCGAAGTTCTGCCCCGTGTTTTTGTAAATCACCAGTGGCATCCATTCGCCTACAATCATCAAGTCCAAATCCTCATCCCGATCATAATCAGACCATACGGCCTCTGTGATCATGCCGATGGACTCCAAACCGAACATTAGTGTGTTGCCTACATCCGTAAAGTTGCCCTTGCCGTCATTCTGCAACAAATGGCTACCCGGGGCTAGTCCGTATTTTCCAGGAATATGCCGTATACCCACAAAAAGGTCAATGTCTCCATCCCCATCATAGTCAGCAGGAGACACACACGCGCCAGCTTGGGCGTAGCGAGGAATAGTTCGGCTAGCCACAAAGGTGCCTTGGCCGTTGTTCAGGTAGAATCCATCTTGCAGTGAAGGATGGTTCTCGACGAACTGCCCTCCGCCCCGGACTACGTATAGGTCCAGATCGCCATCAGCGTCTGCATCGAACAATGCTGCATCAATGTCTTCTTGGCCCGCTGCCGCAGTGAGGTCTTCTTGGTACAACCGGGCGGCGAAAGAACCATCTCGCTGCTGCAAGTACACCTGACCGGCCTGGCCCACAGCCCCACCGAGGAATACGTCTTCCAGACCGTCACCATTCACGTCACCCTTGGCGAGTGCGGGACCTTCGGTAGACAGCATGTGATAGATCATCCGCTCTCGGTCCCAATCCACAAAGGCGTTCTCTGAATGCTCAAAGTGAAGTAGATTTTCCTGACGAACGAACCGTCTTTGAATACCACTTTCCCCAATAGGCGGTTGAGACGATGCATCTGCTTGTTTTACTTCCAAGGTGGTATTAACCGTTACTCCCGTGAGTGTCTGTCTTCGCTCGGGTCCCCAGGTCACCAGCACACTGTCAACACTCTGGCTTTGTCCTAGCCCGATGGTCAGGCCGTAGTCCATGGAAGACTGGAAGCCTCTCATGGGCATATTTTCACGAAAAAAGGTGCCCTCAGGTGTGTACACGGCAATACTAGCCCCTATTCCGAACGGGTTCTTCCCCTCACCTACTGCCTTCACTTTTAGCCAATTATTGGCGCGTACGGTCTCCGAATTGTTCCGGTATAGGAATAGCTCCTGATTCACATTATTCACCACCAAATCGAGATCTCCATCATTATCCAGATCGCCGTAGGCCGAACCGTTGGAGAAGCTAGGATCGGCAAGCCCCCATGCCGATGCACTGTCGGCATAAGCCATGTTTTCTCCCCGATGAAACAGAAAATTGGGAATCTTTTGAGAGGGCATCTGGTCTACAAACTTGCTGAAGTCCACCGAACCGGTTTCGATAGCCTGCCGCATGTTTTCTTCGTTAGCGAGGTAGTCGATAAAGTCTTGATCGGTAACATCACGGTAGACTCCGTTTGCCACGAAAATCTCCATGGTCCCATCATTGTCAAAGTCGGTGAGTACCGCCCCCCAGCTCCAATCCGTGGCATGTACCCCTGCATACTGACCAATTTCTCGAAAAGTACCATCTCCATTGTTGAGCTGAAGCGTATTGCGCATCACTTGCTCATGGTATCCATTTTGAACCTTGGCCTGGTAGAAGTCGTAGGTGTCGTATTTGGTGAGCGATTTCAACCGTTGTTGCGACGCGGGCAGCATATCGGTTACGAATAGCTCCGGCGAGCCATCGTTATTTAAGTCGCCCACATCGGCACCCATACTAAAATGGCTCAGGTGGTTGATACGTTCGGTAAGCTCTTCAGAGAAGGTACCGTCTCCCCGGTTAATGTATAGGTAATCGCGCTCAAAAAAGTCATTGGAAACGTAGATATCGGGCCAGCCGTCTACATTCACGTCCCCTACCGTTACACCCAAGCCAAAGCCAATCACACTGCCGTAGATCCCCGTTTCGGTGCTTACATCCGTAAATTGTCCATTATCATTTCGGTAGAGTTTGTCTCCTCCCAGTTCGTCTCGTTCCTCTCGTATGTTGGTAAGGCCAAATTCATTTACTGGACGGAAGGAATTATTGAGGACGTAACAGTCCAAGTCGTTGTCTAAATCATAGTCAAAAAACACAGCGTGGGTGGAGAAACCACCATCGGCCAATCCGTAGGCCGCTGCCTCCTCATGGAAGGTACCGTCCTGTTGGTTGATGAACAGTTCGTTCTCTTTATCCCCTCCCTCTGGGTTTCCTGAATTGCAGACGTATATATCCAACCAGCCATCTCCGTTTACATCGGCCATGCTGACCCCGGTTGCCCAGGTTTTGGTACCCGCCACACCAGCGGTTTCGGTGGCATCTATAAACTGCCAATTCCCTTGATTGAGAAACAGCCGGTTAGGCAACATATTGGCCGTCAGGTATATATCCGTGAGGCCATCGTTGTTTACATCCCCCAGGGCAACGCCCCCACCGTTGTAGTAATTTCGATAGCGAAACACGTCGAAGGATTCATCGAGGGAGAGGGTATTGGCAAAATCAACGCCCGTATAGCCTGCTGGCATCAAGGAAAAAAGGGTATCAGCCGCAGGGGGGGCGCTCTGACATGCACCCAAAAGTAGGACCGGAAGTAATCCAGGAAATAGCTTCTTCGGCATAGATCGATGTGCGAGAAAGGATTGGCTTACCTAATGGTTCGAAGATACACCCATTAGGCACAAAAAAAGCAAGTGGCCGTGAAGCCACCTGCTCATTATGAAGAGGTAATAATCTTAGTATCCGTCGTTTTGGGCCAAGTTAGGGTTAGTGTCAACGGCGGGCTGAGGAATGGGGAACAAGTTCCGAGAAGGATCGGAAGCAGGTTTTTCATTCCAGGCCTCGTTGAACTTACCAAATCGAATCAGGTCAGTACGGCGAATTCCTTCCCAGTAGAACTCGAAACCGCGTTCGTCCAGGATCTCTTGACCATCAGCAGAAATACTGGTGATATCTGCCAACTCACGTGCAGCACGTACCTCATTAATCAGGCTGAGGGCAGTACCGTTGTCACCAGAGCGCCATGCGGCTTCTGCTTTCATCAGAATTACGTCTGCATAGCGAATCAAAGGATAATCAGT
>DMST01000410.1:17039-21343 GCA_003454975.1 Cytophagales bacterium | reverse complement strand
CTTGATCACCCGAATACCCTTTTCTTCGGAAGCACCCGAAATGGGCACATCAGCAGAGAAAGCCAGTGGATTACCGTCACGTTGGGTCAGGTCGTCTCCAGAAGAGTTTACTTGCTGTCCCTCTAAAAAGCCAAAGTGCAGACCACTATTGGAAGCCATGGATTCAGTAGGCGCGCCGTAGAACCGCGCATCGCTTTGATCAAACTTGCTGTAGAAATCAGACAGCGTTGTAAATCCATTCCATCCACCAGGATTCTGATTGTAATGCAAGGTCATGTAATAGCGAGAACCAAAAGGTGCACCCCGGTTATCGCCTGATTCATTGCGCAGAACCAAAATGCTTTCCGGTGAATTTTGGTTGTCTACCCCGAAGTTGTCCACGAAGTAATTGGTGGCCAGGCTGAATTGCCCAGAATTGATTACCGCATCGCAAGCAGCCATGGCAGCTGCCATGTCAGCGCTAGCGGCATCGGCTGATCCCTCGTAGATAAATTTGTTGAGCAGTACCCGAGCCAAAATGGCTTGAGCCGCTTCTACGGTAGGGAGGTCATATACACCGTCTGCCTTACTAGGCAAGTCATCGGAAGCAATAGCCGATTCCAAATCCGCAATAATCCGAGCAGTAGCGTCTGCACGAGTCAGTACATCAGGAGGAGAAACGAAGTCGGTATTGTCCACCTCACGGAAAGGTACCTGACCGAAAAGATCAACCAAATGCCACATGAGATACGCCCGCAACACAGTAGCCTGTGCCTGTGGAGTACCGGTAGTGTTGCCGATCGCCAAGTTGGCGCGGGTTACCCCTTGGTGTAGGTTGTTCCAAGCATTAAGAACCTCAGGGTGCGTAGGATCCCACTGGTGCGTATGTAAGGTGGTCCACACACCAAAGTCAAACCAGTCAGTGCCACGTGTGGGGCCCATGAGCTCATCCGAAGAATGGAAAGTTAGGGCGGTTACACTCGTTTGCCCATTGAGGGCTACTGACATGGAATTGTAAATAGGATCTAGTGCTGTTTCGGGATCTACGGATCCAGGATCGAGGGTGAAGTCTTCCTGTACCACCGAGTCAAGCAGCGTTTCTTCGAGCTGACATGCTGTCAGCGACCCGAATACCAACGCCACACTTACAATTAATTTTATCGATTTATTCATCACATCGGGTATTTAAAATCTCACATTGATGCCAGCCTGAAAGGTACGGCTCCGAGGGAAGCCCGTATAATCGATAGCCGTAGAAGGGATATCGTTCAGTGCCTTGTTCACATTCACTTCAGGATCATAACCTGTGTATTGTGTTAACACAAACAAGTTCTGACCTGACACGTAGAAACGCAAGCTAGAAATGGCGTCCACATTACTCATGTCTATATTATAGCCGGCAGTAAAGTTGTTCAAGCGTAGGAAAGAGCCATCCTCCAAATAACGAGTAGATGGGATGGGAGCCTCAAGGCGGTTCTCATCAACATCGGCTACTTCTTGAGTTACATTACGTCCGTTGGCCAGCGCACCTTTCAAGAACAGAGCGTTTGCTGTATTGTTATATACTTGGTTGCCTGCCAAACCGTTGAAGGTTACATTCAAGTCAAAAGCACCTGCCGATATACCGGTATTGAAACCGTAGATGAGATCAGGATGGGGTGATCCTACAAAAGACAACTGTCCGTCGTTCGCAAATTGCTGTGCGCCACCTTCCAGGCCAGTGTACTCACGCATGTACCATACATTCAAGGGCTGACCTTCGGTGATCCGCTGTGCATAAGCACCAGATAGACCCTGACCGTTAATTTCACCGGTGTTGAAGAAAGTGCTTCCCAAGCCGCGTACTTCATTCACGAGTAGGTAGGTTAGGTTACCACCGATATCCCAACGCAGGTTTTCATTGTCTACGGCCACATAGCTAGCACTGAATTCCAAACCGGTATTCACGATAGTTGCATCCAGGTTATCCCAGAAAAACTGGGTAAAGGCTGGCTGAGCAGTAAAGAACTGTGCCAACAAGTCGGTAGTGTTCTTATTGAAGAAATCAAAGGTACCACTCAGACGTCCTTCCATTACTGCAAAGTCAAAACCTACATTCAACTGGCTGGTCTGTTCCCATTTGATATCTGGGTTACCAAATGCCAATAAAGTAAGTGAACCAGAGGTGTTGTCAATCTGGAACCGGTTGATAGACAGGCCATTCAGGATTTCTTGGTTACCTACTACACCCCAACCACCGCGGAGTTTCAGATCGGTAAAGAAGTCAGGAATGAAGGGTTCCTCAGACATACGCCAACCCAGGGCAATCGAGGGAAAGTATCCGTAGCGATTGTTTGGTCCAAAACGAGAAGAACCGTCCGCACGCAAGGTGGCCGTGATGAGATACTTGTCTTGGATGCTGGTATTTACTCTACCGTAGAAAGATTGCAACTGTGAAATCTCACCGTCTGATGCGAAAGGATTGTCACCTCCACCAGGAGAAGTACCACCATCCACATTGTTGAAACCTAAGAATACATCACCGGTAGGCAGGTTAGTAACCGAGAAGCGGTGGCCACGATTAGCAAACTGCTGGAAAGAGTGTCCCGCCAGAATTTCTACATCGGCATTGCCCAAGTTCAAATCATATGTTACGTAGTTCTCCAACAGTGAGCTAGACAAGTAACGGTTGTACAGGGTAGCACGGCCGTTGGCATTTTCCAAGGAAGTACCGGGGAAGAATAACCGTGAATCGTAGAATACCCGACGAACAGACTCGCCATTGTCCACACCAGCATTGATGCGGTATTTAAAATTATCTGTCAGCTTAACCGTCGCTCCTATGTTACCCAAGATACGGGTTACCTTTTCCTCATCCGTGATGTACTCAATCATTGCCATGGGGTTACGGAAATCATTACTGATTACCGCGGATCCAATACTCTGGGAGCCTTGATAGAAGTTACCGTCAGCATCCCGTACCGGAATGGTAGGGTTGGCTTGTAGGGCAGCACCAATGAGTGACCCTTGGAAGCCAGCGTTGTTGGAAATAGGTACGTTGTTGATGGAGTTCTGCGAGGCAGTAAGCTGGAAGTCCAGGTTAATTCGGTCGTTCAGGAACTTGTGCGAACCGTTGATCCGTCCAGTCAAACGGGTGAAATTGGACGTCTCCACAATACCGTCTTGGTCCAAGTAGCTCAAAGACATGCGGTAGGTAGAGTTTTCACTTCCCCCTCCAAAACCAATGGAATGACCGTGCGATATGGCATTACGGAAAACCTCATCTTGCCAGTCGGTGCTGCCACCAAAATCTACTGCAGAAGCCGTAGCTCCAGCCGCCACGGCAGCAGGTACGTACTCGTCAGCCGTAAGCAGATCAATCTTATTTGGCAGCTGATCCAATCCAACAAAGCTATTGTAGGTCAAAATGCCCTTGCCTGACTCACCCTTTTTGGTGGTGATCATGATAACGCCGTTTGCACCCCGCGAACCATAAATAGCCGTAGCCGATGCGTCCTTGAGTACATCAATGCTTTGAATGTCATCTGGGTTCAGGAAAGCCAGTGGGTTAGAAGCAGCTCCGCCGCCCAATCCAGCTTCGTCCACTCCAGCATCACCAATAGAGCGTCCGTCTACAGGAAACCCATCGATCACGTACAGAGGGTTGTTATTGGCCCGAATAGAGCTAGCTCCCCGGATGGTAACATTTACTCCACCACCTGGCTGACCACTAGATGGGGTAATTTGTACCCCGGCCAATTTACCTTGAATCAACTGATCTGGTGAGTTGATCACCCCGGCGTTGAAGTCCTTGGCATCCAAAGAGGCCATGGAACCCGTTACGTCCCGTGCTTCTTGTACACCATACCCAACTACAACTACTTCACCCAATTGTGCGATGTCTTGCGCTAAGGATATGTCAATTACTGAGCGAGCTCCTGGATCCACCTCTTGCTCTACATATCCTACTGAGGAGAATACCAGCACGTTTCCAGCATTTACCTGAATGGAGTAGTTACCATCCAAGTCAGTAGTGGTACCGGATCCGGTACCTTTCACGCGAATCGTTACCCCCGGTAGGGTAGATCCGTCGGTTGCATCCGTTACCGTTCCCCGTACGGTCCGCTGTGCGTACACAGTAGTACTCGCCAGAAACAGCAAGCAGACGGCAACCCCTGTTACCAGTCTGTAAAAATTATTCATATAGCACCAAATGTTTAGGTTATTCAAAATAGTCGTAATCTCTTTTCATAATTACCAAAAGGCTCCTACCACGACCGCTGTCACTACCAACAGAATAATGGCCAGAATCCTGAAATTTTTGTACCAGGGAGTACCCCGCAGCT
>DMST01000410.1:13363-16993 GCA_003454975.1 Cytophagales bacterium | reverse complement strand
GGGGTCCAAATCATATCTTTTAGCTTATCCGCAGAAGGGGCCGCCGAAACAAGGCTTACTACTACACCTACCAGTAGACATCCAATAAGAATAAGCGGAGCCTTGTGGAGAAAATGCACTTCATTAAGCCCTTCGATTTCCAGGAAGCTCAACGATTCATTGTCCGCACCCATAGTACTAACCAAGGATAGTACAGCGAAGGCAAACCCTATTATCAAAGCAGCAAGTGCCCCATTACCATTGGCTCGTTTCCAAAATAATCCTAGCAAGAACACGGCTACTACCGGTGGAGCAATTAAGCCAATGACGATCTGCAAGTATTCGAACAAAGAAGAGAATCGTTCGATCTGAGGGGCCCAGGCAGCCGCTAAGATCACCAAGACTACGGTGGCAATCTGCCCCACACGAACCAGCTGTTTGCTGGAAAGGTTGGGGTTTATATTGGCCACAAAGTCCATGGTAATCAGGGTACTGGCAGAATTGAGCGTAGCACTAATGCTTGATGACATGGCCGCTAGTAATCCGGCAATCACCAATCCTAAAATACCGGTTGGTAGTAGGTTATAGATCAGCACTGGATACGTCATATTGGGGCAATCGCCCAAACGAGTACATAGCTCCGTGCCCCCTGCCTCCGTGGGGATGTAATAATTAAGAGCCGAAATATCCAGAGTACCGAAAAGCACAATGGCTACGGTACCTGGCAATACCATAAAGAAGACCACGGGTAACTTGAGCAACCCGGCAAAGAGGGCTCCCCAACGGCCATGATTCAAGTCTTTGGCACCCAACGCACGCTGTACCATAAATTGGTTGTTGGCCCAGAAGTAAAAGCCCAGGATGGGAACGCCAAATACAAGCCCGGTCCAGGGCATAAATGAGTCCTCTAAAGGCCGTACCAAGCTCATGGCATCGGCAGGTGATTTGGACAATACTCCATTGGTGGAGGCATCGGTTAGGCCAGCCATCATACCGCTCCATCCGCCTACTTCCGAGAAGCAGAAGTAGGTAAGCAGGATGGAGCCACCAATCAATAATATGGCCTGAATGACTTCGGTTTGTACCACGGAATTGAGCCCGCCTGGTATAGTATAGGCTGCCGCAGCAAAAGCCAGACAGATAATAATAACAATGCTGGATACTTCCGGAAAGATGATTTTTAGTATAAGGTTACCTGCATAGAGGCCAGCTGCGGTATCAACAATTACATTTCCGATGATGGTAAGGCCAGAGAAGAAATACCGACTTCGTTTATCATACCGCCGCTCCAGAAACTCCGGCATGGTGTACACTTTACTCCTTAAATAGAAGGGTAGGAAGAAGATGGCGAAGAACACCAATACTACGGTGGCCATCCACTCATAATTGTAGACCGAGAAGTTGCCGTTAAAGGCATCGGAGGAAAGACCAATGAGGGTATGAGAGCCGATATTGGCAGCAAACAAAGAGATGCCCACAATAGGCCAAGTCATATTACGGCCCGCTAGAAAGTATTCTTCGGAACTCGACCGCTTGGCTTTTAACAATCCGTACACAATCACCCCGATGATGTACACCACAATGATGATCAGATCGATGCTACTCAGCGAAAAGTTATCCATGCAGCGGGCCTAGGTTTTATTGGGTTAAAGAGTGATTTAGGCGATCATAATTACCTAATCGTTCTTTGCCAATTTTTCGGTTTTTGAAATAATCCTTGTCAGATGCTTAAAATCCACATCCTTTGACGAGACCATTTTAAAGATTTCCCAACCGAGGGGCAAATTTCTAAGGACTCAAAAAAAGACTATTTTATATTGCAAACGTTTTCGTTACGGTTTTCGGTAATTTTTCGACATCTAATTTAGATTCAATCTAAAGAGTGGGTTTTTAAAACTCCGAAAACGTTTTAGTTTTGGAATTATTCTGCACATACATCGAAGACCAAATAATATTTCCGAAAGATTTTCGGAACACTTTTCATGAAACAGCAACCTGTTACGTTGAAAGACATTGCCGCCAAGCTGGGGGTAAGTGTAGCTACGGTATCCAGGGCATTGCGTGGATACCCGGATATTCGACCCGAAACAAAAGAGGCCGTATTAGAACTAGCCGAGGAGATGCGCTATCGACCCAATCCCTTGGCCATGAATCTTCGGAAAAACCAATCCAATATCATTGGATTGATGATACCGGAGGTGGTGCACCATTTCTTTTCTTCTATTATAGAAGGAGTAATGGAAATTGCTGAAGAGCAAGGCTATACGGTGATGATCTGCCAGTCCAATGAAGATTTTGAACGGGAACGCCGGGATGTAGGCATGCTACTTAGTGCTCGGGTAGATGGTCTCCTGATTAGTCATGCTAATTCCACCACGGATTTTGCACACTTACAAGAGTACCTCGATTTGGGCATTCCCATTGTGATGTATGATAAAGTCACGGATGATCTGGATGTTTCCAAGGTAGTGGTAGATGACTATCAGGGCTCCTTCCAGGCGACTGAGCACTTGATAGTGCAGGGTTGTACCCGGATAGCCCACATTCGTGGTCCGCAAGGTGTTAAGAATGCTGAAGAGCGGCTTGAGGGTTATAAGGATGCCCTCCTCAAGCATCATCTGCCTGTAGATGAGGAACTCATCAAGAATACATATAGGGTAGATTTAGCTGAGGGGGCCACGGCCACCAGTGAATTGCTTTCCCTCCCCCACCCGCCCGATGGGATCTATGCCGTTACCGATTTGGTGGCTTTGGGAGTTATGCAAACACTGCGCGAGTCGGGCATCAGCGTTCCCAATCAAATGGCTGTTATCGGTTTTAGTAACTGGTTCGTCTCCTCGGTGGTAGATCCTCCTTTGAGTACGGTACACCAGCCGGGGACGGAGATTGGTAAAACGGCCACTACCATGCTCATTAACGAGATACGGTTGGGCCAGGCGGACCAGTCCGTAGTACACGAAACCCGGGTGCTTAATACGCGTCTGGTAGTGCGTGACTCAAGTAAGCGCAAACGGGGGTAGCCTACCTCCTACCCTCATTTCACTGTAAAACCTGTAATGGGACGGCAAGGCACAAGCTTACGAAGGGCCTATAAAACCAATTGATTACAACTTAGGTTGATACCTAAACTGACCTCCTTTGCAACGCCAAACCTCACTCTCCCACCACATCATACAGTTTTGCCGTCACCTGCGACAGCATGGGTTTTCTCTGGGCCCACAGGAAGAGGTAGATGCACTGCATGCGCTAGAACATATTCCCTGGAAGGACAACTACCGCTTCCGCGAAGCGCTGCGGGCCATGCTGGTGAAAAGTCGCGGACAGTTGGTGGCTTTCGATGATTTGTACTCGCAATACTGGAAGGAACTGGACCGGGCCGTGGACAGCAAAGTGAAGGACGGCGCACCGGAAGAAAGTCCCCAGTCTTCTTCTAAGCCCAAACCGCCCAGCCTGGAAGTACTTAAAGACTGGCTGTACGGCAACAAGGAGCGGGAGACCAAGGAGGTAGCTAGCTACAGTACCGGGCAAACGCACGACCGAGCTGACCTAAGTGTGTTTAGCAAGGAGGAAAGCGCGGAGCTACTGCGCATTTTGCGCCTGATTACCCAGGCCCTTGCCAATCGACCGCATCGCCGGGTACAGCCCCAACGG
>DMST01000410.1:10544-13312 GCA_003454975.1 Cytophagales bacterium | reverse complement strand
GCCAGACCATGCGCGAGAGCTTGCGCAAGGGGGGCGACTACGTAGACCTTTGGTACGCCCATCCCAAGCCGCGCACGGTCAATATTGTGCTGGTATGCGATGTGAGCAAGAGCATGGAAATCTACAGTCGGTTTATCATTCAACTGCTGTGGGGCTTCCAGAGCAGTCATCGCCAGCTAGAAACGTTTGTATTCAGCACCCAGCTGGCTCGCGTGACGCGGCACCTCAAGGGTCGCAGGCTGCGGGATGCTCTGCAACGCCTCACGGACTACGTAGACGACTGGTCGGCCGGTACACGCATTGGGGCCAGCCTACATACGCTGGCTACGGAGTATACACGCCTGCTCAACTCCAAAACGGTAGTCATTGTGATGAGCGACGGATGGGATACCGGGGAAATGGATCTGCTAGAAGAGGCCATGAAGGCCATCCACAAACGTGCTGGAAAGGTGATTTGGATCAATCCTTTAGCCAAGGATGTGAACGAAGTGCCTGAGGTAGCAGGCCTTAAAACGGCTTGGCCGTACATTGATCTCTATGCGCCCGCACATGACGTAGAGGGGCTACACGGGGTGGTAACCAAGCTGCGAAGGAGTCGGTGAGCTGGTTAGCTAATGAGGTGATGAGGCAATGAGCCGATGACAAACTCGATCAGGAATTAAAAACCTTCTCCAAATCCACCACTAGTTCTCCATTGAATATGTGAACTGGAACCTTCTGGCTTCTCGTGTAGGTTATGCTGGGGTTATACTTTCCATTAGAATTTAGAACATACACCTGTACGATCTCCTCAAAAGGAAATACTGTCCAGTATTCCTTTACCCCTGCTTCCTCGTAGAGGGAGTATTTGTGTGTTAGGTCCTTCTCGCTCGTACTGGGAGACAAGATTTCAATGGTCAAATCCGGGGCTCCCAGGCAGCCCCGATCATCTAGTTTAAAAGGATCACATACCACACAGATATCTGGTTGGACTACATTGACTACCTCCTCGTCCTTAGTATTGCCGAGCTTAGGAAGCCGCACATCAAAGGGGGCGTAGTAGAGTTCACAACTCTTTTTGGGTTCTAGAAAGCGATCTAGTTGCCTACCAAGATTTCTGGATACTTGTTGATGACGTCGTGCTGGAGCTGGAATCATGGGAAATATTTTACCTCGAATTAGCTCCACTTGCTCTTCAAAAGACCATTTCAAATAATCTGCGTATGTATATGACTTATTGACGTCTACAGTAATCATACAGAAATATACGAAAATGAAGTGATAAGGGGCCGAGCGGTAGTTAAAGAGGTATATATCCGGTAGGCCCCATTAAGTTCTGCACGCTGGCATCTCCGAATGCCAGCGTGATCTTCAACTCGCATTGGAAATGCGAACTTAGTTACCCCTGATGAAATAACTCTCCCTTCTGAGCTTTATCGGCCAATAGTGGACGCGGTGTAAAGCGAGTACCGTACAGCTGCTGCAGGCGTTCCATCTCGGCGACTACGTTGGCGGGACCCCAGCTATCCAGGTAGCGGAAAGGACCACCCGTGAAGGGTAGGAAGCCAATGCCGAATACCGCCCCCAAATCACCGTCCGTAGGGTTGGCAATCAGGCCCTCTTCCAGGCACATCACCGCTTCGTTGAGCATCGCCAGCACGGCGCGGTTTTGCATATCCTCCAAAGGGATTTTCTTGTCACCGTTTCCGTTGAAGAACTTGTAGGCCGACTGATCGGGCCCTTTGCGTTTCTTGCTCTTAGGATCATAAGTGTAGAATCCTTGGCCGTTCTTGCGGCCCAGGCGCCCCGCCTCGTACATCTGTGTCACCGCAGGGGTGGTTTTGAAGCCTTCGCGCGGCTCAAACAGCGGGCGCGTCACCTCGGTCACGTGCGCCGAGATGTCCAGCCCAACCTGATCCAGCAGGGTGATTGGGCCTACGGGGAAGCCTTTCTTAATCAGTGCTTTATCTACTACGTCGAAGGCCGCGCCTTCGTCTACCAGCAGCAGGCATTCGTTCAGGTAAGGTCCCAAAATCCGGTTGACGTAGAAGCCGGGGCCGTCCTTTACTACCACCACCGTTTTGCCTTGCTTCAGGCCAAAGTCATAGCATGCCGAGATCACCTCTTTGCTGGTTTGTTCGGTGGTTACAATTTCGAGGAGGGGCATCTTCGGTACGGGGCTGAAGTAGTGCATGCCGATTACGTTCTCCGGCTTTTTGGCCGCTTGCGCCATCTCCGTTAGGCTCAGCGAGCTGGTATTCGATGCGATGATCACGTCCTCGGGGCTGTGCTCCTCTATGTCCTTGATGATTACTTTCTTCAGGTCCATCTTCTCCAGCACCGCCTCAATCACCATATCTGCCTGGTCAAAGGCGCGGTAGTCCAGCTGGGGCTGTAGGTTGCCCATCTGCTTTTGGGCTTCGGGTTTGCTCAGCGCCCGGCGCTTCACCTTCTTCTGCAAGCTTTTCCAAATCTGCGACTGAGCCGTTTGCAAAGTCTCAGGAGCGATGTCTTTCAGCAGTACGTTCACGCCCTTGGTCACACTCACCTCGGCGATCCCTGCTCCCATAAATCCGGCACCGATCATGCCCAGTGTGTGGATCTCACGTTCGCTTTTGCCGTAGGGATTCTTCTTATTGTCGGTAGTAGCAAAAAACAACGAGCGCAGGGCTTTGCTCTCGGGTGTTAGCATGAGCGCCTCAAAGTGTTCCCGCTCCTTGGCCAGGCCCGCTTCTAGTCCCTTCTTTACCCCCGTTTCTATACAGTCTAGTATGGCTGGAATGGCCGGG
>DMST01000410.1:2586-10500 GCA_003454975.1 Cytophagales bacterium | reverse complement strand
TAGTTTCCCTGGCTCTGCTTCATGGCCATTTTACCAGCCTGCTTCAACACCACGTTGCGCCCCACAGGCGTCTTCTCCAAAAACCAGTTCATGAACCCCTTCTTGCCTTTGCGCTCCATGGGCTTCTTGAGCAGCCGCTCCGCCATGATGATGGCCGCCCTTTTTAGCTTATCGGGCTCCACTACGTCGTCTACCAAGCCCATCTTTTTGGCCTTGTAGGCGTAAATGTTCTTACCCGTCAGAATCATGTCTAGCGCGCCTTGCAAACCAACCAGGCGAGGTAGCAACTGGGTACCGGCTCCACCAGGCAGCAGCCCAATCTTCACCTCAGGCAGGCCCATAAAGGTCTTAGGGCTGTTAGATGCAATGCGGGCGTGACAAGCCAAAGGCAGTTCGGTGCCCAGCCCTACCCCTGCCCCGTGGATGGCCGCTACTACGGGCTTCTTCCCGTTGCGCAGACGCATGAGCATATCGTGCCCTCGCTTCTGAATGGGCTCAAAATCCCCCTTCTTCTCAATGGCAAACGCCTTGATATCCGCCCCCGCAATAAAGTCTTTCTTGCCGCTAATGATGACTACCGCTTTTACGGAATCGTCCGCTTCCAGCTCTTCGAACACGCCGCCCAAGATCTCCATGGTGGAGGGCGATACAATATTCATGGACTCGTTCTTGGCGTCCAGTACCATCACGGTTACATCCCCGTGCTTTTCCAGGGTAACAAAGTCTTCTCGGTTGGTAGACATAGGAAAGCGGTTTTCGCAAAAGCTGCAAGATAACCGTCAGGCCCAAACCTTCCGACTACTTCTCGAAGAATTAATTATGCATGCAGAGTATTTTGAGATAGGAGGCTTGAAGAGTTACGTTTGAAAATGGCATCAAGCTTTCACAGCCTTGCTTCCCTCCTTCCGCTTCCTGCACTTGCGCCAAAGTGCGCTCCATTCGTGAAAGATCACCTCTTTGAGCGAATGGCGGTCAAAGTCGCCGTCTACGCCGTACACGGGTGGCTCTTCTTCCGGGGTGAAGGTACCAAAGAGGCGGTCCCAGATGATGAGTACGTTGCCAAAGTTACGGTCCTGATACTGCGGATTTTTGCCGTGGTGCACCCGGTGGTGGCTGGGGGTATTGAGCACCCATTCCAGGCCGGGCAGCTTGCGGATCCACTGCGTATGCTGGAAGAAGGCGAAGAAGAAGCTTACCTGCTCCACAGCAAAGATCATCACGGGGTGAAAGCCCAGCAGCGGCAAAGGGGCCCAAAATAACGTATGGTAGATGGCATTGAGGAAGGGGGTGCGGGTAGCCACGGTAAAATTCATGTAGTCCGAGCTGTGGTGGCTCACGTGGGTAGCCCACAGCCAGGGTACGGTGTGGCTCCAGCGGTGAAACCAGTAGTACACAAACTCATTGGCAAGAAAGAGCACCACCCAGGCCCAAAGTACCTGAGGTACCTCCCAGGGCGCCCATTGATAAAGCAGCATCCAGAAGGCAAGGCTGCCGCCTTTCAAGGCCAAACGGGTAAGCACCCCGAATACGCCCAAAGCCAAGCTGACCCGGCTGTCCTTCTTGTTGTACCAGCCCTTGCCGTGCTTTCGGCTGTGCCAGGCTTCAGCAAGGATGGAAATCAAAAACAGGCCGAGAAAGACTAAAAATACCTTTTCCAAAATGTAGGTGTATTAGATAAATTGATGATGTGCGTAAACGAATATAAGAACTTCAATTTTCATGCCTGGTATCTCCTTAGGTAATCTGTCCGATAGTTACCGCAATGACCGACGTTCACCAAGAAGAAATGGGGCCATTGACAAAGTAAGGGATCACCCCTTCCTCACGGAAAGAATGATCCTTTTACCTAATGAGTAAGTTGGACTTACTTCCTACCCAATCTATCAGAAAGATAGTTTGTCTTATAATAGAAGCTGCGAATCTCTCCCGCCATTTCCTCTGCGTGAGTTTCCAGCGCGAAATGCCCGGTATCGTAGAGGTGAATTTCTACTTCTTTCAAGTCCTGGCGGTAGGCCAAAGCTCCACTTGCCGGGAAGATATAATCATTCTCGCCCCAGATGATGAGCGTCCGCGGTTGGTATTCTCTCAAATACGCTTGCCATTCCGGGTAAAGCTTAAGGTTGTTCTGGTAGTCGTAGAACAAGGCCAGCTGAATCTCTGTGTTGCCGGGCCGGGTTAGGTGACGCAAGTCCATTTCCCACGTGTCTGGGGTTATCAAAGTACTGTCCTGCACCCCGTCAATGTATTGCCAGCGCGTGCCTTCTAATCCCGTGAAAGCGGCCAAGGCTCCCGCATTGGTTTCGCCATCTTCCCAGTATCCCCGGATGGGGTTCCAGAAGTCCTCTAAGCCCTCCAAGTAGGCATTCCCGTTCTGAATGATCAAGCTTTCTATACGTTCGGGATGCTTGGTAGCCAGCCGGAAACCAATCGGTGCACCATAGTCCATGATGTACAAACCGTAGCTGGTTAAGCCTTTCAGCTCCACGAATTCCTCCATCAAACTAGCCAAGTTATCGAAGGTGTAATCAAACACTTCGGGGGAAGGCTGCTCACTTCTGCCAAAGGCAGGATAATCAGGCGCAATGAGATGGAATTCATCCGCAAGCTCGGAGATCAGGTCACGGTACATATACGAAGAGGTGGGATATCCGTGCAGCAGCAGCAAGGTGGGAGCATCTTTAGGCCCAGCCTCGCGATAGAAAATCTCAATTCCGTTTACCTCCAGGGTCTGGTAAGAGGTAGAGTTGGATTGGCCAAATGCGGTTCCGGCGAAGGCAATCCAAGTGGCAAGTGTGAAAATCAAGTGTGTAAACTTTTTCATCATTGGTTTCATTTGTGACCTTTTGGTCTTGTTTATGGTTAGTATGTACAGACAAGTCTGTTCTTAATTGATAAAATTTTTATTCGTTGGCTTGAATCAATTTAAGAGCTAAATCCTTGGCCGTAACTATCGGCCACTCGTCCTGAAAGAGTTGGCTCTCCATCATGGCCGCTTCAAATAGCAGATATAACTGATTTGCTACCGTGGTAGAGTCCTTTGCGTGCAGATTTCCCTGCACTTCTTCCTCTATCCAGCGCTTAATTCTCCGTTTTTGAGATTGAATTTCCTTCAGGATAACCTGATCCTCTTTGGGTATTTCCGAAATCATATTCAGATTCCAACAACCACGGTATTCCGGTTTCTGGTAGAAATCATGAACAAACTGGAAGATAGCCATCATTCGCTCCGATCCCTTAGGCAGGTTTTCGGCCCGCTGAGTAAGTGCAGACCGAAAGTTGACGTCCATAAATTTCAGATGTGCAATGGCAATTTCATCTTTGGAGCGAAAGTGCTGGTACATACTAGCCTTAGCTACCCCAGACTCTTTCAGAATTTCATTGATTCCTGTACGGTTGTATCCCTGCTCATAAAACAACTTGGAGGCAGTGGCTACTAACCGATCTTTTACAGGAAGCTTTTTCATTGGTTATCATTTGTGTTTATACATCATTATACAGACAGGTCTGTTCGTTTGTTTCAGAATTTACAAAAAAAATGGCCTAAAGATTCTTATCGGAAACAATAAAAAAGGTGTAGCACACTGACATTCAAATGGTTAACGATTAAAATGTCACAAGAAATTTAAGGGATGGAAAAATCACCACAACCTCACATTTTTCTTTGAACTGACTAGCCAACGCCCCATGGTTTGCGGTCTAAAAATCCTTTTCCTCGTCGTAGGCTACGTGGTAGATGTACAACGGAGACCCATTCTCGAGAGTAAGGGTATCACCCTTTTGGTCGATGATCTCTGGTGGTAAGGAATGGTGTTGGGCTATGAAAACTAAATACACCGCTTCATGAGCGCCTATGCGCGTAGCGTAGTGTTTTAGTTGCTCCAATCCTTGACGGTACTGACCCGCTCTGCGGTAGATTTTTGCTTCCAATACGGATTCCCGACCGGCTACATTGAGGATAAGATCACTGTTGCCAAGTCCCGCATGGGTTTCCAAATAACTGCGGCCATCCACCTCCAAAAGTAAGGTTTGCACAAAAGCCTCAAAGGCATACACCACCGAAGCTTCTTTCAAGGTCAGGTACTGCCCGGTCTCGGGGTCGGTGTGTCGGAAATACCGAAAGCTACGCCGCTGCACGTAGTCCTGAAAAGCGGTGATGATAGCTGGCCAGTCAAAACCACCCTGTGGAGTAAAGCCCATGTGGTGAGCAAAACCGTTGTTGAAGAACTGCGTGTCTTCACCGTTGATCTTAACGGCAAAGGCGTTCTCCAAACGCTTCTTATAGAGGGGCACACCAAAAGTTACTTCTTGCCGATTGCCCTCCGTAACGATTCCTTGGGTGTATAGATATTTAATAGCAGGATCGTCTATCATGAAGGTGACCTGCTTTTCCAGGAACAGTAATTCCTCCACCATACGGCGGTATTTCTTCGCCTTATTGATAATGTTAGCCGTATTCTTTTCCAATGCTTTGCGTACATACCAGTCCTCTACTGCATAAAAGTGCTTCAAGGTAAAGGTGGGCTCTTGAGGATAGTCATCAATTAATTTGGCAGCAAAGCCATTCACCAAGCCCGGCTGACCAGCAGTGATGTAAGCAATCTTCTCCTTTACCAAAGGAGCGAATATCTGGGGGCTTCCCATGGCAGCTGTCGCTTTTTCGTGCTGCCCCAGCAATTCAAACACCTCCTCTTGGGTAAAGTAGGGTACATCAAACTGGTCCGTGATGTTGAAAGGACTGCTGTTGTCCTGGATTACGGCGGCCAAATTGCTCACCCCCACCAAAATCACGCTCTTGAGTGCGTGGTTCTGACGGCTGTGGTATAGGTTCCTAATGGTGTGAAGAAAATCAGGGAGCAACTCCGGATTAAGACCCTCAATCTCATCTACAATTAGCACCCATTTTGCCTCCCGCTCTGCCTCTACTGGCCTCTCCCAGTCCACCACATTGTCCGTAGCAAAAGTAACTCCCCACTCTGCCTCGGCAGCTTTACAAAGCCGATGCATAGGGGCTTCGGCTCCCCGATTGCGGTAGTTTTCAAAGTTCACATGCACTACCTGATAGCCTTCTCGCCTCAACTCGGTAGTTAGTAGCCGAAAGTAGGTGCTCTTGCCGCCCTGTCTGGGAGCCCAGATGGTAAAATATCGCTTTCGCTTCACTTGAACTACCCCACGAGCCACTAGTTCTTTTCGTTCAAGGGTATAATGCTCCTTTGGGATATTGGGTCCCGAAGTGTTAAAGTAGCGCAGAGAACGGTCTGTCATACCTCAAAGATAAACAAGCACGGTTCAATTATTTCCGGGGTAAGAACATTAGCAGGTTGACAAGGCAACAAAGAGATCAGCTGAGCATCCAGCAAAGCGTGTTTTGGTTAATCCTTCAGCTAAGAGTATTTCAATGAAATAAACGATTTAAAGCAACAAATGATAAAATGATCATGGGCTGTTATGAAATCTTCAAAAAAATAATTTTTCAACCTCCTTGAATTCTATGCCGGCATACCATTTGCCAAAATATTCAGTGAAAAACACGTATTCAACACCATTTGCTTAGAAAAGTGCAATTTCAATAATTGTAATCCCCGCCCTGGTATTGGGTAAGCAAGACGACAGTTTGAAAAAAGTTTTCAGAAAGGTTTGGAAAGAAAAGTTTCGTCTTGCACCTTTGAATCATCGCTACACAATGTAGTGATCTGCTTTTATACAGAAGCGCTGAGAGACAGGCTCTATGAAGCGCTAGCAACCTAACCGCTCGGGAAAGGTGCTAACTCCTGATCCAAAATAAATTGGAGAATATAAAACGTAAGATCATGAACGTTTACAAGAACATTTCCGGTACTATCCTCTCCTACGAATCTCTCGTATCAGGCAAGGCGAGTTGTTGCTGTTGTTGTTGCTGCTAATCGGCTGACTGTGAATCCATTCCCTAGGTGGAATAGTTCAGTTCACACTCTACAACTCTCAGTATACATCCAAAATCCTCTTGCCTATGGTTCCGTACCATTCCTCCATTTCCTCTACTAGCAGTATATTGAAGCTGCACCATTGGGCCACATGTTGTTGCTGTTGTTGCCTCAACATTCTCAAAAGTTGTAAATACAACTTTGAAAGCTTTGCCAAACCTGGAATTCTATAGAAGGACCGATTTATAATACTACCCTGTCTATACTCCTGGCCTCGGCGAAGCATCTTCCCGAGGCCTTTTTTATTCAATCTCTCTAAAACTCTTCTTTGAACAATGCAAGTATCACCCCAACCCTTAAGTGCAGAAGCACAACGCGACATCACGGAGCTCCGCGAGGAGATTGCCCGCTTTCGCCAGGGAGGAATTGACGAAGACCGATTCAAAGCTTTCCGGCTAACGCGCGGCGTATACGGCCAGCGCCAACCGGGCGTACAGATGGTCCGCATCAAGCTGCCCTACGGCCGGGTAACCGGCCAGCAACTACACACCATTGCCGATTTGGCCCAGGAATACGGGCACGGTAATCTGCACTTCACCACCCGGCAAAACATCCAGTTGCACCACGTAAATTTGGATGAAACCCCCGACCTGTGGACGAAACTGGAGCAAGTGGGCATCACCCTGAGGGCTAGCTGTGGCAACACGGTGCGTAACCTGACAGGTTCGCCCTTGGCCGGTGTAGACCCTCAAGAGGCCTTCGACATTACGCCCTACGCCCATGCGGCGTTTGAGTACTTTCTGCGCCACCCGGTAGGCTGGGAAATGGGACGTAAGATCAAGATTGCTTTCTCGGCGTCGGATAAGGATTCTGCCTTCACTTACATCCACGATTTTGGCTTTACTCCCGTTATCCGCAATGGCGTGATGGGCCCGGAGCGCGGTTTCAAAGTAGTAGTAGGTGGTGGTTTGGGAGCTCAGGCCATCCTGGCTCAGAAGGCTTTTGAGTTTCTGCCCGAGGAACACCTGATTCCGTTCCTGGATGCCGCCTTGCGGATTTTTGACCGCTACGGAGAGCGCGAGCGTCGTCACAAAGCCCGTTTGAAGTTTCTGATCAAAGATTGGGGCATCGATGAGTTTTTGGCACTCGTGGCCGAAGAGCAAGCTACGTTGGGCTATACCGAATATCCGATCGTGATCGATGCGCTCACCCCTACTCCACGGCTGAACACCTACAAGGGTACTGCCGAGGTGCTGCCAGAGGAGGAACAAGCCGACTACCGTGCCTGGACACAGCACAACGTAGTGGCACAGAAGCAAGCGCCCTGGTACGCTGTGAAAGTCCGCGTGCCTTTGGGCAACCTGGACGTTCCTACGGCCCACAAGCTGGCCGATATTCTCTCTGAGTTCTCTGGTGATGATACCCGACTTAGTGTAAACCAAGGCTTGATTCTGCGCTACGTACATCCTGAGGCTTTGCCTGTATTGTATTTGGCACTCAAGCCACTTGGTCTCTCATTGCCTGGCTTCGATACCCTGGCGGACGTAACCTCCTGCCCCGGTTCAGATACGTGCAACCTGGCCGTAACGAATGCTACCCGGCTAGCAACACAGCTAGAAGAGGTAGTCCGTGACGACTTCCCCGAGTTGATCGGTCAAGGAGACGCCCACATCAAAATAAGCGGCTGCATGAATGCTTGCGGTCAGCACATGATTGCCGCCTTCGGTTTGCACGGCAGCAGCATCAAGTACGGTAAGGCCCAGGTCATTCCTGCCCAGCAAGTAGTGCTTGGCGGTGGCGTACAGAGTAACGGCGAAGGCCGCATGGGCGACAAGATTATCAAACTGCCCACCAAGCGGATACCCGAGGCCTTGCGCCGGGTGTTGCTGGACTATACCCGCAATCAGAAGCCCGCGGAGCGTTTTCAGGACTATTACCTGCGCCAGTCGGCTGTCGATAACCGCTACTTCTACCACCTGCTGAAGCCCTTGGCGCAGCTGGAGCAGGTAGCACG
>DMST01000410.1:1534-2532 GCA_003454975.1 Cytophagales bacterium | reverse complement strand
GTGAAGCAGGTAGCACCTGAGGAGCTGCTGGACTGGGGCCAGACGGTGGACTTCGTACCCGAAATTGGTACCGGAGAATGCGCCGGGGTGATGGTGGATTTGGTGTCTACCATCCTGAACGATGCCGATGTACGCCTGCGCCACCCCCGTACGGACCTGGACCGCAAGTTGCCCGGCTACGCGCAATACCACGGCTACACGGCCTCTATCGTGGCGGCCAAGGGCCTGCTGTTGGCAGAGGACATCACCGTGAACAGTCAAGCCAGCATTGTGAAAGCGTTTGAGGAGCGTTTTGGCGACCGCATCGATTTGGGTCTGCCCTTCAGTGAATGGGTAGTGCGCCACCAGTCGGCGAAAAATACGGTTGATCCTGCTTGGGTGGCCGAGTACCTGAATGAAACCGAAGACTTTTTGCTGCAGGTGAAAGGCCTGCGCACCCTGCAAGCAGCGGAAAATCCGCTGACCGAAGTACAACCCGTGGTAAGCCACCAATACAAAGCGTAAGAACGATGCAGAATCCAAGAATTACCCTGATAGGCGCAGGTCCTGGTGACCCTGAGCTCCTCACTTTGAAAGCCTTACGCGCTTTGCAGTCCGCCGAAGTGGTGTTGTACGATGCGCTGGTAACTCCCGAGATCCTGGAATGGGTGCCCGAAACGGCGCACAAGATTCCGGTAGGAAAACGGGCCGGAAAGGCTAGTGCCAAGCAAGAAGATATTAACCGACTGCTGGTAGAAATGGCGCTGGTGCACGGCCATGCGGTGCGCCTGAAGGGCGGTGACGCCATGCTGTTTGCCCGCGGATCGGAAGAATGGGCATACGCGGCCGAGGCGGGAATCCCCGTATCAGTTATCCCCGGAATTTCAAGTCTGCAGCTGCCGGGGCTATACGGGATTCCGCTGACGGCCCGCGGTATCAACACC
The DNA here is from genome assembly GCA_003454975.1 of Cytophagales bacterium. GTDB lineage: Bacteria > Bacteroidota > Bacteroidia > Cytophagales > Cyclobacteriaceae > DMST01. The sequence continues at coordinate 1,609 of DMST01000410.1, read as the reverse complement.
GGATTTCGGGTGGTAACGGCCACCAACCGCTTCGGCGAGCTCACGCCCGATGTGCAGCTAGCGGCCGAAGACGGC
>DMST01000410.1:751-1454 GCA_003454975.1 Cytophagales bacterium | reverse complement strand
TCTCTGAGATTGTGGAAGCCTACACACGCTTTGGCAACGGAGAGCTGCCCGTGGCTATCATTAGCAACGGATCGCGGCCTGAAGGCCAGGTGCTGTACGGCACCCTGGATACCATTGAAGCGCAGCTAGCGGAACACCCCATGGCGGCGCCCGGTCTCATCATCATCGGCGAAACGGTGACGCAATCACCCGCCTGGACTGCGGTACAATCCATTCAAACCCTGGAATCGGTATGAGCAATACACTATTCCCCATCTTCTTGAAGCTGGAACAGCTTCGTACCGTGGTAGTGGGCGGTGGTAACGTGGGTATTGAGAAAGTAGAGGCCCTGCTGCGGCAATCGCCCGAAGCTTCGGTAACGGTGGTGGCTCCCGAGATACGTGAAGAGCTACTGGAAATGCAGCGGCACCATTCGGGCCTGCGGTTCATCCACCGGGGCTACCGCCGCCGCGACCTGAAGCTGGCGGACTTGGTGATCTGTGCCACCGATCAGCCTCAGTTGCACGCCAAGATTAGAAAGCAGGCCCGCAAGCGCCGGTTGCTGGTGAACGTGGCCGACACTCCCGACCTGTGCGATTTCTACCTGGGCTCCATTGTAAAGAAGGGCAACCTGAAGGTAGGCATCAGCACCAACGGCTACTCGCCTACGCTAGCCAAGCGCATGCGCGAGTGGCTCACCGCTGAGCTGCCGGAGGACATTGAC
>DMST01000410.1:0-710 GCA_003454975.1 Cytophagales bacterium | reverse complement strand
TACTGCTGCAGCGGCTCAAGCAGGTACGTTCGGGGCTTAAGGGGGATTTTGCCGCCAAGGTGGACTACCTCAACAAGCTGACCTCCGTGCCAGAGCAGCTGCCCAAGGAAGAGTTAACCGAGGAGGTGCCTCATGAAGCCTGAGAGTGAGTCGGTAGTGGCCGTAGGGAACGGGGGGGAACACCTCTCTCCTACCGAGCGCCTGGCCGTGGTATTCGATCAGTATGCTCCAGAGGAGATATTGGTGACCACCTCGCTGGGTACGTCCTCGGCCCTTCTGCTGCACGTGCTGAGCCGGGTAGCGCCCCAGCACCCCATCTACTTTGTGGATACAGGCTACCACTTTGCTGAAACGCTGCACTACGGGCAGTACCTGCAAGATCTGTGGGGGCTCAACTTGGTGTATGCTTCACCTACCCAGGAGGACCATGCCTTTACCAAAGCAACGGAGCTTTGGAAAACCCAACCCGACCAGTGCTGCGCACTGAACAAGGTGCAGCCTGTGAATCGGTTAAAGCAGGGGAAAAAGGTGTGGGTATCTGGCCTCATGCGTTACCAGAATGCCAACCGGGCCTATCTGGACTATGCCGAGCCCAAGGGCGGGCTGACCAAGGTGTACCCGCTGCTGGATATGACAGAGGAGGAAGTACACCTGTACCAACTCTTATACGAGTTGCCCAAGCATCCGCTGCTAGACCGCGGGTACGACTC
>DMST01000029.1:6582-7226 GCA_003454975.1 Cytophagales bacterium | reverse complement strand
GTTCTCCTTGATCATGTGCATCGGCACGTGACCGGGGCCCTCAATCATCACCTGCACGTCATGCTTCCAGGCAATTTGGGTCAGCTCACCCAGCGTTTCCAGCTCCGCGAATTGCGCCGCGTCGTTGGCATCGGCCAGCGAACCCGGACGCAAGCCATCCCCCAGGCTAAAGGCCACGTCGTAGGCCTTCATGATCTCGCAGATCTCCTCAAAGTGCGTGTACAGGAAGTTTTCTTTGTGGTGGGCCAGGCACCACTTCGCCATGATGGAGCCGCCCCGGCTCACAATTCCTGTTACCCGCTTCGCGGTCAGGGGGATGTAGGGTAGGCGTACCCCGGCGTGGATGGTGAAGTAGTCTACGCCTTGTTCGGCTTGCTCGATCAGCGTATCGCGGAAGATCTCCCAGGTTAGGTTTTCGGCCTTGCCGTTTACCTTTTCCAGCGCCTGGTAGATGGGCACCGTCCCGATGGGCACTGGCGCGTTGCGCACAATCCACTCGCGGGTCTCGTGGATGTTGTCGCCCGTGCTCAGGTCCATGATGGTATCGGCACCCCAGCGGCAACCCCATACGGCCTTTTCCACCTCTTCCTCGATGCTCGAAGTCACGGCTGAGTTGCCCAGGTTGGCGTTGATCTTCACCAGGA
>DMST01000029.1:674-6524 GCA_003454975.1 Cytophagales bacterium | reverse complement strand
GGTTGATGTTGCTGGGGATGATGGCACGGCCCGCCGCTACCTCATCGCGCACAAACTCCGGCGTGATGGCCCCTTTGGGCGTATTCGCTCCAAAGTTCTGCCCCGGGTGCTGATCGTAGTCACCTACCTCTTGCAAGCGCTGGTTCTCGCGGATCGCGATGTACTCCATCTCCGGCGTGATGATGCCCTTGCGCGCATAGTGTAGCTGCGTCACATTCTCACCCTGCTTCGCTTTCAGCGGATTACGCAGGTGGTCAAAGCGTAGGTGATCCAGCTTCTCATTCGCCAGCCGCTCCCGACCGTACTTAGAGGTAAGCGTATCCAGCTCCTCCACATTCCCCCGGTCTTTGATCCATCGCTCACGCAAGGCGGGCAAGCCTTTCCGCACATCGATCTCCACGTCCGGGTCCGTGTAAGGGCCGCTGGTGTCGTAGACCGTTACCGCAGGGTTGTCCTCCGCAGGGGCAGAGGGATTGAACTTAAGCTTGGTTTGGTGCAGCGAAATCTCGCGCATCGCCACCTGAATGTCGTGTAATTGGCCCGGAACGTAGATCTTCTTCGACATTGGGAAGCTGTCGCGGGTAATCTGTTCCTGAGTAGGCGTCTTTTCCAGTTTTGCCATGGTTCGCGTGTTTTAACAGACGGAGGTTTCAACCTCCGGCCGTGGCGGTGATGATTAAAATCTGATCGTGGGGCTGAATCGTCGTTTCAGCCCAGTCCGCACGGGGAATCACGCGTTCGTTGATGGCCACGGCCACACCGGGCACATCCGCGAGTTGGCGCTCCGATAGCAAGGCTTGGAGCTTCGGCGCTTCGGGCGCCGTCAAAGTTTCATTATTGAGTGTGTATTCCACCGCACAGCAGGTTATAGGTACTGACAACTCTAGCGGTGGCGTACGCCCACAGAAGGGTGGGACGGGAGAGGGAATCACTACTTGGGCTCAAAGCCCAAAACGGATGATTCTCGCCAACTTTTCCCTGCGCCCGCATTACCGGGATCAGGTTCGAAGGGTATGTCTCAGCCGCATCCGTAGGACACAAGCACCCCTAAAGCTGTGCGCCAAAGGTAAAGAAAGGGAAATGGCTTTTGCAAATGAGTGGTATGGATAGGTTGGTTGGCAAAGGCTTTGCGAACCCATCTTGGTAAGGTAATGGTATTGCCCTTGTGTGGGGATGCGGCAATACAATTGCACGTAAAAAATTCCGAAAACATTGGAAATGCGTTCGAGCTGCCCCGACATAGCCAAGTTGCCTACCTAGACGAATTATCAAAGAGGCCAGTACGCATTATTTCATAAAACGATCATGCCTCTTGTACTGCCCCAACAAAACAGATCCTCCCCACCAGCACAGCCCATTTTACCGACAACCCCTCCATTTCATGGTCTCGATGCCGAAGCCCCACTACCTTATCCCGGTATTCACGCTTGGGTAGCCTGGCCTACTAGCAGGGTTTACCCTCCGGTAGGGGCACAAAAAGACACCACCTAAGGAAACGAATAGGGTCAAAAAACCTGGGCTTACATAACCCCTGAGGGTTATTAACTGCCTTACCTACGTGAATACGGAATCCGATTTTCAGGCTAAGAACTAATAATGTGAAGGGAATAGTATGCATACGTACGCGGACAAATCTCAAAAAAACAAAAGCCAATCTGTGACTCATGGGGTCGCTCAAAAGCAGCGCAGTCATACGCCTACTTTTCAGTTGGTGGATAATAGACCGGAAGCCGTTGCACAAATGAAACTGCAGGAGATGATAAACAATAGTCCGCAAGTACAGCAGCTAAAAGCCTTGCAGCGCGTAGCCATCAATGAAGCCCCCGCTTTAGAGCACGAGGCCGATGTAATGGGCGCCAAGGCGGCCAGTGTAGGTGCACAATTAGTGAGCCAGCGAAAGGAGAATACACAACCTGAAGGGGAGAGCTCTACGCCCGATACGGGCACTGTACAACGGCAAGAAGATACTATCTCAAGCCACTCTACACAATCAAACCACAGGCCTGACTCATCCTCTGGCTTGCCCACACAGTTAAAGTCTGGCATAGAGCGGATGTCTGGCCTTTCCATGGGCGACGTAAAGGTGCACTACAACTCCGACAAACCTGCCCAGCTCCAAGCCCACGCTTATGCCCAGGGCACCGATATTCATTTAGCCTCCGGGCAAGAGAAGCATCTCGCTCACGAAGCCTGGCACGTAGTACAGCAAAAACAGGGGAGGGTACAGCCTACTGTACAGAGGAAAATAGGTCGCAGGACAGATGGTCATAATCAGGATTTAATCCAGTTTCATAAATACAATAAGAAAAGAAAGCGTGATAGACAAAAGCTAAGGGATCAGAAATTGAATGGGGATAATTACACATTAAGTCACCAGTACAATGATAAAGAGAAAAAAGAGGAAACATTGATTGAGTTTGTTTCAAAGAAAGAAGTTGCTGAGTCGTTTTATCGTAATCTAAATTCTCAGGGACTAACCGTGTATCTTTCGGGTGGTGGTGCTCTTGGTTATCAAGGTGGCCATCGACCTATAGCTGATTTAGATTTTAGGGTTTCATCATCATCTGCCAAGTTCACTAGTTTTCATGAACCAAGAGGTATAGCGGTTTTAAAATATATCAACCAGGTCTTATTAACTAATGAAAGAAGTAGTCATAGAATTCAAAATGCTGTAGTAGATGAGTTTCGAACTATTGGAAAAGATGGACTTACCATAGGTACTGATAACTGGTTTGGAATAGAGGTTAGCCTATCTGTTGTACCATCAGAGCAAAAAACCGAAATGTTAGAAGGGAGTGATGATGTGCCAGCAATACCTGCCTTACCCCTGAATGAAATCATGAGTGATAAGTTAAAAACCATGATTTCAAGAACTAAAAAAGGCAAGGCTAGTGTCAAGAAAGTTTCTCAGGATCTTTTTGATTTCCTTGATACCATATTTTTGATTAGTAAAAATTATAACTTTAGCATTAAAGAGTATTTGGATTATGCAATATTTAGTCGGATGGGGCAGTATGTAGTTGCAAATTTAGAAGGTATTCAGTTACACCATCTGCATGAAGAAGATCTAAATGAGCTAATGAGTGCGCGAGCTGTACTTACAGCAAAGGCTCACCTAAAAAATGGTATTAGAAATAAAGCATTCAAAAAGCTTGTGTCTAAATATAATACTGAGGTTTTGGGGTTGTTGACTAAATTAGCTAACGTTAATGTTCAAGATTACATGAAATCGGAACTTAGGCCTTGGATGAAGGAGTGGGATGATAATCCTTTTTTTGGTCCACCTAAAAAGGGAAAACCATCGCGATTAGCCATCACAAAAGGTAACAAAGAACAAGACACAAGTAGTGTGGATTATTTAGAATCAATTGCTCCAGAAGGTTTCCTAGATAGAGAATTACTTAATATCAAAAATGATCATTCAAAAAAGGTATTGAAATTACTAGTTCTATCAGGTGGGTTTAGAATACTTGATGATTCTAAAAATAACATAGAAACTTTAGAAGCCTTTGGATTAACGCGTAATCAATTCAATACAGCTTATACCGAATTAAGAAATTTAGGGTATGTTACTGGTGAGGTTGATGGTCTACACTTGACTGAAGAAGGAAGGGCCGTATTTGGTTAAAAATAGGGGGTAGTGTAACATAAAGTGTGTCAGGGAACATATTTTTTCGGAATCCATCCTCAATCAAAAGAGGGGCGGTTTTGAAAAAATATGCGGAGTTCAACTTGCGCGGATTTATCATCCGTGACTTTTTAATCGGGGGAGTTCCACCGTTGCGGCGGCCGCCCCTTATCGAGTATGCGATATTGTACCCCGTGAAGTTTAATGTGCTAAGGCAACTACCCTGTTGAAATCAGCTTGATTGGCGACTTAGTCAGTAATCACAATGTTCATTTTTAAGAAAGCTTTTAAACAAAGTAAAAACGACTCTTGAACAAAATTGGTTTACGTTGATCTGCACACTTTTGCATCGTGAAATTGGAAACAAATCAAAAAACGATGAGCAGGCCTACTGATATAGAAAAAGGTAAAATTTTTGTTACCATGAACGCGACTTTTGAAGACGAAAAGAAGTGTAGCGTAGCAATGGAGACAATAGTTAACGATGCACACGCGGCATACGGTGTTAATTCTCATTTTTGGTTCAGAAGTAAAGACTGTAAATCGTTGTTTGTACTTGAACAGTATGAAGATAAAATAGCATTAAGAAGAGCGATAAGGAGATTCACCGCTGCGAGAATATCCTTCTTCAGATCAATAAAGGTGATTGATGTTTCAGTGTATGGAAGTATATCTAAGAGTAGTCAATTCATGTTTGCGGCGCTTAGACCACAATACATGGAATACTACGGAGGCTATTCAAAGATTGTGGCTAAAGCCAGCACAGCTGGAATTAAAGACTTTGAACGGAATAGAATCCTTATTGCCACGAATGCACGCTTTAAAGATGAAGAGAAGTGTAAGGTAGCAATGGATGGATTAGTTGAAGAGGCATACGCAGCACACGGTGTTAATTCTCATTCTTGGTTTAGAAGTAAAGAGGGTAAGGCGTTGTTTGTGCTTGAACAATATGCAGATAAAGAGACGCTAATGGAACATCTTATGGTAAATTCATCTTCGAGAACCGCCTTTTTTGAGTCTGTAGAAGTGGATGGTGTCCATATTTATGGAACAGAATCAGATACGGTTGAATCGATGTTTGACGGGCTTAATCCCACCTATATGGCATATTATGGAGGGTATTCAAAGTAAAACTGCTGGTTAATAAATGGTGACGAGCAAACCAAAATATTCTAAATGGCAGACCTTCAGAAAACATACGCTCCCAGGGCAAGCGCACTAGTTTGAGAAGCATTAGCTTTATTTGCGAGACAGCTACTAAAGCAAAAACATGCAACGAATCTCTTTTTGGCAAGCCTGGGCAGTGGCAGGCCTCCTGATGGCGATGCCCGCTACCGTCACCGCACAGGAAGGTGCTCTCACGTTGGATGATATTTTCGCCACGCCAAAACTAACGGGAACCACCCCGTCCCGTCCTGTGTGGGCACCGGACAGCGAGCACTTCGCCTTTTCCTGGAGTGAACCTGGAACTCCGGGGCGTGGCCTCTGGATAGCTACCAGCGATGGGAAAGAGGTGCGCCTCCATTCCGACACGGAATCACCGTCTGTGCGCGATATAGTCTGGACCGATGCGAACACCATTCTCAGCCTGCGGGGGAGCCAGCTATGGCAGACCTCGCTGAGCGAAGGGGAGGACCGCCAATTGATGCCTGTGGAGGCAGGGGCACATAACCTTTCGCTATCGCCTAGTGGTACCCAAGCGGCGTATTTAAAGGACGGTGACTTGTGGTTGGCGGACTTCGCTGCTCAAGAGAATCGCCAGCTCACCGAGCTCGGTATTGCTAGCCTTTCGAACGTACCAAGTGGGCGCTACAGCCGTGCCGAACGTGAAATCGGTCCCGGCATCTGGAGTGGGCCTACCTACAAGTGGTCACCGGATGGCAAGACCATTGCGATTCACGTCGTGGACCGCCGCGAGATGCGGGAGGTGCCGTTCCCGGACTACTTGGCAGATGAAACCAACCCCAACGCGGTACGCCGCAGCTACCCGGGCGATCCCAACGAGATTCGCCGGGTAGGCCTGCTCGATGTAGCCTGTGGTACCCTTACGTACCTCGATTTACCCGACCCGAGCGCCAATCAGGTCATCGACTTCAACTGGTCACCGGACGGTGCGCTGCTGGTGGATATCGCCTCCGACGCGGCGGTGGAACGGAAGCTGTTCGTGGTGGCACCCGGAGAAAGCCAGCCGCGCGAGATTTGGCGCGGGGTTCGCGAGAGCC
>DMST01000029.1:0-620 GCA_003454975.1 Cytophagales bacterium | reverse complement strand
TCGAGAGCCGCATGTACACCTCGTTTGGATCTACCTGGCATCCGGATGGGCAGCGGGTGGTTTTCTTGAGCGATATGGGGGATCGCTACGGCCTGTATACCATCGATGCCTCACCGTCCCGGGATCTGCCGCAGCTCCTGACCGATCCGTCCTACGATGTGCTGTCCGCCCCAAGTAATGCGGGTGAGGCCCTGTTTTATACCGGCAACGGCGTGAATCCATACGAACAACACGTGTACCGGCTGAAGATGTCCGGAGGCGAACCGGAGCAGGTGACGCAGCTTGCGGGCCGCAACGATGGCTACCCCTCACCGGACGGCCAACATTTGGTATTCAGACATAGCAATGATACGGCACCGACCGAGCTGTACGTGATGAGCAGCGCGGGTGGGGATGCTACACGCGTAACCCACTCGCCCTTGCCCGCCTTTACGGAGCGGTCTTGGGTGGCGGCGGAATACGTTACGTTCCCCAGTCTGGTCGATGATTACACGCTGCATGCCCGGGTACTGACACCTCCCAATATGGAGCCCGGCAAGCAGTACCCGGTGCTCTTTGGACCCGTGTATTCGAATACCGCGCGGAACCGCTGGGCGGGGAACTACAGCCTCGTACAGCAG
>DMST01000027.1:4202-16599 GCA_003454975.1 Cytophagales bacterium | reverse complement strand
GGCCAATTTCAGCTGGCCCTGCCCACAAGCGATGATGGAACCTACCATAAGACGTACTTGATGCCTCATGAACCCCGCTGACATCACTGAGTATTCCCAGAGCCGGGGCAGGCCATTGCCGGGGGCAATGTGATACTCTAGCTTACTCAACCGAATCATTCTCTCTGTTTCGGCATCCGAAGGCACCTGATACCCATACGCCCTGAAATCGTGATTTCCTTCAAACAAAGCTGCGCAGGCTTCCATGCGTTGCGTATCCAGCGGGCCTGCTACCCCTGCAACAAATGGGGCTGCCCTGGGTCCTACTAACTTTTTCAAGGAGAATCGATAGCTGTACATCTTCCACTCTACCGACTCCAGAATATTGAAAGAACCGGATGCTTTCTCCCAAAAGATCACCCGAATATCAGTGGGCAAGTGATCGTTGAGTTTGGGTAGCATCGTTTCGGTATCCACTGGGCTATCCAGGATTAATTGTACCGGCATAGCATCTGCAGATACACCGGCATCCGTACGGCCAGCGGCCAGTGTACGCACCCGTTCGTGCCCCGTTACATACCGCAGCACTCGTTCCAGGGTACCCTGCACGGTTTTCACCTGAGGCTGGGTCTGCCAACCGTGGTAACCATAGCCCAAATACTCCACAATTAGCTCATAGCGTGTTTCCATGCAGGCGTTGGTAATGGCCAGGCTTTAGAACCAGGGGAATGAGGTCCTCCTAAAAAAAGGAATAATAATTACTACAACCGCAGTAGTGCCTGTAGGAAGTTGAGGCCTTCTCCTTTGTGCTTTACAACCAATACGGGAATGTCTTTAGAGAAATCCAACACACGTTTGGCTACACTCCCCAACAATACATTGCTGATGCCTTTTCGGCCTTTGGATCCTAAAACTATCAGGTCAACGCCTTCGGATACCGCTCGCTCATAAATCTCGTCGGCAGGGTTGTTATCATCATTCGTTTCGAAGAACGGACGTACACGTACGCCCTGAGCATCGTAGCTCTTCATGAAATGCTCATACTCCTTCTTAGCATGCCCCTGCATGATCTCCCCAAACTCTTCTCGGGTCTTCCCGGAGGTATGGTAACCTGTGGGTACAGGCACTACGTTGTGACAAATGATCTCCCCTTCGCAGCTTTTGGCTAAGTTTACCGCTTGGTTTAGGGCAAAAGTGGCGCTCTCTGAGAAGTCGAGCGGAACCAATATTTCCTTGAAGTTATCCGGTGCCTCCTCGGGAACAAACATCACTGAGCACGGGGCAGCCTTCACCAGTTTATTGGGTATAGTACCGGACCCCTTTAGCGAAGACTTGCGGCCCACCAGCAGTAGATCTATGTGCTTGGACTTCACCAAGCGTAACAGTTTGTCTGCCGGATCTCCCTCCATCACCTCCACTTCCATTTCCACCATATTGGGCTCTTGGAAGTATTCCTTTAGCTTTTCTTTGATTTGGTGCTCCGCGGTTTCATCAGCCGGGGCCAAGTCAGGAAACTTGTCCCGTACTTCCTTGGGGATTTCAAGTGTCTTGGATATATGGTAAAAGTAGATTTTATCAATGGGTAACCATTGGGCCAGCCGGGACGCTGTCAGCATCAACTGGTCATCTAGCTCAGAGGCATCCAGTGCCACCATCAACCTTTGAAACTGGTAGGGGGTATGTTTCTTCATCATAGTGAAAGCCTTGCGCTAGTAAATGTAAGCCACACGTAACCAATCCTCAACTAAATAACCGGAACGGCTTTATTATCGGTTCCTAAAATCTACTGGAATTAGCCAGTAGAGGTAATTTGCTATAAAGTGCGCCGCAATGGCACTACTCACATGCCAAAGGAAGTGGGTACCCATAGGTAAGGGAATGAAATTTTCGCGAGCATCCACCTCCCTAAAAAAGAGAGCCGCGGCTAGTAGTACTCCACCCCACAAGAGGTCCCTGCCGCGCACCCACCGGCTCTTTACCAGAATGTAGATAAGAGGAATGAACAGCAACAGGCCAGTGATGCCGTACCCAATATTGATACGGGTGTGCTCTGCTATGCCGGTACCTAGGTAAAATAACAGTCCCTGACCTACGAAACTTCCCAGCACGATAACTACCCCCTGCCAGGCCTTGGGCATGACTTTGGTCCAGCACAGAAACAGGATAATCAGCATCAAGATCTGCATGGGTACCCAGTCCATCAATAAGAGGTAGGGCGAAATGCGTAGCCCATGAAACAGGGTGCTTCCCAGGCCACCAATTACGAGAAAGATGCAAGCCCAAAGCAGTACACGGTATTGTTTTCGCTGTTTCCTGATCTTCCATATCCAGTAGAAGGCAGGAATCAGGAACAGAAGCGAAGAAACTGCATTCCAGGGTTCAATGATCAGCTCCCGTGTCAGGTCCGTTTCAGTGTAAAAGGGTCCACCGTCAGGCAGTTCCGTATGGTAGCGCTGGTATTCCAGGCTGGTGGTGTCGATTTGCATTATCGAGCTAGTTCTTCTAGAAGGGTATAAGGATTGCCAGCGGCCAGATTGAGCTGGAAGCGAATATTCTGTCCAATATCCTGGAAAGAAAGGTTGGTACCTACCAACGGGAAGTATAACTCGGCTATTCCGGGTAGCACCTTCCACATCACCCCTGCATCGTAGGCCACTCCGTCGTATCCGTCTGTCCAGGCTACATCTGCAAACACGCCCAGCCCGTAGGCTCCTGGTATCTTTACCTCAGCATTGAAAGCCACTAGCCACTGGGCCCCCCGGATGGGAGAGTTCATTTTGAAGTCCCCTTCGTTCCCTATCGTTTGCCTTCCGTATCTGGTGCCTCCTGAGGTAAGTCCCAGGCGGTCAAATACCACCTCCTGCATCAGGAAATCACGCCCACCATCTAGGTAGAGGTACTGTAAATCAGAAAGGCTGTCCGTCATCGATTGCTGGAAACCCACATAGTTCCGAAGCATTACGTTGCCCTTCTCAGAAAACGCAATGGTGGTCTCCAGGGTATTCTCTAGCCGCCACAGATCAGAATGGTACCAGCCCCGCGCCTCGTCTGACCAACTAAATTTGGCCGTCTTTTGCCATACCCGTTCGCTGATTTCCAGTGCCATATCAGAACCCCAAAGGGGCATGAATAAGCTTTCGTCCTCGGTTTCGGGCAAGATAAGATTGTGGTAGGAAACCGCGGTTCGGTTATAGATCGGGTTTCTCCTGCGCAGAGGCATACCGTCCAGGGTGAGCGTGGCACTGTGCCGTTGGGTGGCGCTGTAGCGCTGCCCGTGTAGCTGTATTCCTACGCGGTTGCTAGCTACTAATTCTTTGAAGGGTTTCCACCGAATCCGGTAACTACCCGTAATGTCTCTGCTAGCAAAGGCATAGTATGGAAAAATAGCGTACGTAAACCTACGATCGGGTAGGGTATTATTATATACTCCCGCACCCAGCATAAATCCGTCGTAAGAATTGAAACCGATGGTGCCAGTCCAAAAGTGGATTGAAGTTTTGTCAGACCTTGGGGCAGTAAATAGAGGGGGAAACTGGTAAGGCTCCACCTTACGGAAAGCGCCTTCGCGCCTGATTCTATTGTTTTGAAGATTTGTTTCCGGGTACCATTCGTAGGGATCTATTACTACCTGGTCTTCACCTTGTGAGAGAAACCTGGCCTCTTTGCTTCGGTTTTGGCGGTCCAGCGTTACCCATTGTATCGCGGTTACCTCGCCATCCTTTACAAGCCCTACAGGCACTGGTCCGGGTTCGCCCGCTACTTGCTTTACTTTCACTACCCATTCGTTGCCTTCTTCTTTGGCAGATTGCAAGGCAATATCCAGCCCTCTGCGGGATTCTATCATGCCGTCGAAAAACCATTCCATCGATTCACCGCTTTCTTGCTCTATCAGTGCCTGGAAATCCTCCGGCCGAGGGTGTTTGAAACGCCAGGCGTCCCAATATGCCTGCATGATACGGTCATACTTGGCTTGTCCCCAATAGCCCTCCAGCATGCGCAGAGCAGCGGCCGTTTTCCAATATACCGTAGTCCCGTAGTTGATCGAGGAATACTCATCTGCAGCCAGGTTCAGTGGCTGATCAATGCCAATACTGTGCGTAACCTGATACCCAATCTGGTAGAAATTGGCAAAGTCGAAGTCCCACAACCCAAAGCGTTTCAGGATTTTCTTAAGGCCTTGAGAATCTTCCTTTCTTCTTCGGATAGCCATCATGTCCGGGTATTTCTCCATAAAATACCGCATCTCGTAGTAGGAGTTCATCCCCTCATCCATCCAGGGGTGTGCTCGTTCATTACTTGCCAATACCCCATAAAACCAGTTGTGCCCCAATTCGTGCACAATTACCTGCTCTAAGCCAAAGGCATCATCGCCACCCAACACCGTTATAGTAGGGTATTCCATTCCTGCACCAGCTGATAGCGCTCCGTCCACTACCGTGGCCATGTCATAGGGATATTCGCCTACCAGACGTGAATAGTGCACTAGCCCGTCCTTCATGTATTTAATCGATGATTCCCAGACGTCGCGGTCTTGGGTATTGAACATGGACCACAGGCCCACTTTTCGGCCTGAGGGCATCTCTACGGAGTCGTGCTTGACCAGGTAGCGTTTGTCTGCAAACCAGGCAAAATCATGAATAGAATCGAGAACATAGGTGAGGGTCTTAGTTTCCTCTGCTGAGGGAGGGAAATCCATACTGCCTTCCTCCCAATATTCCTCATAAGCTTTGTTCAGTAGCCAATCAATTTCCTCCTGTTCTTGTAACTGGCCCGTAGCCCCCACCACGTAGTTTTTTGGCAGGGTGATCTGTACCTCATAGCTGCCAAATTCGGAGAAGAACTCTCCTTGATCCAGGTAGGGCATTAGGTGCCAGCCTTGGTCGTCATATACCGCCGGTTTGGGGTACCACTGCGTGATCTGGTATTGCTGGTCTACGTGCCCCAGCCGAGAGAAGGATTCTGGCAGCTTGACCGTGAAGGGGGAATTGAGCGTAATAGAAGCCCCAGGGGCCAAAGGTTGGGCCAACACTAGCCGGGCGATGTCCGGATTTTTAGAATCATATTCTAATGTAAGCGGTGTGCCATTACCCGTAAAGGCTAGATCTGTGATGTACCCTCGTTGTTCAGGTTTGGACCACAAAAATTCCTTTTCGTTCTGGGCGTTTTGTTGCCGGGCATAACCCGTTCGGTTGTTTTTATAGGCATTGGGCCATAAGTGAAGCCATATTTCTGAGAGGCGCTCAGGGCTGTTGTTCGTATACACTAATTCCCAATCCCCGGATATCTCATGCTTTTCATCATCCAAGGCCACCGAAATGCGATATTCCACCCCTTGCTGCCAAGGTTGTGCTTCGGCTACTATGCAAGTAGCCAGGCCTAAACAAATACCTGCAAAAATCCCTTTCGTCATGCTTGAAGATGTGGGCTTTCGCCCAATCCTCCAAGCAGTATTAGATACTTGGCAGAATCCTTCTGAAACACCTCCTAACTTTGCTACCCTCCCGGACAGTAAAAGGAGTAGGGGCCTCCTCACCCAGCACAATTTGGCTACCTTTGCCGCATGAAAGGAAGAGCTCTCCTTCACAAGGTTCTCGTCTGGCGAATCAAGCATATTCCGGATCGCAACTTTGTCCTACTGCTCAGCGGTATTGTGGGCGTTTTGGCGGGATTGGCTGCTGTGCTGCTTAAGGAAACCGTGCACTACATTCAGCACGAGGTGCAAGAACTTACACAAGGTTCTTACAGCGCCTACATCCGGGTAGCAGTACCCGCTTTCGGCCTGTTTCTTACCGCTATGGTGGCTCGCTACCTTTTTCGCGAACGACTTGGACACGGTATTACAGATATTCTCTATACAATCTCTCGCCGCGCCAGTGTCATCCCGCGTAGTCGTATGTATTCTCGCATGCTCACCAGTGCCGTTACCGTAGGCCTGGGTGGCTCGGTAGGCCTGGAGTCACCCATTGTGGTGACCGGTTCGGCCATAGGTTCCAATATGGGCCAACTGATGCACCTGGATAGCCGTAAACGTGCTTTGTTGATCGGTTGTGGAACCGCCGGGGCCATTGCGGGAATTTTTAACTCGCCCGTGGCCGGTGTCATTTTCGCAATTGAGGTCATCCTTACCGATGTTACGGCTAAAGCCTTCATTCCCCTGCTCATTAGTGCGGTAAGTGGCGCCTTGGTTTCTCTAACATTATTAGGAGACGATGTGCTCTTCTCCTTCCGTTACACGGATACCTTTACAGCGGCCGATATTCCCTTCTACCTCTTGCTAGGCATCTTTACGGGCTTGGTTTCGCTTTACTTTACTCGAGCCATGTACCGGATAGAAGGCGGGCTGGAGCGGGTACAATCCAACCGACAAAGGATATTGCTTGGGGCATTAGGCCTAGCCATAATTATATTCATTCTGCCCCCACTGTATGGTGAAGGCTATGGGTTCATTAAGGGCTTGCTCAACGATGATACCAGCCTCATTACCGCCCAAGGTTCCTGGTTTGGTGAGTGGGCCGATTCTCCCCTCTTTATCATCATCTTCCTGCTGGCTATTTTACTTGCCAAGCCTATCGCCACGGCACTTACCTTAGGAGCTGGAGGGTCAGGAGGCATCTTTGCCCCTTCGCTCTTTCTAGGCGGTGTAGCGGGTTTCCTAATGGCATACCTTATCAATGCCTCTGGGTTTGCCCAGGTAAGCCTGGCCAACTTTACTCTGGTGGGTATGTGTGGTGTGATGGCAGGCGTGTTACATGCACCCCTCACGGCCATCTTCCTCATTGCCGAGATCACCAGTGGCTACACACTTTTTGTACCCCTCATGTTCGTCTCGGCCATCAGCTATAATACGATCTCTTACTTCGAAAGGGGGTCCCTGTATACCAAGCGACTGTTGGAACGCGGAGACATCTTTCAGCACGATAAGGATAGGCAGGTGCTCAGTCTGATACATGTGGAGAAGATGGTAGAAAAAGACCTGCTTACGATTGCCCCTGAGGCTACCTTGGGCGATTTAGTACAGTTGGTGAGGCGCTCCCGGAGAAACCTGTTTCCTGTAGTCAATCAGCATCAAGAGTTGTTGGGCATCGTGACTCTGGATGACATCCGAGATATCATGTTCAATCCCGAAGACCAAAAAGAAATCCTGGTAAGCACACTGATGACTACCCCTCCAGCATCCGTTACCTCTCGTGAAAATATGCAATCGGTGATGACTAAATTTGAAAAAACGGGTGCATGGAACCTTCCCGTCATCGATCAAGGGAAATATGTAGGCTTTGTGAGTAAGTCACGAATTTTTAACGCTTACAGAAACAAATTAATGCGTCAGAGTTTACAGTAGGGACCTAGTATATGATTTCAAATTTTGGTAAACGACTCTGGGACGGCTTGCAATCGATTGCAGTTGATTTATTAGCCTTGAAATCAAGGGTTTCAAATTTCTGAATTTTCACTCAAAATTTTCAGTTATCACTTATCCACAGTCCTTTGATTTAATTGAAACCTTATAAACGCTTGATTTTCAGTGTTATATGCAAATCATGCAAAGGTGTGTGGATAACTGTGGATAATTGTGGAAAAAAATCACACCCCCAACTTGACTATTAAATCTGTCACATTGGTTGTGATTGTCTAACGCTCGATACCCCCTTTATTTTGTTATTCTTCTACCGGGAATAATTAAACAATCCAGGGCATAATTTCACTTGGGTATCATATTTCATACAGGAAAACTAGGGTTATCATGGTGTTATGGCAATATGAACATCCGCAATGGGTTTTTACTTAGGATTAACAGTGTTCTTGTCTTTTTTCTTAGATCAGGGAAAAATTACAGGACATAGGGCTGGGAATAGTACAATTTTCTACATTACCCTGCTTGTTGTTTGTTCTACCGCTCTTCACGAATCCATTATTTTTCCCAACATCCCGGGTTGTAAATGCGTTAGATGTTGTTGATGAGAAATCTAGTTTTCTTGCTCCTCTTCGGGCTGTTTTCCTATTCAGCCAATGCACAAGTAACGGTAGTAAAATGGTCAGAATTAGAAGCCTACCTGGCGGAGGATTCTGATAAGGTTCGGGTAGTCAATTTTTGGGCTACTTGGTGTGCCCCTTGTGTCAAAGAGCTACCATACTTTCAAGCGGCTCACGAAAAGTGGGGATCTCAAGATATAGAGGTTGTCTTGGTGTCTTTGGATGATGTGGAGATTGTGGAAAAGCGCGTGGCGCCTTTTGTTGATAGGAAGGGACTTACTGCTAAGGTGTTTCTGCTGGACGAGACGGACTACAATATGTTTATCCCTAAGGTAGACGATCGATGGTCGGGGGCTATTCCTATGACGCTCATTTTGGATGGTAATTCCGATAAACGAATCTTTTTAGAAAAAGAATTGACTCAGGAAGAGTTGTTCACCCAAATAGAAAATATCATTGATTAATTACAGGTCATCATGAAAAACTTTACTGTTATCGCAAGTTTTCTAGCCGTTGGTGCTGTGTTGCTTTTCGTCAATGCACGTCAATCCGAATGGGATCCCGCTGCTACTGGTTATGAAGTAGGTGATGAAGCCATGGACTTCGAACTGAAGAACATTAACGGTGAATATGTCTCTCTAAGTGACTATTCCTCTGCCAAAGGTTTCATTGTAGTGTTTACTTGTAACCACTGCCCGTATGCTAAACTGTACGAGGAGCGCATAATTGAGCTAGACGGGATGTACGCTGATAAAGGATATCCCGTGATTGCGATCAATCCTAACGACCCTAAAAAGGTAGAAGAGGATTCTTATGAAAACATGCAATCCCGGGCAGAAGAGAAAGGGTATACCTTCCCATATTTGGTAGACGGAACTCAGGAAGTGGCTTCTGCTTATGGTGCTACCAAGACACCTCACGTTTATCTGTTGCAAAAAGAAAGTGGCAAGATGATGGTTAAATACATTGGTGCTATTGACAACAATCATAAAGACGCTGCTGCAGTAACCGAGACTTATGTGCAGGATGCTGTGGATGCGCTGATCGAGGGTGATGACGTATCTGTTACCGAAACCCGCGCTATTGGTTGTACGATCAAATGGAAGGACGCTTAATCCCAACTTGGATTACCTTCTCAAAGTCCCCTGTTCTACGTTGGTAGGGCAGGGGATTTTTTTTGGCCTATCCAGAATACCCATCCTCAAATTTCGGACTTAACAAATTGATGACTGCCTGAACCCTGTAAGACCGCAAGAAAGTCCCTAAGTTTCGGGTTGAATGATCAGATCCGCATGGACCTTCTGCATGAACTTGTGTTTGTCGTAGAATTGAGCCCTTCCCGCTCATTCCCCCTATTGCTTCCCGAAGGATCCAAAATGCGTGCTCTTTATCATTTGGTTCGGGAGAACGAGTTTCTTAATGATGAAGATGCTTCCTACAGTCTGTATCAATGTGCTCCTTCGGATAAGCGCTATTTGATGCTCAAACGGAACCTAATCAGCAAGCTATCCGAACTGATTTTGATATCCGATTTAGGGGATACAGAAACTAGCTCGGTCAAATTCCACCTAGAGCAGAGGTTAACGGTAGGCGAAAAGCTCTTATTACAGAACGTTTTTCATAATGCCGAAAGGATAGGTAAGAAGGTGCGGAAGGAGGCTCAGAAGGAAGGGCTTTCAGAAGTCCATATGCGGGCCCTGCAGCTTCTTCGGAAGGTGTTTACTCTGAAAGGAGACCCTAAGGCCTATCAGCAAATAGCAGCTGAGTACAGGCAGGTGCAGCGGCAGGTGTTGGAAGAGGACCGGTGGTTACAAGAGGTGCAGGCGGTGGAAAGTGTGACTAAGTATACCGTGGCCGCTATGCCCAGCGCAGTGAAGGGGATATCTTTCAGTTGGGAAGGTGAGACCAAGCTCAATAAGATAAAATCATATTTGGCCCAGTATAACTTTCTAAAGCTGAAGGTGTACCAGGCACATCATCACAATGCCATTGGCGAGATGGATGAGCCTTTGACTCAGCTGGAGGGTTTGGTGGCTAGCCAGATCACCTTACAGACTAACGCAAATGAGCTATTCTGGAGGGTATACCGAATCCGGTTTTTACTCTCCATGGGCCACTTTCATGCCGCAGAAAGCTTGCTCACCGATGCCCGAAACCGATCTAGTTTTCAGGCCTTTGACCGGTTTGAGGTAGAAGAGCAGTGGTACGTATATCACGCACGACGGCTAGAACTTGCGGAAGCTTGCGAGGTAATCGATTCTGTGTTGGCTTCACCACAATATGATCGCTTGCACGAACTGGACCGTAATTTATGGTATACCCGGGCCGCCTATTTGTACTGGTATTATTGTGCTTCAGGAGAAACGGAAAGTGTTCCGCTGTTGAAAAAACAATTCGCCCAGTTCAATCTAGAGGATTTATATCAGCAAACCTCGGCCATCAGCAAGGATAAAACAGGGGGCAATTTGCATGTGATGTTACTGCGGGGATTGTTTACGCTGTTGCATGCCGAAGCTAGTGACCATGCTTTCGATACGGGCAACACCCTGGTAGTGTATTACCAGCGGTACCTGAAGGATTACCCGGAAGACCGGGTGGTGCTTTTCTTCAAGTCCGTAGCCAAGCTGCTCAAACGGCAAGAAGATGCCGAAAAGGTGGCCCGCCTTGATCAAAAATTGTTAGAGGGGCTATCCGATAGCGAAGTGAAATACGATTTCAATGAGTGGCTGCCGTTCAGGAAAGTATGGCAGGACCATTTGATGGCCGGCTAACGGAAGGTAGGTTGTTGCCGTGCCTGTGGCTTAAAGTCCTGCGGCCTTAGAAACATCCATCGGATACGGCTATCCTCTAGTAGAAGCAACTCACCGTCTATCCTGCCCAATCGGTACTGATCCCCCGGCAATAGGGGCCATAGTTCCAAGGTTTGGGCCTGGGAAGCATCTAAGGGGGATACCGTAACGCTCAAGGCAGGCGAGGTGTCCGTCAGGCTATCAAAGCGTGGAAATTCTCCTGAATTAATGAAGTAGTCGGTCTGGAAGTAATCGAACTGCCTGATCACCTGTACCATCATACCGGTATCCAGCTCATTCAATCCCTCTACAGCAAAAAATTCATTTTGGAAGGAGATGTTTACGTCCTCCAGGTTCTCGGAGGTGTAGTCCAATTGGATGCTGGATAGCAAGTTGTAGGGTATAGAAATAATCACCCGTTGTCGCCAATCATTGGCAGGCATTTGGAATAACCCTGCCAGATAACTGCGGTAGCCTGGCAGGTGTACCATGTAGGGTTGGTCACTGTTGGCTTCCATAAAGTAGGAAGTAGAAGTACGTTCTGATCCACCTACTTGCCAATCTTGTATGACTTGATCTTGACTGTATAACGTTACCTGATATCCCTGCTCTTGCAGATATTGCCGCACAGAGTCGGTTTGCCGTTGCGAAACGGGCCGGAATACTTGTACGTCATGCACTAGTGAGAGCAAAACTTGGATCACACTCGTTTCTGCGGGGTGGGTGCCATCCAATGTCCAGCCACCTGCCGTTTTTGCCAGGGTATGCACCACCTCACCATTCCGGATAGTCACTTGGGTAATGGCTGCCGTATCGGCTACCGAAAATAGATTTCGGTCGACCGCCACCTGGTCGTTGCCAGGTTCCCACATCATCACTACTCCGGTCAAAATTATCAACCCGATCAGGGTAATCAGGAGCCGGAGGTTTTTCTTATTATGGCTTTGTGTCATGCTAATTGACCAATGCTATTTCTAATTATTGTTGGCGGGAACGGCCGAAGGTCCGCTTTCGTAAAATCCATTTTCCAGCCCCAAAAGCGATAAGCACTAACAAGGGAAGGGCCAGGTTAATGAATTGCCAGTTAGCGCGCTCGTTGGCCACCTTCACTTCGTCCAGCGGACGAATAGCAATCTCTTTGTTCCGGGCATTAATGATACCGTCTGCTTCCAACAGATAGGCCATGGTATTCAGCAAGAAGTCGCTGTTGGCGTATTGCTGTTGCGAGAAAGGATCCATACCCAGTGGTAAAGGCTCTCCGCTCCGCGGATTTACGTCATTTTTCAGGATGTCCCCATCGGCAACTACAACCAGTTTGGCATCCCCACTACTTTCGCTTAGGTAATCAGGGTCGTTGATTCCCTCGGGGAGAAGTCGGTTTTTGTACAGAGAGGGGAAGGAGCCTTCCAGAAGGTAACCCACTGCCTGCGGCCCCGCATTGAAACTTTTCTCGTCCAGCAGACCCCGCATATCGTTGATGTTTACCCGAACCGGAGAGCCCATTACTTTGCTGTAGGGCGATGACTGGATGAGTAGAGTTTTCTTTACGCCCTCTACCGCCACCGTATCGATGGTGCTGACGAAGCGATGATACAGGACATCTAGATTATTTGTAATGGGGTGCGAAGCATAATTATTGGCCAGCACAAAGAAGGGCC
>DMST01000027.1:0-4156 GCA_003454975.1 Cytophagales bacterium | reverse complement strand
GGGGCCAGGGCATCTGGCGTATTTGCGGCTGACCGCCCGCTTCGCTTACCACGGCTGGGTAGTAGCCTGATTGGGCATCGCCAACCAAGTCATAGTTGATGCGGAGCCCGTAGCGGAAGAGCTGATCTTCCAGATTGAGGTTGTAGGGGATACTGGCGGTGCCTTCACCCCCAGCAGAGTCCATGTATACCTCCATCAGATCGAGGGCCATAAATACCTTACCCCCTTGCATCAGGTATTGATCCAGGTTGTACTTCTCTTGCTCAGTGAAAGCTTCCACGGGCTTGGCAACAATAAGGGCATCCAGACTCTGAAACTCTTTGGTGGCACTGGCCTGTACGGGTACCATGTTGTAAAACTCCTCCAAAGGCGATACCACACCAGTAATGTTGAGGCCGCTGAGCTCACCGTGACCTCGGAGGATACCCACTGTTTTCCGTTCAACGGCCGTCAGTTTACCAATGGTGGAAGCCAAGGCATATTCTACTCCTTCTACGGATTGGTTGAGCTGCTCATCGGGCGAGGCGGTCAGACTGGTTTGGAGTAACATCACCCCAATTTCACTGCCTGCGTAGCTGATCACAGCTCCGGGTACCAGGTATTTCTCGGTAGTCTGATCGCCGTTATCATCCACCACATTGATAGGCTGCAGGCCCTTTTGGCCCAGATCGCGGAAAAACTCTTGTCGGGCATTGCCGCTAGGCCCCGCCCAAGGGTCGATGAACTGGTACTGAATACGAGTGCCGGCGTGTACCCGAAATTCTTCCAAAGTCTCGCGAATGCTTCGCTTGAGCCGCTCAAATCCGGCCGGCATATCTCCATCCAGGTACACATCTACGTACACAACATCCTCTAGCTCGCGCAGCATGCGTTTGGTGGGATCACTAATGGAATACCGGCCTTCCTCTGTCAGATCAATTCTGCGGAAATACCGTTGTCCCAGGGTGTTCACCAATACTACGCTGGTGAGCACAATGCCTAGCCACAGCCAGGCGGTCAGTCGTTGGCTATCCATATTTACCATCGGCGGCTTCCAATTACGGTGTGAGTAAGCGTAAGCATCAGCACGATGGCCGATACAAAGTAGAGTACATCGCGAGTATCGATGAGGCCGCGGCTGAGCGCGTCGTAGTGGTAGGTGATGCCGATTTGGGAGATAAGCAGACTGGTACTGCCCCATACGTTGATGGCAGCCAGTGAGCTAAAGCCCTGGTAGGCGATAAAGCAAAGAAATACGGCCAAAATGAAGGCTACAATCTGATTCTCGGTGATGGACGAAGCCAGTAAACCTAATGCGGTAAACAAGCCGCCCAACAGAAACAGACCTAAGTAGCTGCCCATGACACCGGCGGTATCGATGTTGCCGGGAGGGCTGCCCAAGGCTACCAAGCTGAAGTAATAGATGAGCGTGGGCGCCAAAGCAAAAACCACTAAGGTGAGGCTGCTAAAGTACTTACCTAGAATAATTTGCCAGTCTGTCAAAGGGCGGGTAAGCAGCAACTCTAGTGTGCCTTGTTTTTTCTCCTCGGCCAGAGTACGCATGGTAATGGCCGGAATCAAGAACATGAGCACGAAGGGCCCCAAGGTGAAAAGTGTTTCCAGATCAGCAAAACCGTAGTCTAGCACGTTGGTCTCCGGAAATAGCCAGATGAGCAGGCCAATCCCGGTAAGGAATACCCCGATCACTATGTAACCGATCAGGGAGTTGAGGAAGCTATTGGCTTCCTTGATGTAGATCGCCCACATAGTTACGATTGGGTAAGTTGTTGAAATACAGATTCTAGGGAAGCCTGTTCTTTGGACAGACTCTCCACGTCCCAGCCTTCGGCAGCGGCTAGGGCCACCACCGCCTTCCGCGTTTCAGACTCCTGTTCCGTGTGGAGGCGGTAATCCTGGCCCTCCAAGGCCTCTACACGGTTGACCCCGGGGAGCTGCATGAGCTTGCGCTCGTCAATTTCACCGGAAAGTGTCACCTTGAGCACAGGGGTGCCCCCGGCTTTGGCCGTGAGGCTATCTACGGTATCATCAGCCACTAGTAGGCCCTGGTTGATGATTACCACTCGATCGCAAAGTGCTTGCACCTCCTGCATGATGTGGGTACTCAGGATCACCGTTTTCTCCTGGCTAATGTCTTTGATTAGCCTCCGAATCTCTACGATCTGGTTGGGATCCAGCCCCGTGGTGGGTTCATCCAGAATGAGCACGGAAGGATTGTGAATGAGGGCTTGTGCCAGGCCCACCCGCTGGCGGTAGCCCTTGCTAAGCGCACCAATCTTTTTATGCTGCTCCCGCACTAGTCCAGTCAAGTCCACCATCTCATTTACCCGGCTGCGCAGCTTCTTGCCACGTAGCCCGTGCAGCCTCCCGATGAAGCGCAGGTACTCATGTACGTACAGGTCTAGGTACAGGGGGTTGTGCTCGGGTAGGTAGCCAATATTCTTGCGCACGGCCATGGGTTTGTCTACTACGTTGTAGCCTTGTACTTCTACAGTGCCCTCTGTGGGGGGCAGGTAGCAGGCAGCAATCTTCATGGTAGTGGACTTTCCGGCACCGTTGGGCCCCAGAAACCCAAGGATTTCTCCTGGTTTAACGGAAAAGGAAATAGAGTCGACGGCGCGTTGGCGCCCGTATATCTTGGTAAGGTTCTCTACGGTTAACGACATGAATGGTCGGTCAGGTAGGCCAGCAAAACTAAGAGAATTAACTGACTCGGGGACGGAAAATTGCCCAGTCGGTGGGTCAATTCTATGAATCTGCGGAAGATGGACATAAACGTTCGAACCTCAAGTATTTACTGAATGATTAGTATCGTTATTCCACACCGCGTATCTATGCGTACCCACATAAATCCCAACCCATGAGACTGAAAGATAAGGTAGCGTTCGTTACCGGCGGCAATTCCGGTATTGGTTTGGCTACCGCTCAGCGATTTGCGCAAGAAGGCGCTAAAGTGGCTATCACTGCCCGGCGTCAAGCAGCGGTGGAAGAATTCAATAGGGGCGCCCCAAAGGACAGCATGGCCTTGCTTGCCGATGCACAAGACCTAGCGGCCAACCAATTGGCACTGCAAAAGGCAGCTGATACGTTCGGGAAGCTAGATATCCTCTTTCTCAATGCAGGGATCGGTAAACCTACTCCCTTTGAGGCAGTGCAGCCGGAGGGCTTTCAATCAGTATTCAAGATCAACGTAGAGGGGTTGTTTTTCACGGTGCAAGCCGCTATCCCACACCTGAATGAGGGAGCCAGCATTATCCTGAACGGTAGCATAGCCGGGGGTAAGGGCAGTAATAACAACTCCGTGTATTCGGCCACGAAAGCGGCGGTGCGTTCTTTGGCCCGTACCCTGACGCGTGAGCTGGCCCCGAGAGGTATCCGGGTGAATAATTTATCTCCGGGCGTGATAGAAACGCCCATCTGGGGCAAAACGGGGATTCCTGAATCAGATGTGGAAGCCTTCAAAGAAGGGGCTGCGCAAGCCATTCCTATGGGCCGCTTGGGCACGGCCGAGGAGGTAGCGAGTGCAGTGCTTTTTCTGGCTTCGGACGATGCCCGCTACATCACGGGGATTGATTTGCCAGTGGATGGGGGGCTGGCGCAAATCTGATAATCCTGTCCCCAGCCTGCAGATTAGGGTAATTACCCTATAAACTCCCGATACCCTGCTGGGGTTATACACCCTTGCAAGGGTACGTCGTATTCGTGTACTTCAGGGATGGCCTCAATAGGTGGTTCCATGCTGAGGCCAATCTTTTGAGTACTGCTGGGTAGCTGCGCAAAAAAGCGGTCATAGAACCCACCGCCATAGCCGATGCGCTGGCCTTTTTCGTCGATCACCAAAAGAGGAACGCCTACCCAGGCAATCCGCTGGTCATCTACCCACACTGGGTTTTTCGGTTCCGTAATCCCGAATTTTTTCTTTTCCAGCTCCGTATCAGGACGCAGCAGTGCGGTGCGAAGAGAGCTGTTGTCGAAATTGGCAATGGGTACGCCGATGGTCACGTTGCGTTCCCACAAGCCCCGGATGAGGGGCCAGGTGTCCAACTCACGGCGGCGCTCAATAGGCAAAAAGAGGTGCACCACATCCGACTCGTTGAAATCAAATTGATCCAGTACGTGGTTGCAGACCTGTAACGAACGCGCCGCCCATTCGGCCTCC
>DMST01000433.1:1742-3228 GCA_003454975.1 Cytophagales bacterium | reverse complement strand
CCGCTGCCGTGGTGGTGTTTACCTTGGGCTGGTATGTGGGGCATCAAAACCCGCAGATACAAGTAGAATACGTAGCTAGCGAACCCGAAGTGGTGATACAAACTGAATGGAGGACGGACACCGTGTACCAAACGCTGGTGGAGACCCGAACCCAGGTGCGTTGGTTGCCTTCAGATACCGTGTATATACAGGAGCAGGTACCGGTCTACATCACTGTCACCAACCCTACACCACCTCAGCAGGAAATAGACTCGCCCAATGCGCCGGTACGCCTAACCGCCGACAATCCCCTGATGCAGCTTCTTAATGAATCCTCGGGAGAGCGGTAAGGTACTGGTATAGGCCGGGAGATTATTTCAACCTGGGTAACCATTCTCATTTCATTTCTCCCAGCCATGCGGTTCCTGATGTAAAATCTACCCCCAACCTTTCGTACCTTCCCGCCCATGGACATTGCTCGCTACCTGGACCGCATTGGCTATACAGGCGATACTTCGCCTAGCCTCACTACGCTGGCTGCGTTGCAAAAGGCACATGCCCTGGCTATCCCCTTCGAAAGCTTGGATATCCACCTGGGGCGTAAGATCCGGCTAGATATTCCCAGAATCTTTGAGAAAGTAATGGAAGACCGTCGTGGTGGATTTTGCTATGAGCTCAACGGGCTCTTTCATGAGCTATTGCTAACCTTGGGTTTTGACCTCGTTCGGATATCCGCCCGGGTATATAATGCCGAAAAGGATGCCTATGGTCCAGAATTCGATCACCTGACTAACCTGGTTACTTTGGAGGGCCAGTCATACCTCACAGATGTGGGGTTTGGTGACTTTGCCATCACTCCCATTCCCTTTCAGGTGAATGAGCTGTACACTGATCCTTGGGGCACCTGGCGCATAACGGAGCCGGAGCCTGATCAATTTTTTCTGCACAAGCAGATACCCGAAGGTTGGTTGCCCAAGTACAGGTTTACCCGCACCCATCGTGCCTACCTGGACTTCCAAACCATGTGCAACTATCAGCAGTATGATCCCAATTCGCACTTCCGGAGCAAAAAGGTCATTACCCTGCCCACCGAACAGGGGCGTATCACCCTGAGTAGCCAAACCCTAAAGATTACTGAGCAGGGAGAGGCCACGGAAACCCCGGTAGAAAATGATGACCACTTTGAACGCCTTCTACTAGAGTATTTTGGAATTTCGCTCACCTTTCCTAGAGGGAAAAAGTAATTGGAAGAGTATTCCATTGTAGGCACCCGATGGATACTACAAATTGAACAGAGGATGTCTCATAATGAACGCGAAATTTCGGCTCATCAAATTTACTCTTGAGGGTAAAAATCCTTTCCCTACTCAGGGAAAGGTGGCCAGAGGCCAGTAAGGGTTTTTCCTTATCGGAAGCACCAAATTGGCCCGCTAGAGATGATATTCTAGTCGATGAAATTTTAACCCCCTGGAACGCCAGCCCGGTTCACCCTGCGGGAGCTTCCCCT
>DMST01000433.1:1469-1624 GCA_003454975.1 Cytophagales bacterium | reverse complement strand
TTATGACCTTATGAGACAGCCTCAATTACCATTATTGAGCTCCTTTCGGCACCTCTACGGTGAACCAAAACTCAAAGGGTGTGGCCATGGCTTCCATGTTTGGAGGTACTCCTCCTTGGCCTCCGGCCCCACCGGGTCGGCCACCTCCAGCCCCA
>DMST01000433.1:0-1440 GCA_003454975.1 Cytophagales bacterium | reverse complement strand
CCGGGTCTACCACCTGGTCTACCACCTCCGCCGCCACGGTTGCCACCTCGGCCACCCATTTCTAATTTTCCAGACCGGATGCCTACTGAAAACCCATCCAGTTCGGCCATGCCGTTGGGAGAAATCCTAGAAAAAGGGATGGCCAAATCATAAACCATATCCTCACCTGAAGGGGAATATATGGAAGCCAAAATATCTACTTCCGGATCCTGCATGTCCAACTCGTCTGCCTCGCCAAACCTCACAAACTGCGCTTCTTGGGGCAAAAACTGTAGCATTTGAGACAGATTCAGTCTTTGACCTCCCCCTTGTCCTTGCCTACCGTTCGGGCGAGCCCCTTGGCCAGCTTCGGGTCTTCCCTGTCCACGCTGCTGACGGCGTTGCTGCATTGTGAGAGGGTATTGTAGGTATACTTCTTGGTTCTTTTCCCCTTCCAGGTCAAAAAATACCTGCATGCCACCGCGAGCCATCTTCATCATATCGGTGCGCTCGGTTACCAACAGCTTAAGGTAGAGGTACTCCGAATCGTGAGTCACCGAATAGCGGATGCCTGTAGAGCCATTTTTGTATTTGAAATCATTACTGCGGTCGCCCGTTTCCACTGTGCTTACCACTTTAGAACCCGCGCAGCCGGTCAATGCTAGGCAGCCGAGTAGGAATAATGCTTGCTTCATAGAATGAGTAGTCTGTCGCTTAGATGATCAACCCAGCATAAGGTTTAATCCCCAACAGGATTTTTTTCAGCCTACCTACCGTTCGGTCAATTATCCTCTATATTTTGCAATTCGAATCACTTAAACGGCATGAAGAATCGTTGGACTACCCAAGACATCGCTGACCAGAGCGGAAAATTCATCATCATCACCGGAGCCAATAGCGGGCTGGGGTATGCCAGCGCCAAGGCCCTGGCGGCCAAGGGAGCCCACGTGATCCTGGCGGTTCGGAACTTAAAGAAGGGCCAAGAAGCAGTAGATAAGATTCTTACTTCTGTGCCCAAAGCCCAGTTAGCCTTGATGCAGTGCGACGTTTCTGATCTGGACTCGGTCACCCAATTTGTAGAGGCCTATACCAGCCAGTACGATTGGGTAGATGTGCTGATGAACAATGCGGGCATCATGGCAACGCCACCCCGAAAAACCAACCAAGGGTTTGAAGCGCAATTTGCCACCAACCACCTGGGGCACTTCGCCCTGACGGGTAGGCTAATGGAAGCTCTGAAGCTGGCCCCCAACGGTAGCCGCGTCATCAACGTGAGTAGTCTGGCGGCTCGTACGGGCAAGATGCAGTTCGACGACATCCACTGGAACAAGAACTATCGCGCCATGGCCGTCTACTCGCAGAGCAAGCTGGCCAATCAGCTGTTTACGTACGGTCTGCAGCGCCGTTTGGACCAAGCCAAGGTGCATAACGTTACCTCTGTGGCCGCACACCCGGGCGGTA
>DMST01000099.1:3746-12505 GCA_003454975.1 Cytophagales bacterium | reverse complement strand
GCCATCCACCGCCTGCGGGCGGGAGGTTTGGTAGAGGGCTCGGTGCCAGATATTGAGCCTACGGCGCAGATATATGTGGAGTACTTCAAAGAAAAACTGTAGTGTCATGGATACTCCCGAAACTTTTGAGTACCAGGCAGGCGGTTCCTTACCCCTTCACTTTCCGGGCTACGTAGAACGAGCCGCCGATCAGGAAATATACTACCAGCTGAAGGCGGGGCAGTTCTGCTACGTGCTTACACCCCGACAGATGGGCAAAAGCAGCCTGCGCGTACGCACCATGCAGCGTCTGATGCAGGAGGGCTACCAGTGCAGTTTCGTAGACCTAACGTCCATAGACAGCCAACAGATCACCGCCGATAGCTGGTATTTCAACCTGCTGTACAAGCTAAGCGGGGGCATCAGCCGGGAGTTGCGCAAGGAGTTTCACACTTGGTGGCGCGAGCACGACGAAGTAACGCCCGTAGCCCGGATGATCGAATTCCTACAGCGCATTCTGCTCACGTCTACGGACCAGCCTGTGGTGCTGTTCATCGATGAAATCGACTCCATCCTGAGCCTGGACCAAGAACTAGTTAATACAGATGACTTCTTCGCGGGCATCCGGGCGCTGTACAATGCCAGAGTAGACAACCCGGATCTGAATCGTCTTAATCTGGTAGTGATTGGGGTAGCGACTCCGCGCGACCTCATGCAGGACATCCAACGG
This sequence comes from Cytophagales bacterium, assembly GCA_003454975.1. Taxonomy (GTDB): domain Bacteria; phylum Bacteroidota; class Bacteroidia; order Cytophagales; family Cyclobacteriaceae; genus DMST01. The sequence goes on along the minus strand of DMST01000099.1, from coordinate 11,796 downwards.
ACGCCCTTCAACATTGGCGTACCCATCCAGCTCAGCCATTTTACGCTAGAAGAGATGCAAGTATTGGGTCCCGGCCTGGCCCACCTACCCGGCAATACGAAAACGCTGCTGGCTGAGGTGCACCACTGGACGGAGGGTCAACCCGTGCTAACCCAAACCCTGTGCCGGGCCCTGGCCCAACACCCAGAGCCTACCAAAGAACTTCCCACTCTGGTGAAAGCCAAAGTGCAGCAACTATTCCTCAACCCAGAATCTGGCCCAAGCGACCACAACCTGAGCAACGTAAGCAACCGCCTGCAAAACCAACCAGACTACAATGTGAAGATGCTCAGCCTGTACCAGCAGTTAGTGGCAGGAGAGACTCTCAAAATGGATAATACCAGCCAAGCGCAGCTCTACTTGAGGCTTACGGGCATTGTTCGAGAAGAAAAAGGACACTTGGTGATTGCCAGCCCCATCTACGCTCACTTTTTTGATTCCGCTTGGGTGACTGAAGCTTTGGGTAGGATAGAGCGTACTTTAGCACAACCGTTAGCTCTTTGGTTGGAGTCGGGAAAAGACCACAAACGTGCATTACAAGGAAGTGCATTTGAAGATGCTTATGCTTGGGCACAAGGCAGAAATGATTTGCTTCCCCAAGAGAAAGAGTTTATCGAGTTTTCAAGAAAGGAAAAAGACCGTTTAGCCAGATTAAGGACTAGAAGGATAACCTTAGCAACTTTTGTCCTTTCAATCGCTACCATTGTGGCGATCTTTTTTGCGATAAGTGCCTACAGACAGAAGCAAAGAGCCGACAGTGAAACTCAAAGAGCTATTAAATATTCCAATAATTTACAACAGATAGATTCTTTGATTTATACATTTGCTAGCAAGAAAATTCAAGGCCTAGACACTCTTACTTCGGATTCAATAGTAATCAAAGATCAAGACACAATACAAGTAGAGATAATTAAGAATTTGATAGTTGGTTTGAATGCATCTACTTCAACCTTAGCTGACTCTATTAGTATTCTAAGAACTGATTACGAAAATAGCTTACAGCAATATATTCAAGAATCAGAAAGACTGAAAACACTACTCAATTATTCAAAATCAGAACGAGAGTCATTGCTATCTAACCAAATGGACTCCATCAACTACTTCATGGACACCTTGTTAGATTCATTGGAATTATATAATTCATTTAAGATATCTAATGACTCCTTAATTAACATGCTTAATGATTCTCTATCCAATCAATTTTATATGATTGATTCAATATCGAAAGAAAAGATTCTTCTTCAGTCGAAAATTAATTATCTCAGAGATAGTTTGATGTTTATAAATAAGTCTTTGGACATTTCAATTGATAGCATAGAATAACAACAAAAAAGCAATAAGACGGCTAATTTCTAAACCAATAAGCTCACACTATTGAAAATAATAGATTCTTTTTTTAGCCTAATCAACAACTCCTCATTTTAAGCCAGGGCTGCCGCTTGCCCTGGGTGAGGCTACGCCAGGCCCACTCGAAAGGGCCGTAGTGGAAGCGGGCCATCCACCAGGGGCTGTAGGTTAGCTGCAGAGCCCAGATACCCAACACCACGAGGAACTGCCCCACGCGGGACACTTCACCAAACAGCCCCAGGCCGTAAAAGATAAAAGCCCCGATGAGTGACTGGATGAGGTAGTTGCTGAGGGCCATGCGGCCCACGGCCGAAAAGCGGGCCTTTAGTTTCTGCCCCGCAGGGCTCTTTACCCACAGAATGATCAGGCTGATGTAGGCCAGGGCCATGCCCAGACTGCCCCAGTAATTCCACTGGCTACCCAAGAGCATCGAATACGTGATATCGAAGTTGGCTTGCAGATTGGAAACTACCCCGATTAGCACGAGAGCTAGTCCGGGCAAGCCGGCCCAAAGCGCGGTGCGGCGATAGGTAATGATAGATAGGCCACCGCCTAGAAATCCTGTCTTGAACAAGGCCATACCCATCAGCATGAGGCCTAGTACCCGCCACAAGATGTGGAGAGGCATCACGGTGGTTTGCAGCATGAATGCCGTGTGGGCGCGCATGTTCAACTGCTCAAGCATACTGCCTTGGTAAGCAGATATCTCGCGCTGTACTAACTCCGGTCTGGGCAGCCAGTCCCCTTGCAAAGCGAGGATCTCCTCCTGCGGCCAGTAGGGCATACTCAGCCCCAAGCTTGTTTCCAGCACACTGGGCACTGTGAACAAAATGGCTCCGATGATGATGGCCGCCTTGGGAGACAGTTTGTAGGCAGGATACAGCAGCAGGGCACAAAGCGCATAGGGCGTAAGAATGTCGCCGTACCAGATGAGATAAGCATGGGCCAGGCCAATGATGAGCAGCCAAAAGTTGCGTCGGTAATGCAGCCCCAGGGCCGAGCGTTCTTTGCGCTGGGCTCCCTGAATGATGAGCATCATAGAAGCACCAAAAAGCAAGGAGAAGATGGTCATAAACTTCTGGTCGGCCAGAACGTGGCTGAAAATCCACACCCAGCGATTGGCCCCACTGAAATCGCCGTAGGCCGTGGGGTTGCCGTAGGCCTGCCCAATCATAGAAAAGACCTGAATGTTCATGAGCAGGATGCCCAAAATGGCGATGCCTCGGATGACATCTAGGGACTGAAGGCGGCTGCCGGAAGCAAGGGTATTGGTAGTCATGCGTTTTGTTCTTTGGGAGGAAGAACGGGCCCCTATTCCCTCAAGATGACGAAAAAAGATGGTTTGGTACCATTGGGCAGTCCTGCGTGATGACCTGGCAAAGCCGTTTTACGTGTGAGTTGAGGGCCAGAAGGCAGGAAGCATTTCGGTAAACACTCTGCAGCCCTAAATCAGACGCGTGTACCACTCGTAGGTAGTGAACTTCGGTTCGGCCTATGGATACTACACTCAAAAAGAACAACAAAGGTATATCGAAGTATTACCCGCTATAAAACCCAAAAGGCAACCCGAGGGCTGCCTTTTTTTGGTGAGAATTAATTAGAGAAACTAACTACTGGTTGGTTGGTGGTTGAGTTTATGTACCGGTTAAGAATTAGATGATTGGTTGCTGATTGATGATACAAGTATAGGGTGCAGCAGCGCCCATGCCAAGGGTCTGGTTGGCTTTTGAGTATTCTGGCAGGCTCAACCGATATTCGGGCATAAGGAGAGTCAAGATTCGCCCACCGTACCACAGATAACCAATAGAGCAAAGAAGAATAGTGGCTGCAGCTGTATGCTATTTGGCACGCACTCGGGTAGCCAACGCCCCCAAAAGCAAACCCCACAAGCCGCCGGAAATCACCGCTACCACCACATTGCCAAAGTTGCTGAAGGTAAGCCCACCTATGATCCGAATGCCCACCACCAGGGCCAAACTGCCCGCAACTACCCACCAGTAGTCTCTCCACCTTTCAGTAGGTGTCAGGTCGGTTTTGGGCAAACGAAGAATACCCCAACCGACGAGGAGTATGCCCACCGCCGTGCTTCCGTGCTGCAGTACTTTAGCCGTGGGCAAGGTCCAATCACCCAAGGTAATGGTGGTTTGTAGCAACGGAATCCGCTCCACAAAAAAGCCCCACTCGTGGGTAAAGGCATCCCAAAACAGGTGACTGCTGGCCCCCACCAGTAGGGAGGCCAACACCACCCACACCCGACTCTTGAAGAAGGCGTGCCAGTTCAGCGCTTTGAAGGGTGCCAGGCGTGACTGGAGAAACGGGGGCAGATTGTCAATTAAGGCATTGCGGGCTACGCCGTGGTATAGGTAGGCTAGCAAAAGCCCCAGCGGCACATCGAAGTACAGCAGGCCCCATAGCGTGTGCCCGTGCTGCTGAATGAGCTGTACCCGCCCGAAGTACTCAAAGTCCGGCGTCATGCTACCTACAACTAACCCCGTGAGCGAATACCACCGCGGTGGCAGATACGTGAGGGGCAACACTAGTGCCGGATGGGCAGCGGTAAAGGGCATGGAAACAGACGAAGTCTTTAGTATGGCAACAAAATTAGAAGCATTCGCGAGTTCCCAAACCCAGTAACGCACGGTAATTCGGCGGAAAATGAAAATGCCACCACCTACCAGGCTTTAGGCCCTCTTTTGCAGCATCCGCAGGTAGGCAGTGGAGGTCACTTCGGCCACCCGTTTATTCTGCTGGTTCACGAAATAATAGGTGTAAGTCCTCTCGGCCTTGCCCATGACTTGAAGTTCCGTTTCCACAGACTGAATATTGGCCTCCGACAAATGCACTACCATGGTCACTGCACTTTTGGCTGGCCGCAGGTATTTCACCGAATGCGCACGAGTAAAAGCCACCGTCCCCGGGAATATCTTTTGCAACAATAAGGCTGGAAAGGGATCGGAAGCCGTAGCCATGGCCGCCCCGAACATGACGCCGCTGTTATTGCGAATGTAGAACCGAAGGGGTACTCGAATTTTCAGGTGACGGTAGTCAGAGCTTATTCGAATGCGCAGCCCCAGGAAGAAAAACATGGGATAGCATTGTAGCAGCCGATCAAACTTGATCCACCGGAGGTCCATCCATCGCGCTACCCAGCCCTTGCGCTCACCCTTTTTCAAAACGGAGTATGCCATAGCGTAAAAGTCCTTTTTTAAACAGCTTGTGTAGCCGCACGTATCCGTGGTAGGCTTCCCAAATTCGCGATTCCATAAGCTCCCTTTCCTCAGTAAGATGAGACACCAGCGGGTGCAGTAATTCGGATTCGAATTCTGCGGGCGAGGTCCGTACCGTGATATGGTTGGCGGCTTCGTTGCTGAAATCATCAAACTCCGTCACGCGTAACCCTTCGGCCTCGCCCAAACGCGCCCAATCATCAATTCCGATATAATCAAAAATGGCCTCGTTGACCTTCTTCTTCGTTCCCATAAACCGGCGCAGGGTATCCGAGTAAAAGATATCCACTACATAGGCGACGCCTCCCGCTACCAGATTATCGGCAATTTGTTTAACCAGCCGGGTTTTGTCAGCCATGTGAAACGCACTCTCAATGAAATACATCAGTTGGTACGGCACCGGGAAATCGTAGGTCAGAAAGTCTCCCAAATGCAAAGTAAGGTGCGGCAGGTGCCCCAACTGCCGGGTGGCAATGCCATGCTGTAAGGGGTTTAGGTTGATGCCTTCCAATTGAGCGTCGGGCCAGTCAAGGAGCAAGCGCTGCAAAGTACCACCACTACCAAACCCGACATCCAATACCCGCCCCGAAACCGGATTTGTAGGACCAAACAGACGATGATGCAGCGCATCGGAGGACCGGGAGCAGCTTGTGGTCATGGCCGGAAACCGATCAGGGGCCGAAATCGCCTTGAAGAAACAATAGTCTTTCGTCACCTCATCATCGGGCATGTAGCCAAAATGAGTGCGGAGTTCATTGCGGGTGCGCTGGGGGCTGAGCAATAACTCAAAAGCACGGTAATACTCTATGAGGTGTCGCTGTGCGGGCGACACCGAATTCAAAACTGACGGCATGTTGTCTTATTTATTTTAGCAGAATTGATTTGTATTTCGGGGGGCAGTGGTCGGAATAGATTGAGAATTTGAACACTACATTTTTCGAGAATAAAATTCCTATTTGGTTCGGGTATGTGACAAGTCCCCTATTTGGGTATTTAAAAATGTATTCCTACGGACTCCTTTTTTGGTGAACTACTCATTGCCAACTACTTTTGATGTTCGTTTTTATAGACTAGCATGTCAACAACATCACTTTCGCTTACCCAACCTTTGGCGTTGGACGTTCCCGGATTGGACAAGAAAACTATCCGGTTCATTGATGCCTCTCAGGCCTTCATGATTTTGTACACCATTGCGGTAGCGTACCTGGGTGCCGGAGCCATCTCGGCTTCCATCCTCACGCTCATCGTTTTCCCCAGCTACCTGCTGTACACGCTCATCACGCGCAACCCGCTCATGCAGCGGCTGATGGTATTTGGCTTTGTACTGGGGGTGGTAGAGCTGATTGCGGACCATTTTGCGGTGGTCACTGCGGACTCGCTGCGCTACTATGCTGACGAGGAGCCGATGATGGTTTGGACCTCACCGCTTTACATGCCCTTCGCCTGGACCGAAGTAGCTTTGCAGGTGGCCCTGTTGGGCATCCGTTTTACCCAGCGTTGGGGCCTGGCCGTAGCCTCGGTGGTGTTGGCCCTGGCTGGCGGTGCGTACGTGTTCTTCTATGAGAACCTGGCCAAAAGCGCCGGCTGGTGGCACTACGAGAACGTGGCCATGCTTTGGAATACTCCTTACTTCATCAGTGGCGCCGAAACGCTGCTCTTTTTTGTACTACCGGCCGTGATGCTGCTCATTTACAAACAACCGCTTTGGAAAGCCGCCCTTTGGGGTGCCATTTGCAGCCTTTGGATTTGGGTAACCGCCTACGCCTGTCATTTGCTATTTTCTTAAGGAAACAGGCTGCCGATACGCCACCAATTATGACCCCAGGTCAGGAATTGGTGGCCTCCCCGGGGCCGGTTGGGGTGTAGCTGCAGGCTTAACAAAACCGGGTTGATGGGCTGAAAGTCCCGATTGAGCAGGCCCACACTGGGCGAAATGGTCAACTGGCCAGCCTCGCCCCTATACCCAGTAGCGGCAGCCAGCGCAGCGTAGTTCTCTCAAAATCTGTGTAGGCTACCAGTTCACTGCCCAGTACCAGCATCTGATAGCAAAAGCTGCCGCTCACTTTGGGTCCCACGACCCACCTACCCGCGTTGAGGGCAACATCCAACCTCAGTAGTCTATTCGCCCAATACATCAGCCCCCAATCGGGCCTTCATTTCTTCTTTCAAAAAGTGCTCCTTGAAAAACGGATGAGCCTCGGTGTTGAACATGAGGGCTTCAAAGGGATACTCCGTCTGGTTAGAGAAAGTCAGGTACAGGTACTTGAGGGTTTCGGCAAAAAAGAAAGTGGGCATGTAATCCTTCTGCTCCATGGTGGTTACGTCCTCTACCGAGGTGAAGGCCACTTCGGTACGGCAATGCGTCTTGATGTCGGCCCAGAACCCGGCGTTCATCTGCTGGTAGGCGCTGTCTCCGGTGATGTTGTAGAGGTAGTAGGCCGACTCCATGATCTCAGGATTGAGATCGTACACCGGCCAGTTAGGTTCTCCTTTGATGTAATCATAGATCATGGGTTCCAGCCCATATTGGTCCCACAACCACTGCCAGCTAGCTTGCACGTATTCGGCCCTTTCCACGTCGCCCGTTAGCGCCAGGATGGCCGGGAAGAAGGCATCGTACAGCGTCACGGCGCTGCTCACCGGCTCGCCGGTATACATATCCGCCCGGCCGTACCACATGCGGCCTTCGTGCCGGTCGGCCAGGTACTTATGAAGAGGGCTGGTGCTGGCCCGCCAGATTCGGCCCAGGTCCTCGTCATGAAACAGGCGGTAGCTCTTGTAAAGGTATTCGTAGTAGGAATCTACTCCGGCACAGATATGACTCTGGGTAGACACCCACACACCTCTTTCAACATCGATGATGTCGCCGATGAGGCCAATTTCTGAGCGACGCTCATGAATGGCTTGGGTGGCGCGCTTGCCCGCCTGATAGTATTTAGGATCCTGGGTGTAATAGCTCAGAATGCCCATCTCCAAAGTGTAGGAGGCTGCCTCGGCCACGTTCACCGTATCCCCTTTTGCCTCACCCGTTTTCAGATTAACCCAGTAGTGGGGTATCCCCGTCTCACTATCAAAGGCGGGTAGCATCCGGTCAGCAAAATCCTGGGCCTTAGCCAGCACCCGCTCGTTGCCCGACAGCTCGTACATACTGAGCAAGCCACCCAAAATGCGGATGTTCACTTCAAATATTTTGGCGTAGATGTCCTTATCAAAATCCAGGGAGTCCACCACGTAGGCCTCAATTTCGGCAGCTTCCTCATCAAAGCCCATCACCTTCAGGGTGCTGTAGGCATCAATGGGCGAGATGTATAAGGGCTCTTCGTACCAGTCTTTGTAGCTTTTAGAAAGCGGCGTCAGCACATCGTGCCCCCAGGCGTATGCCTTGTAGGCTTGCCAGGTGCGCAGCGTCTCTTGCTTTATCTCCTCGGCCAGCGCCG
>DMST01000099.1:2929-3694 GCA_003454975.1 Cytophagales bacterium | reverse complement strand
GGCGGTTGGCCTTTGCCTCGGGTTGTCCAGACTGACAGGAAAATAGGAAAAGAGAAAGTAGGGCAATTCCCAAGAAGGTCGTCAGGGGCGGTGGGTGCTTCATACCCGCAAAGTACCACACTTTGCGGATGATTTCTTTTCCAGCGATTCACAAGTTTAGCGCCAGCAGCCCACGGTCCACTATTTTGATACATAAAAAAGTATACCAAAATCTCCTTTGCCGTCACGGAATCATTCAATAAAAGTATACTTTATTCGTACATTTCAATAAATCAATAAAGGCTTCACCCATCAACAACACGACAAATGAAAAAATCTCAAAAGGACATTTTGCTCGCCCCCATATCTCAACTCACCCGTTGGATAAAGACCCAACAAGTGACCGTAACGGAGGTGGTGAGCACCTTCATAGCGCAGTCAGAAAAGATCAATGCGGACACCAATAGCTACCAGCTCACGCTTTTTGATGAGGCCCTGGAAAAAGCTCGGGAAATGGACCAGCACCGGGGTCCTCGCCGAAGGCGCCTGTGGGGCATTCCCTTCACCCTGAAAAGCCAGTTTGACGTAGAAAACATCCCTACCACGGTAGGCACCACCGGCCGTCTGTATGCCCCCAATTTCCCTACAGAAAATGCTACCGTGGTGCAGCGTCTGCTAGACGAAGGCGCCATCTTGCTAGGACTCACCACCATGCCCGAGGCAGGGGCGGCCTACCGCTCGGACAACCGACTGGCCGAAGCCGTACGGGAGATAGACGATACCAAC
>DMST01000099.1:2652-2884 GCA_003454975.1 Cytophagales bacterium | reverse complement strand
TGCAGCAACCTAACCGATGATCAGCTAGCCCTCATCCGGAGGTTCCGGGGTGGAGAAGTGAAAAATCCCTATGACCTCACCAAAACTCCCGGCGGAAGTAGCGGCGGAGAATCCTCGATCATTGCGGGCCTGGGTTCACCCTTTGGGCTGGGTACCGACGCCCTGGGCAGCATACGGCTGCCAGCTGTCTGGTGTGGCCTTACCGGCATCAAACCCTCTCGCGGGCGCATAC
>DMST01000099.1:2468-2590 GCA_003454975.1 Cytophagales bacterium | reverse complement strand
AGGGGAGGTCAAGCTATTGGGCACCTACGGACCCCTTGCCAAGTACGTAGAAGATCTGGAACTAATCTACGAGATCATCAGTGGGGACGATGGTTGCGATACTCTGTCGGCGGGCATCCCCT
>DMST01000099.1:0-2377 GCA_003454975.1 Cytophagales bacterium | reverse complement strand
GGGTCATCACCGGCCAGACCGCCACGGGCGCCAACGCCCTGCCTCCACAACCTGAAATGGCCGAAGCTTTACAGCAGGTACTGGATGAACTCACGGAGGACTGCGCCGAGCTGGTGATGCTAGAGGAAACGGGCCAATCCATCATTCCCATCAACCCACCCTTCGGCTTGCTGCCGGGGCTGGATGAAAACGGCAACCCTACGCGCGATTACAGCAAGCTTGACCTGGTGAATGATATACAACAGCTGGGCTTGCTCCTGTTTGGTGGCGGCAACGGTTCGGCGGGCTTGGCGGGGCTGCTGAGTAGCCCCCAGTACGGCACGGGCACCCCTCCTAATACTCCCAACTGTTCGCAGAACCAGTTCTCGGCCCTCTTGCTCGATTTCTTTGCCCAGGTGGCCGACAACCCGGCATTCCAGTACTACGGAGTGTTGAATCCGGCCAACCCCCAGCAGCCCTTCAATGCTTTGTTCGAAGCCAATATTGTGGGGGTGTATCGTGACTATTTTGTAGACGCCGTACGGGCTCTGTTCTCCTGCAGCGAGCAGCCACTCGACGTAATCCTGAGTCCGGTTTCTTCCAGCACGGCCCCTCCCCTATCTCTGGGTTGGCAAGACCGACAGGTGGTTTCTTACGCCGCAGTACATAGCATTACGGGCATGCCCGAGCTAGCCGTTCGGGTAGGCACGGACAACAGCGGGCTCCCAATTGGTTTGGGCGTATCGGCAGACTATCAGGAAGAGGAGAAAGTCTTTGCGCTAGGCGCCTGGTTAGAGCGCAAGTTTGGTGGATTTGCCCCTCCCACTTTGGCTGGTGTGTAACAGATCATTCGTATATGAGAAAGCCGCCACGAGGGCGGCTTTTTAACCTTTCATATTTATAACCCACCTTTCAGGTTTTTGGGTAGCCTACGGCGGGGTTGTTCATATTCAGCCTCTGGATTCTCCACCGCTTTGAACAGGCGATGGAGCCCTTGCTGGTCCTTCACTACCAGGTGGCCGCAGCCGTCCTCGTCGTGGTCTATGCAAACAATTTCTCCTTCCAGCCCCGGCTTAATCAGCCAGTGTACTTGGTGATCCGCATCCACTGTCCAGGTTTTGATCTTCTTCGGATTTTCCCGAAAGATGTTCTCCCCTACGTAGTTCAGAATCTGGTCATCCTGGGTTACCGCCAGAATGTTATGGTCCGAGGCCACCGAAATAGCCTTGAACAACACGCCGGCAGGATGCTCAATTACGTGGTACCTCAACCGATCATACTGGTACCAAAGGCGGTACAGCTTGTTGTCCATGCCCAGGCATATCACGGTGCCGTCCTCTCCTACCGAAAGGTCCTGCCATACGCCACCGTCGTTGCCTTCGTAAAAGCTAGATTCACCGATGTAGCGGTAGATCCTATCGCCTGTGCCAATGCCGTACACATCGCTATTGCCGCCCACCTCCAGGCGAGTGAGGTAGGCCTTCACCAGGGTGATCCAGCCACCGGTATAGGGATTGTGCCGAAACACCGCCCCCTTCTCCGAGATGGCCATGACGGTACCGTCCGTAGCGGCCGATACATACTTAGGCACCTCCTCGTTGGGCAAAGGCTCTACTTCATTGAAGACGAGGCTGCCGTCCGCAAAGGCAATTTTGTTGTTGAGGTTGATGCCCCACAAATAGCCAGTAGATCCTGCGCTTACTTGCTTCATGCGCATCTTGTCGGTATTGATCTCCATCCAATACATTGAAATTACATTTAGGGTTATTGTTGAAAACTAGGGGCTTTATTGCCCCCAGTGCAAGCCTACGAGAATTGGCCAGGGAGGAGAAATGTGGGACTACGACAAACACACGACAGCATAAAAAAACAGGCCCAGAAGGCCTGCATGTTGGTATTTGCAACAAAAGGGGAATGTAGGGTTAGAACCCCTGCGGACAGGGTGTCTACCCGCTTTCTTATGACGGCAGGGTTACCCCAGGTCGCCCAGTGGCGATACCGTAAGCGGTTGGTCCTTCTGCATTACCTGGAAAGCCTGCTCCAGGTCCGCGGTCAGGTCATACGGGTGTTCTACACCCACCGAGAGACGAATCAGGTTATCGGTAATACCCAATTGCAGCCGCTCTTCGGGGTCCATGCCAATGTGGGTCATGCTGGCAGGGTGCTGCACCAGGCTCTCGGTACTGCCCAGGCTCACGGCCAGCTTTACGAGCTTGAGGGCATTCAACAGCCGGAAGGCTTCTGCCTCACCACCGGGCACGGTAAAGGAGATCATGGCTCCGGGGGCAGAGTACTGGTCCCGGTAGACGGCATATTCCGGATCGGCCTCCGTCAACAAGCCTAGGTATTGCACCTGTTCTACGGCAGGGTGCCCGGCCAGGTAGTGAGCTACCGAATG
>DMST01000100.1:18853-25038 GCA_003454975.1 Cytophagales bacterium | reverse complement strand
GGTAGCTGGGTCGGGAGCCTCACTATCCAGAATGTTGAGCGGTAGGGGCTTACCGTCCGCTTCGTTGCAGAACACTCCCTGGCTGTTGCCCGTGATGGACAGGATGTTGCCCAGGTGAATGGGGGAGGTTTCAAAGGAACCCGCCAGGCCGTTTTGGGTATCTACAGCTATGCTGCCGTAGGCCTGGAAGCCCAGGATGTCCAGGATACCGCTAAACCGGAATCCCGGTAGGGCCAGGTTACCATCGGGCATGGTCACCGTACTCTCTGCAAAGTAGACGTTTACCTGTTGGGCGCTCAGATCCTTTACAGCGTCCGGTAGGGTAGAGGTATCTACGTCCGGCGTGAATATTTGTAGCGCCGTGGCCACGCTGATCTCCTCCAGATAGAAGCTAAGCAGCAAGGGATCAGGGATTTCCTCAATGATCTCCAGCACAAAGGCAAAATTGTCTGAGCTCTGGGGTTGGCTGCCAATGTGCGATTGCCCTTCCAGGCCAATGTTGAGACCCGGGACGGGCAGTAAGTTTACTCCCAGTTCAAAGCCCACCTCGTCCAGTGTAAGGCCTTGGATACCCATGGGAGCTACCCAACCCGTGCTACCAAAGTCTACATTGGCCCGGAACTCAAACTCGGTGGGTTGGATATCAATGGCCGCGGTGATGGTGATGGTCTCGTGGTCAAACGTCATCACAACGTCCCCGGCAGCTTCAAATACAAACTCGCCTGCCTGCTCCTTGAAAGTGAGCCGGGCGTTGGTGAGTTCCAGCGGTGTAGCTCCTCCGGTAGGAATGGTGAGGCTGCCGCCTAGCTTGGCAGAAAGCGCCAAACTTTGGGGCTGACCCGCAAACCCCGGCGGGGTGAAGGAGGCATAGATTTCCAGCTCGGGTACGGGCACTACCGTCGTAAGGGCCTCCACATCCGAGCCCGAACTTTGGTCAATGTCAATCACCGCCACCAGGTTAAAGCCAGCCTTTACGGCTACCACCGTGCCTTGACCCACAGGCCTGCGTACATCTGCGGGCGCAGGTGGATTCTCCGAGGCATCCACCCCGGGCGTGATGGTACGCATGGCCGGCATTACCGGGATTTCGAATTGCGATACGTCCATGGAGGCCACCACCAGGCTTACCTCCTTCATGGTGAACATATCAGCGGGAGCGAAAAAGCTACCCACCCCAGGGATGTCCGACAGCTTGGTGACATCAGTGTACGCCCAGCCCAGAATGTACTGCCAGGGGGCCGTACTCATGTCCTCCGGTACTGGCTGGTCGCTGCCCAGCTGGCCTAGCGGTAGCTTACTCACAATCAGGTAGGCATCGCCGTAGTTGGCCGAATTGGCCACTAGCTCCAGGGTCTCGCTCTCCGCGGTATATTGGAAGTAGATCTGCCCCAGGTCCAGATCTATCCCCTCCGGGATGGTCAGGTCAATGCCCATGGCATCCAGAAAGGTATGTACCCCCAGCGTGTGCAAGTAGTTGCCGTTTTCGTCGGTAGCACTAGCCCAGCTAGCTACAAATACATGACTTTCTTTACCAAAGGAGTATTGTAGCAGAAACTCACAATCATCTATTACGAAGTCACCTTCCAGATAGCCTGAGATTTGCCGGTTGCCCGTAGCCGAATCTACCTTACTTTCTATGAACACATCGGCCATTATATGGGCCTCCGGGCCAGTAAGGAAGGGGATCTCTATTTCGGAATCGGTGGCTGCCTGAAACTGAAAATCCTCGTCTACGGTAGTAAAGGATACCCCTAGATCGGTAATGGTAATGTCCGGAACGTTGGCCGGGAGTTGGGTATCGAAAAAAGATAACAGACCGTTGGTAAACGATACAAAGGAGATATCCCCGTGGGTTACTTCCCCTGAGAAGGCCCAGCCGTCTACCGTACTGTATTGCGCATAGGTGGAGAATATTACACCACCCATGGTGAATACTCCCGAAAGGCTTCCTTCGGTTTCGCCCGCAGAATGTAATAAGGTAAGCTCTAGCTTATCCAGCGAAAGGGAATTGTACCCCACCGGAATCTGCAGCAGGTCATCCATGGCCACCGTAATGCTGTAATCCCCTTCTGTGAGGGTGGTGTTGAACGAAAGGCCGGAAAGTACCGTGTCCGGAAAAGACAGAGAGGAGCCAAAGTACTGTTCGATGATGGGCTGAATCCGTATAGGACCCGTGGCCCGTTCGGGTCGGTGTTCGCGGTCTAGGTGGAGCGAGGCGCTGATGGAAAAATCCGGCAGGCTGGTGCGGAAGTCAATCCTTCCGTCAAAGAAATCAAAATGGCCAAATAGCAATACATTTACCAACGTCCTGGTAAAGGGATTAAACTGCACGGCTACGTATTCCAGAGCAAGATTGGAAACCGGGAGGGCGTCTAAAAGTCCGCTTACCGTACTCACCAAACTATCCCCACCTACTAGCCGAGCCAGGTCCGTTAGGCCAGGTAGGGCCAGGTCCTCATCTCGCCGTACTTCCATATTCCAAGCGCCTAGACCAGGAATATCCAGCGTGGCGATGTACGTGTCCCCCCCAATGGAGACCGACCCTACCAGCGAATAAAGAGCCGTATATTCAGGAGGCTCGTCCACAGGGCGGGCAATCTCCGCTTGGTAATGAAATTGTGGAGCCGCCAGGGTCAACGAATCATCTGACAAGAACGTCCAATCCTCTCCTAAGGTAGATCCGAGCTTCGTTTGGCAGGTACTACCAGGACTGAAGGCAAACTTTACGCTGAGCTCGCTTAGCGTTACTTCATCAAATAGCGAAAACCCCGGAGGAAAGTGAGTAGCATCCAGGCCGTCAGAAAATTTCCTGATCAGATCCGAGTAGGAAGCCGTGGGCAGCGGAGTTTCGGGGGTCCAGATATAATTCAACTGAGGCGTAGTTGCCACCGTGCCGGTGCCAGTATACGTGGTACCTTCCAGCACCCATTGTATATCGTCCCAGGATAGCTCCGAATATATGGGCGCATTGGGCCCTGACTGGGAGAAAGTAATGCTAACCCTCCCCATGCCCACCGTACTTGGGCCTTGACTTTGGTATTGTGGTACCACCAGCTGATCCTGGGTGGTTCCACTGAGGACGAGTTCTGTGGCTGTTAGTGAGTAGCTTGGCGCCATCAGGGTAAGCCCACTGGCGGGCAAGGTAGCTAGCCATTGGGCTACTACATCATCGGGTAATAAGGCTGGGGTTAGGACAAGAGATTCGTTTTCGCTTGCTGTCTCCAACGCCGCCTTCAATTCGGTTAATGAAACGTATTGCATAGTAGGGAAGGAGATCAGAAGTTTTGCACGTATTGGTAGTAGGGTATTTCATTGAAGGGAGTACCATCATAGGGATTATTGCCTGCTGCGGGCCGGCCATATCGGATACTGAATTGTGTCGGGTTATTCCTGGCCTGTGCGGTGGTAACATCCAGGACAACATCTCCATGCTGTGCTGAATTACCACACACACGGGCTCGCGCATTGGTAAAACCGCGTTGGTATTGGTCTCCAGTCAAATAATAGTTGGCTAGGGTGGCATCTCCGTTCAGCCTTGCAATGGTGGCATCATCCGGATGGCCGTGTTGGTTATCCCGGGCACAAGAGATGATGGCGGCTCGTGAACGAATCCTCGTCATAAACGGTGTCGAAGTGCTATACTGGCTTCCGTGGTGGCTGGTTTTGAAGGCGTGTACCCGGCCTGCAATATCGTTCGTAGGGTTAAGCCGGAATTTCAACCCATACTGATCATGGTCTTCTTGTGCCGTGGTCAGGTCACCGCCTACATAGTATTTAAAGCCCTCAAATTCAATGAGTAAGCCAATGCTTCGTTCGTTTTTTGCTGCTTCGCTAGTGGACGTGAGTACGCCCCCACCATAGAGCTTTTGGCGGGTGCCATTGGGTTGCAGAACGTATAGATTTACGGCTACCACCGTGGCCGTTGGGGCCCCGTTCGGAACCCCGCCGGGTACGCCATCCCAGAATATTTCCCTACCCAGCAGGTAGTACGGGGACTCGTAGCCATACCCTGTGGGCACCCCCCCAACTCCTTCCTGGAGACTGAGCACTTTTTCCGTTACGTGTGTACGGGTGTTTACCCGGGCAATAGCCCTAAAATAGCGCAGGACATCCTCGGAAATGGCTCCACCCAGGGATAGGTAATTGGCGCCTCCACGCTTTCGTTTTACGCCCAGAGCATACTGTGGTAGCCCTTGATCGTAGATCCGGGAATAGCGGTAAGCCACATGGCTGCGTTCCATCAGGCCCCGCACACCATTGAAATGATCTTGGTCGTAGTGCGTGGCAACCACCACATCCAAAGAGGTTAAATTCTCTACCGTGGTCACTTCATGGTGGACGTCCCGGTTGTTAAAGAGGTGGCCTCCGTCTACTAGCATGCTGCGGGTTTGCAGCACATTGGGAGGATAATTCGAATCTAATTCTTGAGCAATAAATAGGGTAGCGTCACCCGAACCCACTAGGTCCAGGTGCTTGATTTTCAATGTCCAAGGCATAATACAATAGGGCTAGGTACTAGTAAAGTAGGAGAAATTCTCAGGAAATAGAAGACCGCAGGTGTACTTACTCAAGTGAATGGGGGTTACTACAAGTAGGGTAGTGGGGGCATAGTCAGTGAAAGTGTGTATCACTGAAAAAACGCCCTTATTTATCGTTTTTTAGCGTTTTTGACTAAAGCGCCTCTTCAAGTAGTTCCTTATTTGGCATACAATGGTGAGAGTTCCGACAGGAAATCATCGGGAATACAGGAATATTTTATGAAACCTACTTTTCCATACAATATTCATGCAAAAAAATAGGTAACAGCTTCCAACCATTGAAGGTAAATTTCAGCTTATTTTCCCTGATTAGCTTCTCCAAAACTTCAACCTCATCAAGTCACTATGACAAGTGGAATATTAATTTTTCAAAATTTTATTCCTGCGGTTGTGGAATTCACAGTATGAATTCATCCCTATTGAAACAACCAAAAAATGTTATGAAGCAGAACAAAAACAACCATGCCTGGCAGGCATTTCAGAAAGCAGGATTGTTGGCGGTTATGTTTACCTGTTTTACGCTCACGGCTAGTGCACAGTCCAGTGGCGGCGTAAAGGTGAAGGGAGTAGTGACCGATGCTAAGCAAGCGGCCTTGCCCAGCCTGGCAGTGAAGATCAAAGGCACCGGGACGGGTGTGATCACAGACAAGGAAGGCGAGTTTGTATTTGATGAACCGCTACAGCCCGGCACCGTACTGGTGTTCTCTTACCTGGGCATGTCTACGCAGGAGGTGACCATCAGCGAAGGAATGCCCGCCCGACTGAGTATTACCATGCAAGAAGCCCCCATTGAGATTGTAGGGGCTACAGCAGACATTGGTCCGTACGAGTCGCCCTCCGCCTGGGCCCGTTTTTGGAACCGCATGAAAGATTGATGCCCTTGAGGTCTGATCACACCTATGGAATCCTTAGCAGCCTGCTTTGCGGGCTGCTTCTTTTCAGTACGCTGGCAACGGCGCAACCCCGCTATGCCCGCGCTGATAGCATGGCGCATGCTCTGAAAGGCGCTCCTCTCCACGATCTATACGGTCTGGCACAGCAGCTTACTTTGGGGCTGACTATGGAGGAGGAAAAGTTTCGGGCAATTTATACCTGGACGGTCCAAAACTTAAAAAATGATACCCAATTGTACACGCGCACCATGAATGCGCGCAAGCGACTGGCGCATCAGCCGGAGCGGCTGCAAGCCTGGAACCGGCGCATGCAGCCAAAGGTATGGGACCAGCTACTGCATAAGAAGAAAACGTTGTGCACCGGATACGCTTACTTCTTAAGCTACCTGGCTGAACAGGTGGACATTACCTGTGTACCGGTGGCAGGGTACTCTCGCACTAGCAAAAACAACGTAGGCGGCGCTGGCTTAGTAAACCACCATTGGAATGCCGTTCACCTCAACGGAGTATGGTACTTGTGCGATCCTACGTGGTCTAGCGGTCTGTACCGCCTGTGGGGCAAGGATGACTTCCAGGATCCGTATTTTCTGATGGATCCCCATCACTTTGTGCTCACGCACTACCCGGTGGATACGGCCTGGCTGCTGGTGGAGGATCCACGCAGCTTACAATCCTTTCTGGACGCCCCCTTGGTGTACCCTGCCGGGCAGCGGGAAGGCCTAATGCCCTTGCGGCCGCAAGGCTTTTGGGTGCG
>DMST01000100.1:12142-18790 GCA_003454975.1 Cytophagales bacterium | reverse complement strand
GGGGAGGACCTGCAGCTTACCTTCCGGCAAGATACCGAGACCCCGCTCAAGCGCGTAAAGCTGATGTGGGTATCCGAGACGGGCAAAGACCAAGAGATCTGGTTACCAGTGCAGGCTACCGAGGACGGAGTTTCGCAGGTGGCGCATACCTTTCACTGGCCGGGTAGCTATACGGTACACCTGCGGCAGGGCAGCCACTACCTGATGACCTATCAGGTGCTAGTAGAATAGCTGCCATGGAGCGGAGCTACTCGCTAAAAAAGCCACCCCATGGGGCGGCCTTTCGACAGAAATATCGAGAATTAGCTTTCACATCTGCGTCATTCTATAACTAGCTGGTGAGTATGCTTGCCTTCGCCATCCAGCGCAATGACGAAGTAGGTACCGGCTTTGAGGTCCTGTAATTTCAAGGATACCGTATTGCCCGATACCACATCCATTTGTTTGATCACTTGCCCCATTAGGTTTACTACCATCACTTGCTCTAAAGGCTTGCCGGAAGTTACGGTGACCTCATCCGTAGCCGGGTTGGGGTAAATGCTTGCCAGGCCGATCACCGTTTCATCCTCCAACAGAGCATTGCGGGCAAAACCACCAAAACCAGGACCTCCGCCACTAGTACCCGACACGGTTACGTATTTGGATTGGGAGCGCAGAACTCCGCAGCTTCGGTAAGTGACCGTGATGTTACCACTTGTAACGGTAGGAGCTTCCACGACAATTCTTTGGGTATTGGCTCCAGACAGAATATTGATCCCACCAGGGGTTGACCAACTGAAATTTGAAAGGTTAGCTCCATTCACTTCAAAGGCTACCACGGAATTTTGGGCTATTGAAGGAGGCCCCGTAATAGGATAGGTCTGCGGACCGAAAACTATGTCTAAACGCTTGTAGGGGCTGATAGCCGAACAAGTTCCTCCAGATATAGCAGCCACCTCGATCCAACCATTTGTAACCGAACCAGAACTGGGAAATTGAATCATAACGGATGATTCTGGCCCTTGATAAGTGGTTACCTGGGTAAACGAAGCAGGGTGAATAATCCGATAGGGAGAGGAAACTCGCCAGCGATATTCTGTGGCCCCATCCACTGGGTCTACAGAGTAGGTACCTGTAGGACTGATCCCGCATACCGCTGTAGGGCCTAAGATTGTCTCTGGTTTATCTGGAGGATTCCCGTAATCGGTACGAAAAGACAAGTCGCGCCTTCCACCGCCATATTTTAGATAAACGATAAGATCTATGTCTACCGTACCGCTCGTATTGGGTAGGGTTAGCCTAATGGAACTATAGGAATAGACATCAATGGTACCATCGGAATAAACAAAACGCCAAGAGTAACTGTCTACATCTTGTTCGTTATAGCTAGCAGAATAAGTTGCCGTTTGCCCACAATCTGCATAGCGAGGGCCATAGATTCGTTCTACTTGGGCCCACACTTGAGTGCTCGTTGTCAGTAGCACTAAACTAGCTAAGCCGACACGAATTAAATTGACAATTTTAATCATAACTTTTTGAGTTTGTGAATTGATTTTGGTGACTATTTGATCTCAACCTAGTGACCATGAGTCGTTGCATAGTGGCGGCAAGAATGTGGCTGAATAGCCCAGAATCGTCCCATTGGAACCAATGGGACCTCATTTTGAGGGGTAAAACCTAACGGTTTTATAAGTGGTAGAAATTCAGGAAAAATGGCGATACGCCAGAGACAATTTAGCCTCTTTAAAAAGCTATTTATACCCCCTCTATAGATTAAAGATCCTCTCAGTGGTGATTCCACCAAGGACCAGAGTAGGCCCAGGTAAAACGGTAGTGGGGTAGGGATCAAGCAAGAAAGTTATGGACACCTGGTTCAGAAGGCTATACCCATACCATAGCAGACTCCCTGGCATAGAATTCAGAATGCAGAAGTGAGAATACAGAAGCGTTATAAGGTACTGAAATCCAATCACTTAATAGTAAAAGTATAGCATTAAAGATTCGAGTTAAGCACCTTGACTACTGCGGCATTATTTCTTATCCTAGTTCTGTCCCCAGAATTCTTGCTTGGTCCTGGGGTAGAGGGTAGAAGCGCTGTGGGCCAATGGGCAAAATAAAAGGCCCCGAAGGGCCTATTAGGATTAAGACAAAAGATGGCTTTTGGCAAGTATGGGCTTGACGCCACCTGCTTTTAGCTTATTTCCATTTGATGCTGCAGCCCATACTAGGAGCTTGGTCTGGCGGTACAGGATGTCCTGCTATGAGTGCATCCAGCGCTTGGCCTAGGTCACTCCCCGTAGCCTTGCCACTACCCGGGCGGGTTTCGTCGAACCGACCACGGTAGGCACACCTCAGCTGTGCATCAAATACGAAGAAATCGGGGGTACACTCTGCCCCGTAAGCCCGAGCCACTTCCTGACTTTCGTCGAATAGGTAAGGAAATGGGTACCCCTCACGAGCCGCGACTTGAGTCATGAGCTCTGGCGCGTCCTGTGGGTAGCTGCGCACATCGTTACTGCTAATGGCCACAAACTGCACCCCCTGTGCCTGATAGGCTTTGGCTATCTCTACTAGCTTGCTATTTACATGGTGTACGTAAGGGCAGTGATTGCAGATAAAGGTCACCACCGTAGCCACATCGGATTGCAAGTCAGCCAACGCAAGTGTTTTGCCCGATACGGTATCAGGAAGAGAAAAGTCTGGCGCCGTAGTGCCCAGATCCATCATGGTGGAATAAGTGAGTGCCATGGTTGTTTTTTGCGCAAAGCTAGGCTTTTCACATTATACCTGCATACCAGCTATTGAAAGCCCGCAGACATAAGGTTCTCCGATTTCCACTCCACCCCAAACTTATTCTTCTTTCAGACACACCACCGGGTTTACCCGGGCCACGCGCAAGGTCTGCACCATCACCGTGAGGCCCGCAATGATAACCACGGCCAAGCCTACGCCCACAAAGTACCACCAGTGCAAGGGTATGTGGAAAGCGAAGTCCTGCAACCACTGCTGCATCAGCAGGTAGCTAATGGGTAACGCCAAGGCGATGGCGATCAGAATGGGCCGCGTGAAGTCCGAGCCCAACAGCCGAATGATGTGGCCCACCCCTGCGCCCAGTACTTTGCGAACACCTACCTCTTTCACCCTGCGTTCGGCGGTATACGCGGCTAGACCAAGCAAGCCCAAACAGGCGATGAGCATGGCGAGCCCACCCAAGTAGCGGGCCAGCGTACCCACCCGGATCTCGTCAGAGTACTGGGCCTGGAAGTCCGTTTCCATAAACGAATAGTCAAACGGGTGCCTGGGAAAGAAGGTAGCAAAAGTGGACTGGATACCGCGGATGGTTTCTACTTCAGTACCGGGTACCAATTTCAACAGGATGAGATCCCCAGCAGTCCGGAACCTAAAAATCATGGGTTCTACATCGTTATGCACGGATCCATAGTGGAAGTCTTTCACCACCCCTATGATCTCATAAGGCTCCCCACGCAGATGCTGCGCCATGGTACCTACCGGATTCTCTAGCCCCATGAGCTTGGCGGCCGCTTCGTTGACTAGTATACGGTCGCTTTCGTTAGAAAACTCTGGCGAAAAATCCCTTCCCTCCAGAATCTCCATTCCGAGCGTTTCAAAGAACCCGTATCCTACGCGAGGGGCCTTGAAGATGTAATCGCCCTCCGGAGAATCGTCCCAAACAATGCCCCCGTTATTGTCCACATTGTCCAACAGATTGAAAAACATATTGGATACGTGTTCTACACCGGAAATAGCTTCCAGCTCTTGCAAAAAGGCATCGGAATGGCCGTACCAACCGCCTGGGCGATGAAACGTAAGCACATGCTCTCGTTCGTACCCCATGTTTTTATGGAGAGAATACTGAATCTGCTGTTGCACCACTACCAAACCCACCATAAAGGTGACCGAGATAGTAAACTGCAATACTACCAGGCTTTTGCGCACCCAGCGCTCGCTCCGCGTACCATTATTCGCATTGCTCTGCCCACTTTTGAGTACCAGAATGGGTTTGAGCCGGGTTAAGAAAAGCGAAGGATAACTCCCAGCCAGGAGCCCAACTATGACGGTAATTCCTGCCAGAGGCAGCAACAGTAGGGCGGGATCCTCCCAATAGAGCTCTTTTCCGGTAAGGGTGTTGAACTTCGGTAGGAGCAAGGTAACCCATACCAAGGCCAAAATGGCGGAGAAGAAGGTGAGCGTAAGGGACTCTTGCAAGTACCGCCAAATGAGGGCCAATCGGGAGACCCCCAGGGCCTTCTTTACACCTACCTCCAGGCTGTTGCGTGAAGCCTGTGCGGTAGACAAATTCATAAAGTTGATACCGGCCAGCAGCAGCACCAATGCTGCGATGGTAGCAAACAACCGCACGTACACAATACGGCCACCCGCCTGCACCCCGTTCTCGTAGGTACTGTAAAGGTACCGGTCCGAATAGGCCTGCAAGAACATGGTGGACTTTTCTCCCCAAGGCGCCTTGTCCTCCACATATTTGGCAATCAGGGGATCAAAATCCTCCGGAGAAATGCCCTCTCGCAATGTGAGATAGGTTTTGGCATAGCCCCCCGACCAGTCATTGGCGTAGGCGTCCCACCTAATGAGTTGCTCATAGGGAGCTATGAGATCAAAAGCCTGATTGGCAGATTGGGGTAAGGCACGGTATACCCCGGTTACGGTGAAGGTGGTATCGAAGAAGCGATTCTCCCACAGCAGGGGCTGCCCCATCGCCTCGGCCGTGCCGTGGTAGAGCTGCTTGGCCATCTCTTCAGAAATTACGACCGAATAGGGATCTACCAAGGCTTTTTCCGGATTGCCTTGAAGCATATCATAGGCAAAGAAATCCAAAAAATTGGGGCTGGCTAAGGCACCTTCTACCTCCAGGTAAGAGTTCCCATCGGCAGAAATGATTCCCCGGGGTATGTGGTGGCTATTGTTTACGGTGGTAGCCGCTTCTACTTGAGGAAACTCCTCGGCCAGGGCTACTGCCAGTTTGCCCGAGGTATAGTCCCAAGTATCGGTTTTCTGAGCAAACTCAAAGTTCTGCATCACCTGATACAAGCGGTCATCCTCAGGATGGTACTTCCCCATTTGCTGTTCATCGCGCACCCAAAGAAATATGAACAAAGCACAGGCTAGCCCTGAGGAGAGGCCCAGCAAGTTGATAAGAAAGGTACTCTTGTAGCGCCGAAAAGTGCGCAGGGATAATAGGAAGTTGTGACGAATCATGGCCGTGTTGTCAAAGATTTTGAGTAATCGAAACTTCCGCATCAAGGAGGGACGACACAGGCGCAGTACTTCCCAAACAAAAAGCCAACGGGCCCGGGCTGGCCCTTTTTCCTGTACAGATTCACCATACAACTCCAGCAGGTCGCCTTCGATGTAGGGGAACAGCTCAGGATGGCAGAACCAGCGTAGAAACCGATGGGGGATTTTGGGAGGAATAGAGGGCGTAGCCATGGAGTAGGAAGTTAAGAAAATGCGTTCAACACTTCCTCAGCAAGCCACCTCGGAGTTCCTAACACACACTGTATCATAGTTATTTCCTATTTGCAGTATTGCAAAGGAAGGCAATTCTAAGGTTAATTCCTATTTGCAGTATTGAGTGTCAGCGGAAACCTATCCAAGTGGGTGACCCTTACTTTAACAATTGGATCTTTGGAATGTCTTTTTCGGATAGTTCAATCTTTAGCTGAGCCAACTCACTCCCTGATAATTGAGCTTTGGGAATAACGTGCACTTGCTGAGCCGTTTGGTAAATGAAAATGTGCTGCTTAGTTTCTACCACCTGGTCCAGTTTTTTCCAATAATGCGTGGCATTGAAGCTTTCTCCCTGGATCTGTAATGTGTCTTCACCCAAGGTATAGGAAATGGTTTCCTGCACTTGTGGATTGGTCGCATAGGCTCTTACTGCCTGGGCTCTTACCAGAAGGGGCATCCCAAATATGAAAGCAAAGGAAAGGACAAACAGAAATACAAAGCCAAAGGGATTAGAGACTTCCCGACCTGCCAACAGCTCTACCACAGCGGAAAAAAAGATCAGGATACCGATGATAGTGAGCCCTTTGGAAAAGCGCTGACGACGGTAGGTAGCCATGATGGCTTTACGAAAATCTTCTAGTGAGAGCTTAATTGAGAAGGTCATACTGGTAGATGTTACGTTGTTTAAAGGGTACTCTCGATATAGTCAGACGAATTTATAGGTCTCGTTGAAAAATCCCAGGGTATCTGGCCCACCACCGCCGGCAAAAAAGTCGCCAAGTTATTCACTACAATTTACTGGTAATTGATACAAATATTCACGACCTAGGTTGCGCTATGCACTACACATCCGAGGTTACCCAAATAAAAGGCGGCCTGAAGTTAAACAGCGCCCATTTTGCTCACAACAAGTATGCCTACTACAAATATCTGCGCGAACATGAACCGGTACATCGCGGTACTTTTTTCGCCGGAGTAAAGGGCTACTTTCTGAGTCGGTATGAGGATGTCTCCGCTATATTAAAAGATCCCCGGTTGGTCCGTCAACGTACTACCGCTACGGGCGGCAAGCGGAACTTTCCCATACCCGTTCCCAAGGGCGTGAAGATGCTCATGCAGGGGATGATCAACGTGGACGATCCTGAGCACCGCCGCCTACGCAACTTGGTACACAAAGCCTTC
>DMST01000100.1:11723-12095 GCA_003454975.1 Cytophagales bacterium | reverse complement strand
CCCCCCGCCATGTGGCCAATCTGCACGGCCGGGTGGAGGAGATGACCCACCAACTTCTGGATGAGGTAGAAAAGAAGGACGTGGTAGAATTGAGGATGGAGGTAGCCAAACCCATCCCTACGGCCGTGATTGCCGAAATGTTGGGTGTGGATGTGGCTAGGCTGCCGGAGTTTACCAGCATCATCGCCTCGCTCACCCAAGGACTGAACGGTCTTCGCATTTTTAGCAGCCTGCTAATAAGTATCCCCAAAGCCATCAAGATTGTACAAGGGCTAATTGAGGACAAGCGACAAAACCCCGCCGATGATATGCTAACGGCCTTGATACAGGCGGAAGAGGAAGGCGATAAGTTGACCGAGGACGAGCTAGTCT
>DMST01000100.1:11418-11694 GCA_003454975.1 Cytophagales bacterium | reverse complement strand
CGGACGAGCTAGTGGCCATGGTTTTCCTGCTGATCATCGGCGGATACGAAACCACCTACAATTTGATTACTAACGCAGTATTCACCTTACTGTATTATCCGGAATCCTTGCATCAGTTGCGAGCAAATCCTGATTTGATGGATACGGCAGTGGAGGAAATACTACGCTACAACGGACCCATCCACGGTACCAAATTGGAGTATGCCACGGAGGATATGGAGATTGCGGGAGTCAAAATTTCTAAAGGCTCGGTGGTAGCCCCCCTGTTAGCCTCGG
>DMST01000100.1:0-11394 GCA_003454975.1 Cytophagales bacterium | reverse complement strand
TAGCCTCGGCTAACCATGACCCTGCCGTATTCGAGAATCCGGAGGTATTCGACATCACCCGGAACCCTAACAAACACCTGGGATTCAGTATGGGCGGGCACTACTGCCTGGGTGCACCCCTAGCCCGTATGGAAACCAAGGTAGCCCTGCAAATCATGCTAGACCGATATCCTAATCTGAGGCTGGCAGTTCCGAAGGAGCAAATTGTGATCAACAAAAAGTTAGGCTGGCATGAGTACAAGGAAATGCCACTACATTTGAAATGACACCCAATTGCAGCGCACCGTCAGATACTAAGCAAGAGTAGTTGGCTAGGAGGATGGTGTGCAGCGATGGATCACTCTCCAGTGCGGTGAATCCGGTCTCCAAAATATTCCTAACCAGGCACAAGTAATCCCATATCTAAGTCTATCTTTGTTGACTCATGTCCACCAAAAGTCGTTTTCCACTTCCTGATTATGTACAGTATAAGGTAGTCTTTTCTAGTGATCAGCTAGAAATAGTGCATTTACCTGAGCTAAATGGGATGATGATGAATCATCTGGGAGACGCTACCCATGAGGAATACAAAACGGCCTTTCTCTCGCTGATCGCCCTCATACAAGATTACCCTTGGAAGGTATCGATGTCTAACGAGATATGGCTACGGCATATTCCCACTCAAACACGCATTTGGGTAGGTACCCGAGGTGCTTTCATGCCGGGTGTCCGTAAGATTATTCAGATGAATACCGAGGTGGTCACGATAAGCGCTAAAAACAACCTGGGGCAGAAGCTGGCCAAGTTGTTCCATGGCATGCTTCGGCAAACCACGGGTCTGGACTTGCATACTTTTGATACCTTGGAAGAATCCTTTGGTTACCTAGCAGAAAAGTACGGTACCCCGGAGGTACAGGCCAAATTCGCCAAAAAACTGTCGATAAGTTTAAGACAGTAATTTCCAAGAAGCTAGTTGCCTAGATCAACTAAGGGTATCTTTGTGGAACTATGCCGACACAAAGTCGTTTTCCGCTTCCTGAATACCTGGCGCACGAGGTAGTCTTTTCTAGCGACCAGCTAGAGATGGTCTATTTGCCGCACCTGAGCGGAATGATGATGAACCACCTGGGAGAAGCCACCCACGACGAATACCGGACGGCATTTTTAACCATGATAAGCTTGTTGCATGATTACCATTGGAAGGTGACCATCAGCAACGAAACACAGCTTATCCGGTATCCGGTCCAAACCCGGCTTTGGTTCGGTACCCGCTTTGCCTTTATGCCTGGGGGCAAAAAAATCATTGAGATGAACTCGGAAGTGGTCACCATCTCATCACAGAGCGGTATTGCACGTAGTATGGCAAAATTGATGCATTTGGTAATCCATGAGTTGAGTGGTTTGGATGTGAATACCTTCACCAACCAAACCGAAGCCTATGCCTACCTGGCGAATAAGTACGCGCCAATTGAAGCCAAAGCCAAGTACCCCACCGTAGGACAAACCATCCATAAACCGTCCTAATGGGTAGAAGAAAAGCCTTTTTCCTGGCCGGATGACAATCTCACTTTTTCTTGGCGTTCTATTTTGGTAGTAGAATAGTATTTCACATTTACCCGCCATGAATTCACGGTTTACCGCATATACAGGATTCCTCCTTATTTGCTTAGGACTGATAGGTTGCCATACCTTGCAGTCGGTACCTGCTCAGCGGGAAAGTGCCATGGCAGCGCTAGATTATCCATTTTATGATGCTGACAGTGAAATTGGCTTTAATCTAACGTACGATACTGATTCGCTGCATCTGCGGTTGACTACTCGTAACCGTTTCGCCATGCTGAAAATTTTACGTACCGGTTTGACGGTACATTTCGATACCACCGGACAGGCCTTGCCCCAACGCACCGCGGTGCAGTATCCCATCAACCTACTGGCTCAACCCACCCGACCGGAAGAAGCGGTCGGTGCCTCCGACATTGGTGCCCCCATGGGTATCCAGCCACTGGTAGATCAGGTACCTCCCAAAGCCGTGTGGATGCAGGGCGGAACCACCCTTGCCTTCCAGAAGAAAGACCGAACTTCCGAGACTCCCGGGCTTACGGTTGACTGGCCCTTTCGTGTTACGCTATACTCTCCAGACGATATCTCGCTGGCCTATCATTTGGCTATTCCTATTTTGGCAATATCACCCCGGGGTAAAGCCGGGTTGCACACTCTGGCCATGGGTGTGGAGTCGGGCGCGTTTGCAAAACCTACCAGTACCCAACCGGTCGCCACCCCGCAGGGTACCCGCATTACCCCTGAGCAGTACCAGTACGGTCCGGGAATGGGAGAGCCTTTTCGGTTTTGGTTTGTGGTGGATTTGAGTGAGAGTTGAAATCCCAAGGATGACTTGAGGTTGGAGAAGAGTCCATAAGGAAATTTCACTTAAGCTTACAGGCAATTTCTATTGTCGCTTTAACCTAGTTTATCTCACTATAAACATCTATTGAAGATAATTAAAAATAAGTATATTTTTACTAGGAAATTACCTTAATCTTGTACGGTACAACGAATAAACTAACCGATACAAGTCAACATGAATTTTCAACAAGGAATCAAAAGGCTTCAACAAAGGATCATTGTTCTTCTATTGGTGTTTTGTTGCCAGAAACACATCTTGGCCCAGAGAAAAAATGACCTTTATGTCATTAGAAAAAATATACCTCAAGTAACCTGCCTTACAAAATATGACGACCGTCAGAATAATTGCCTGTCAACTATTATTCGTGTTTACTCAAGGGATAAAATCCAAATAATTGGGGAGAAGGAAGAAGAACCGAACCGTTATATAGTTACAGTGATCCGAGGGAGAGCTGGAAAATACCAACCAGCAAACGTAATTGCATGTATATCTAAATCCGATTTAGAAAAGTTTTTTGAACGAAGAATTCTTTTCGAGGTAGGTGCTTTGACCGTACCCTTCAAGCTAAGAACAAACTCAATAAAAATAATGGCTGGAAATATTTACGGGCCCTACATTGGATTACCTATATCCCATGGTAAATTCTCTAGTAGTCTTATCGCTTTTGGGGGTACCACAAATATTATATTTAATTCCTTAGAGGAGGAAATACCTGAAACACGATGGGGAGTAGGATTTGGTGGGGGATATGTCTTTAAGTTCTCAAAGAGTTTCCAAGTAGGAGCAGTAGTAGGCTGGGATATTTTTGAAGGGGTTGAAGACTGGTCTTATGGATACCAACCTTGGTATTCTGTAAACATTGGATTCAACTTCATTGCTCCTGGTGAGAATAAAATAGAATAAACAGACTAAATGGCTTCAGATGCCGCTTTTATCGAATTTGTGGTAGACCAAATGAGTGGGGTAGGGGAGGTAACCGCCAAGAAAATGTTTGGGGAGTACGGCCTCTATGCTAACGGCAAGTTCTTTGCCGTGATCTGCGACAACAAGCTGTTCGTGAAGCCTACCGAGACTGGGCGAACGTTTATTGGGGAGCCCGTAGAAGCACCTGCCTATCCGGGTGCAAAGCCAAGCTTCCTGATAGAGGAGCAACTCGAGGACCGGGAGTGGTTGGCTGAGCTAGTAAACGTGACGGTAGCGGAGTTGCCGATGCCTAAACCTAAGAAGAAGAAAAAAAAGTAGGCCAGAATTGGGAAAAAGGCCGGGAATAAGCCCGGCCCCGTAAATCATTAGTCGGGGAGTAAGAAGAAGCAGGGGATGTTGTAAGTACGGCTGGCGGTGTTGGTAGAATACGCACATTCGTTGAACGCCCGGCAGGTTACCGTTACGTTCCCGCTGCCTACCACTTCAATAGACAAAGTACCTTGTCCTGACACAATCGTTCCTCCGCTTACCGTCCAGTTGGCACCGGTAGCAAACTGACTAAAGGCATAAATGGTGGTACTGCAATTCACGGGTACCGTGGCTAGCATTTGCACCGTTCCGGGGGCTATGCACATGGCCTCCGATTCTTCGAGCAGTACTTCCTCTACGGGGGTGTGGTTCATCAGTAGGGTAGCCATACCCAACAAGAGCACTGCAGAAAATAACTTACGCATGTAAATATGATTTTAGGTTTACATTGAATCACAAAAAGATAGACAAGGACGCCATGGCAAGCAATCGGCTAACCGCGATTAAAGAGTCGAGTAGTGGGATTTTAGGGCCTTTTGAGTAGGAAATCCTATTTCTCGGAGGCCAATTTTCAGCAGAACTATAGGGTAAAGTAAAGGCCATTTTGCGCGGTTATAATTGTAGATTCATATTTACCCATAG
Source organism: Cytophagales bacterium (assembly GCA_003454975.1). Lineage (GTDB taxonomy): Bacteria > Bacteroidota > Bacteroidia > Cytophagales > Cyclobacteriaceae > DMST01. The sequence continues at coordinate 7,136 of DMST01000100.1, read as the reverse complement.
GCTACTCATGTATCTAACATTAATAACATTATGTTAAATAGACTCTCCCAAGACCTTATGGTAAGAGGAGATATACCCAAGGGAAACAGGCATCATCAACCCCATAAGTGAAAAGATGCCTGCGAAGACCCTTGTACCACTATGGTAGTTGGGCTAGCTCTATCGCTTTTTCCAAGATCGCGTCCCTACCAGCACGAATGCCCTCCAGGGTGGGGCGTACCTGCAGATCTATCTGCACCCCAACGCGTTGGGTTAGGGTGCCATCAGGGTACCGGATACCAATCCCAGTAATGTAGGTAGTAGCACCTTCATAGAAGGTATACCGAACCACGTCGCCGTCTGCGCCAGAAGTCTGGTGTCCCAGGGTGGTAACCTGGTCAGCGCATTGTAAGCTCATGGCCGTGAATTCCGATAGACTTTGTGAATCGTCATTCACTAACACAAAGATGCGGCCCTGGTAGCCACTCCGCTTCATGTATGGTCCCATCCTATGTGGATCGAGTCGGTAAAATTTGCCCGGATAGTTGATGTCCGGAATCACAATCTGTACAAAGTTTCGGCGGCTGGGAAGTATTTGTTTGCCTAAAGAATGGAGAATATAGTTGGGGTATCCCCGCAGATCCATGATGAGGTTTGGGTGCTCCCAGACTTCACTCACTATATGCTTTAGGTCATCCTTTTCCAGGGCAGTTACATCTACGTAAGCAATCTCTGGTGATATCGATCGCCAACGCTCCCGGGTGGGTAGGGTAAAATTGATCTCCTCTCGTAGATAGGTATTCACTTGCTTCTGGGTCACTACCCCAGCCCGTTCGTACGTAAGGTTGGCTCTTGGAGCCTGGGTACGGAGTAAGCTTAGGCTAGAATTCTTCCGTTTTTGGTCCGGGTTAGACCCTCGGTACATCGTTTCATGAGTAGCAAACCGCTCTGCTACCGTGATACCTTCGTAAGCAAGAATGACGTCGCCCACCCGGAGGTCATTTATTTGCGCCAGCGAATCATCCCACAGGTGTGTTATCACTACCTGATTGTCAATCCAGGAAGTACGAATGGGTAGTTGTCTAGCTCCAAATATCTCGGTGGTTTGGGGGCACTGCAGCACTGTATGAGAGTCGTCTAGCCTGAGCGTAAGTGCCCGGAGCGCCAGTATAAATTCATGCTCCGTAGGTGCATTTAGGAATTGTGGAATCATGGTGCGCAATACCTCATTCCACGGCTGATCTGCCATGTATTTGTAAGGGTAGTAGTACTCCACACTATTCCAAAATTTGATAAGGTGCAGCAGCCGATAGCCAGATTCTGCCCAATTAGATTCCGCATATTCGGGTTCGTTGATAAACTTCACCTGTCCGGCGTAGTCTCTTTCCACATAGTAGGGAGTGCCCTGGAATCGATTCGCCTCTATGTGCTGTAGCAAGGGGGGAAGCTCAGCACCTAAGAGCGTTGAATCGCCAATCCAAGAGAGATCAAAATTATCCCCCGTATAGTCTTTACTACGTGCATTATCGCACTTCGTGCAAGGAGGAACGTGCCCTAGCTTCTCAATTTCATTCGCCAAATAAGCTTGCAACGCTGCCTGGTCAGGGAGGTCTTGCGCAGCAATTAGCCAGGTTAGTAATGTTTCGTCCCAAGCAAAACCTCCCGCGGCTACCGCGGGGTGGTAGTACTTCAGGAAGCCCCAGACTTTGGCTACTACGTAAATTTGTTCGGTATGGGGCTCTTGGTTATGACAAAGTGGTGAACTGAATGTAATGGAAGAACTAGATATAAGAAGAAAAATTAGCACACCAAAGTACTTCATAAGGAGAGGTTGTTGTGTTTTGAGTTGCCTGAGAATTAGAGAGTAAAATAGATCAGAAGGTTGCTTCCTGTCATTTGGAAATTTTTTCTACCGAAGAAGGCCAGCACAATCAATTTGCAAAGGAGATAGGGGACCTCGGAAAAGCAAGCCATTGCGCGGGCAATACAACATAGAAACCTTTCAATAGCCGATGGCAGCTACTGATAGGTTGGAGGGTTAGGTTTTGAAATTCTGTGTTTAACATAATATAAATTATAGAACAAATATAGGCTTTTAGCCAGGGAGAAAGGGTTCTTCAGATAATCATCAAAGAGATTGTATATCGTATGGCTTTGGTCATGATATTCTTCGACAGGCGGGATTGATTACTTCTCTGGATAATTTTCGTAAGCGCTGTATTATGCACTACACGCTCTGCAACCCAGAGAAAAATTTCTGCGCGACGCTCAGCGCTTTCGCCCCATACAATTTTCAGACGAAGTTTTGATCCAATTAGGCATTCTGCCGAACCTTCTATTTTGCACTGTATGTCCTACGGGTCAGGAGAATAATTCTATGCGATTCTCAGAGCTTTCGTGCTAAGCTCTTTCCAGACAGAAAATAGGATCTGACTGGCTGATTTTCCTAAGCGCTATTTCTAGTGCTCCAAGCCCTTGTGGTTCTTGAAAAATTCTTAGCGATTCTCAGGGCCTAATGTGTGTACCTCACAGAGGGCAGTTGTGATCCTCCAGCGAGATTTCCAAAGCCAATATTTGACGATCCAAGCCTGTTGCTCAGGAATGAAAAATCTGTGCGATTCTCAAAGCTCTCACCATTAAGATTTTTCAAAGAGCCAGACATAGATCTGATTAATTAGATCTCTGATGTTTATATGGGCTCTGTGCGTATCTGTAGCTATGGATAGTAGGACTCCAAGGCTGAGTAATCTAATGCTCGCGTTCTCTCCTACCCATAGCAAGGTTCACGCCCACCCTATTTAACATAATGTTATTAATGTTTTTGGTGAGCCCATTCGGGAACCTGCTCTCATTTATTCCATTCGCTTTTCCTCAACTTACCGAATAACCAACTCACACTACTGCCCATCCAGACCACTCTTCGGCTGATGATGGTCTCCTGCAAACACCGTCCAGCCTACCTAGAAGCAATAGCCACTTATACCATTCGGTTGGCAATTGGTTGACAGGTTACCTCCTCTCCTATTCTTGGCGCCTCCAAAAAAGGATGTATCAACATTATGGAGTTTCTTTACAAGGCCAGAAAGATCGGTCAATTGGAAAGGATCTAAACACCCATGAAAACTACATTCAAAGTACTAGGGTGCCTCTTTATTATTGGGCAGTTGATTTTCATTGCGTATTCACAACGCTACGGAAACCGATACGCTTGCTGGGCCCCCCATGACATTTGGACCCACTATGAAATTGTGGCCTATTCCAACGGAACTATGATCTCGGACTCCCAAACGGCACGGTTCTTTGGAAGAAAGAAAGGCCGGAAAGATCTGCCGCCCGACCATTTGGAAGATTGGATAACTTTTGGACTTGCCAACCATACCACTGGCTGTGACAGTGTGGTATTCCATTATAGCGTCAACCTAAGGGAATGGAAGTCTACTACGCTCTTTCCTAATTAACCTATGAAGAAACCCCGTCTCGATACCCTTCCGGTCAACTTTAAGCTAATGCTGTTTCTGCTGGCCATGGTGGTACTTTTTAAGTCATATGTGTATCGGCACGACATCCATGTTCCCTTTTTCTCTTCCTTTCTGTTATTTCCTTGGCCAGGGCATTTCAAGACCATCATGACAACGGTTATGCTGGTGGGCGTGGTGACGGTATTTACAAAGTATTGGCGGATAGGATGCCTGGTGATATTCATCGTCCTGTTGCTAGCGCACCTTAGTTGCCGACCTTGCTATGCCGATAGCAGGATTTACCTTCTTGCCTTATTTGTTCTACTAGCTGTGTATACCAAGGAGCTGGGATCCAAGCTATTCCAATGGCAGATATGCGTACTATATCTAGGAGCCGGGATCAATAAATTACTAGACCCAGAATGGCTATCGGGCAGTTATATGAGTTACTGGCTCACCTATAGAGAGGCCAATATCTTTAGCTCTCTCATGCCGGCCGATGACCTGTTCATCTATCAGGTAATTTCTTATAGTGTGATTATCAGCGAGTTGGTGATGGCCTTAGCCTTCCTTACCGGACGCTCTGCTTTTGGCGTTTGGCTGGGTTTGATGGTACATGGTACTTCCATGTTTGTGGTAGACGGGACTTTCGGATCCTTTGTTCCCTCGGTATTAACCAGCTTTTTGGTCTTCTTACCTTGGCCTTCCGCCATTAAGATTTCTACGAAATACCATCCGAAGTGGAACCTTGCTCGGATGCTGGACCCCTTCAAATTTTACTCCGGTTGGGCGGTGGAGTCCGGTGACTTTAAGGTAACCATCAATAATAGAGAATACACCGGATTTAGAGGGGTTCTTCATGTAATGGCCTACTCCCCTACCTGTTACTTTGGGACTGCCTTCGTCCTATTGCTTAAATGGACCCCTGGTTATTTTCTGGCTACTATGGTGATGGTAGTTGCCTTGGCCATTGCGGTTGATTATGTCCTGCGGTCTTATAAAATTAAGCTAAAACGAAGGACTTAAGGGATCAATCCCATTTTCTGGGGAATTAGGGGAATACCGCGAGTTCAGCATCCGTAGTAGAAATTGGCGAGCCGGATCCGAAAACTAAGATGGGTAGGGCCCTGACATTAGATAGATTGACCTGGAGCAAAGTCATCACAGCTGTCCATCCTGATCAATGGTCCGTAAGTCCTTTTACCTGCCAGATTTTTGTGGGTTGAGGAAGCCCAGGCCCACGGAGATCATTTAGGAGAGAAACAGTGACTTCCAAGGGATCACCCACGGCAAGAGGATGACCCATACCACAAAGAAGGCGGCCATCCCCTTGGGATACGGCAAACCCTTGCTGATGGCAGGCAAGACGGCAAAGAGCAACCATGAGGACTTGTAGAGCAGCTGAAACAGGAAGACCAGACGCATCTGCTCAGGATAGAAAAGCCCTAGCACCGATAGTAGGAAAATAGCACCCCAAAGAGCCCCAACCAGCCGAATGGCTTCGGAGTAGGCAAAGTCGTTCGAAAACACCGTTCGCTGTGCCAGCTGCGGCGCAAACAGGCTGGTGATGCTGATCCAGCCAGCCACCACGACATTGGCTAGGTAGATTATTTTAACGAGTAGCAAATGCATAGCATTAATGTTGGGTACGCAGGCAAAAGTAGCACTCGGGGCTCTGCAGCTACTTAACCTGGGTTAGGTTCGAAGGGAGGACTCCCTACTGCTCTGCGAGTTACTACCAGGTCCCTCCTAGTTGTATAGCTTTGATTATTATACGCCTTGCATTCACTATTTTGTCCAGGAATGGGCGAATTTGACAAGATTCTAAAAGAGAACATTGAGGCTTTGCTCCTACCCTTGAGCGGGAAGCTATTGGGGATTCGGATTCAAGCTACCCGGGAGGTAAAGGAGAAGCTACAGAGCACCATCGAAAGAGAGCCGGATTTCCTAAAATGGGTCACGGATGATACGGGAGCCGAGTTTTTGCTTCACCTGGAGTTTCAAACTCAGGATGACCCGAAAATGGTTTACCGGATGGCTGAGTATAAGGCCCTGCTGCTTCGCAAATTTGAGGTATCTGTAAGGCAATTCGTTCTCTATCTAGGAGTTGGGCAATCGAAAATGGTCACTGACCTACCTGCTGGACAGGAGATCAAGGGGTATGCATTGAAAAACCTCAGTGAGATTCCGTTGGATCAGACCCTGCACTCTTCGGTTCCCGAAGAGATTTTGTTAGCAATCTTGGGAGATTACCCTCGTGAGGAAGGGGTGAAAGTAATTAAAAGAATAATTGAGCGATTATGGTCTCTTCAGTCTGATGAAACCACCCGGCAGCATTACCTACAACACTTGGTGATCCTGTCGCGTTTACGTAAATTAGATAGTATTACAGAAGAAATTGCTGATCAGATGCCTATCACATATGACATAGAAACCGACCACTTCTACCAAAAAGGTAGGTCCCGCGAAAAGGAAGAGATCATCAAAAATATGTTAGCGGACAGTTCTTTCTCTCTTGAGGAGATAGCTAGGCTAACCAATACTTCCCTGGCTATCGTTCAAAAAATTCAAGGGGGAAATACTTCCTCTTAATCAGGCACCCACATAGAATTTGCATACGAACCATGGGCCGAGGGTAGCAAATAAGCTAGAAGAAAGAAAAAGAGACGCCAGGGTTGGCGTCTCTTTTTCTTTTGTCTTGAATCTTGACTCTTGTGTCTCACAGTGAGCGAAGCGAACGGTCTAGTGTCTACTCCACCAAACTACCCGCGTAGAAGTACAAGCTTAGCTCCGCTTGCTTGGTCTGTATCCGCTGGCTGGTAAGCTGGTACTTGGCCCGGGCCAGGTTGTTCTGCGCCTCGCGCAGCTGCAGCCCGGTTACCTGCCCGGTACCAAACCCCACCTCGCTCCTTTCGTAGTTGGCCTGGGCCAACGCTACGTTGCGCTCGCTGAGGGCCATCAGCTCCAGGTTGGTGGTGTAGTCCTTGTAGGTGCTGATCAGATTGGTGCGCAGCAAATCCTCAGACTGGCGCACGGCCAGCTCCTGCGCCTGCTGCTGGATGATAGCCGTCTGCTGGGCCCGCTTGGTGCGGCCGCCGTTGTACAGATTGTAGCTCAGCTGCAGGCCCGCATTCCAGCCGTTGGTGCGCTGCTCAGTAAAGAGTGCGGCCTCGTTGAGGCTGCCCGACAAAGAATAACCACCGGAGAGACTCAGCTGCGGCATATAGCCCGTTCGGGCTTGATCTACCTGCAAGGCACTGGCCTCCAACTGCTTGCGGGTGAGCAGGTAGCCCGTGTTGCGGCTCAGTACGTCGTTGAGCAAGCTACCCCGCTCCAGATTGGCCTCGTAGGCCAGCTCCGTATCCAGCGCATACACCGAATCGGGGGCAATCCCAATCAACTGGTTCAGGCTTACCAGCGCTTTCTCGTAAGCCAAGCGCGACTGGATGACGTTGGAGCTGTCCGTGCTAAGGTCTACCTCCGCATTGAGCAACTCCAGCTTAGTGTAGTTACCCAACTCGTAATTGTCCTTGGCGCGCTGATAGCGGTACACACTAAGCTGCGCGGTTTCCTGGTTGATCTGGTAGACCTCCCAGGCCGCCAAAGCGGCCAGGTAGCCCCCGGATACGGAGAGCACGGTGCCCTCCATGCGCTGGCGGGTAAGCATGCTCGTTTGCTCTAGTGAGTTCTCTAGCTGCC
>DMST01000126.1:10022-11630 GCA_003454975.1 Cytophagales bacterium | reverse complement strand
GAAAACTACCGGGCCCGGGAACGCATGCGTTACGGCGCCCGGCGAGACATCCGCTACTCCGTTAACGGTTCGCTCACCGGCCACCGCATCGCCCCCATGCTCATCATCGCCTTTGTGGAAAACAGCTTCAAGCACGGCACCAGCGAGGAACTGAATCAAGCTTGGGTAAACGTAGAAGTAGAAACCACAGAACAGACCATTACGCTGAAGGTAGAAAATAGCAAGGCTGATTCGGCAGCCGCCGACGAACGCCAATACAAGGAAGGGATTGGCCTCAACAACGTTCGCCGTCGCTTGGAGCTCCTCTACCCTGACCGCCACGAACTCAAAGTACTCGACAGCCAAGATTCTTTCCTGATCGTATTAAAGTTAGAGGAATGAATCACATCCAAATTGGATTGAGTAGAATAGTAATCCATGTGTCCAAAACTTTTCATTAGCACATTATCCCACTACCGCATTATCTCATTGGACTTATGAGCCTAAGATGCATTATTGTAGACGACGAACCGCTGGCGCGGGAAGTAATTGAAGCTTACTGCGACCGCCTGGACCATCTGGAGATAGTGGCGAGTGTTACCAATGCCATGGAGGCTTTTGGTGCCTTGCAGGAGCACGCCCCCGTCGACGTACTTTTTCTGGATATTCAGATGCCTAAACTCACTGGCATCGATTTTTTGAAGTCGCTGCACCACAAGCCCAAGGTCATCTTTACTACGGCCTACCGCGACTATGCACTGGAAGGCTACGATTTGGACGTCGTGGACTATCTGCTCAAACCCATCGCCTTCGATCGCTTTCTGAAAGCCGTAGGCAAGGTACTACCCAGCCAACCGGCTACCTCCGCCGCAATAAACGACCCCGACCTTACCCCCAACTCAGCGGTAGGTGAGGCCCCCTACATGTTCTTGAAAGCCGACAAAAAGATGGTGAAGCTCTACCTACACGAGATTGGCTTTATCGAGAGCTTGAAAGACTACGTACGCGTATTTACGCCGGACAAAGTAGTGGTAAGCCACCAAACCCTCACCTATCTGGAAGAAAAGCTACCCAAAGACCAATTCCTCCGAGTGCACAAAAGCTACCTGGTCAACCTAAGCCAGGTAAACGCCTACTCCGCCACCACCCTCGACATCCTGGATCAGGAAGTACCCATTGGCCGCTCTCATAAAGCCGAAGTGATGGAGCGTTTGCAAGGAGCAGGGTAAGGCAACGTACCCAACCTCAGCCGGGAAAATAATTCTACCACGGCCGGGACATTTTCTACGCTTTGAAAATTAGGGCCCAGTCGTGAGTCTTCACCACCGGCAGGTAAAATTCAACCCTTATCATTGATACTTCAAAACATGCCAATCCGACAGGTTTTGTCGCGTGGCAGTGTTCTTGCTCCCTCCCTCGCCCGAGGGCCGTTGGTTTCGGCGGCCGGGTACCGTAATTTTAACGCCATGGGGGCACTATCCTTTTGGAAATACCAGGGTACGGGTAACGACTTCGTGATGATCGATAACCGCGAAGGCGAGTTCGACCCACAAGATACCGACCGGGTGGCCGCGCTCTGCGACCGCCGTTTTGGCATTGGGGCCGATGGGCTCATCCTGATCCAGAACC
>DMST01000126.1:9136-9997 GCA_003454975.1 Cytophagales bacterium | reverse complement strand
AGAACCACCCGGACCATGACTTTGAGATGGTCTACTTCAATGCCGACGGCAGCCAAAGCCTGTGCGGCAATGGCAGCCGCTGCGCCATGATGTTTGCAAAACAGCTAGGCATCATTGAGAACCGGGCCACCTTCCTGGCCTACGACGGTCCGCACAAGGCTTTTATAAAAGACGAGCGCGTGTACCTACTCATGCACGATGTGAACCCCGTGCAGGAGGTGGGCCAGGATGCCTTTGCTGACACCGGCTCGCCACACCACCGGGTGTGGGTAGACAATGCCGATGTAGCACCGGTAGTGGACCAAGGCCGTAGCATTCGCGAAAGCGCTACTTACGCCCCAGGAGGCACCAACGTCAACTTTGTGGAGGTAGATCCTGAGGCCGGCATCCGTGTACGCACCTACGAGCGCGGGGTAGAAGATGAGACGCTGAGCTGCGGCACGGGCGTAACGGCGGCAGCTCTGGCAGCCAGCGAGAAAGGACTCTCCTCCCCCATCCGCGTAGAGACCCGCGGGGGTCAATTGGAAGTATCCTTCACAAAAAGGGACGACAACGGATTTACCGACGTATATTTGATCGGCCCTGCAAAAGCGGTGTTTCAGGGCACCGTTTCCTAATCAAGCCATAACGTATTAAGAATACCAAGTACAATGCTAAAAGCAGTCACCAAACTATTTGGAACGAAGAGTGACCGGGACATCAAAGAGGTGTTGCCGATCGTGGATAAAATCAGCCAGGAGTACGGAGGGCTTTCCTCTCTGAGTGATGACCAACTGCGCGAAAAATCAGCGGAGCTGGATCAGCACATTCAAACTGAACTCAAGAATTTTGACGACCAAATCGCGGACCTGCGCCAGCAGG
>DMST01000126.1:8514-9102 GCA_003454975.1 Cytophagales bacterium | reverse complement strand
TAGCCAGCGATACGGAAATGACCCTGGAGGCCAAAGAGGCTACCTTCGATCAGATTGATAGCCTGACCGACCAGAAGGACGAGGCCCTGGAAGGGGTCCTCAACGATATATTGCCACAGGCTTTTGCTCTGGTAAAAGAGACGGCCCGCCGGTTCAAAGAAGGAGGCCTGAAGGTAACGGCCACCATGATGGACAAGCAACTGGCGGCCAAACACGACTTCGTAGATATTGAAAGCGAAACTGCCATCTGGCACAAATCCTGGATAGCTGCCGGTGGTGAAATCACCTGGGAGATGGTGCACTATGATGTGCAAATGATCGGCGGTATTGTGCTGCACAGCGGTAAAATTGCCGAAATGGCCACGGGTGAGGGTAAAACACTGGTAGCAACGCTGCCTGCCTTCTTGAACGGCCTGAGCCACCAGGGGGTGCACGTAGTTACGGTAAACAACTACCTGGCGAAGCGGGATATGGAGTGGATGCGTCCGCTGTTTACATTCCACGGCCTCACCATTGACTGTATAGACCTGCACCGCCCCAACTCACAAGAGCGGCGCGAGGCCTACAAATGCGACATCGTATACGGTT
>DMST01000126.1:7246-8467 GCA_003454975.1 Cytophagales bacterium | reverse complement strand
TCACCTACGGCACCAACAACGAATTCGGCTTTGACTACCTGCGCGACAACATGGCCCGCGACCCCCGCGAGCTAGTGCAGGGCAAGCACCACTTCACCATGGTGGATGAGGTAGACTCGGTACTGATTGACGAGGCGCGTACCCCCCTCATTATTTCCGGGCCCGTACCCAAAGGGGACCAGAGTGAGGAACTGAACCAGCTGAAACCCCGCATTTCGAAGCTGGTAGAAGCACAACGCAAACTCACCACGGCATTCCTAACCGAGGCGAAGAAGAAAATCAAGGACGGGGACGAGAAAGAGGGTGGCTTGGCGCTGTTTCGTGCCTACCGCGGTATGCCCAAGTACAAGCCCCTGATTAAGTATCTCAGTGAGCCGGGCATGAAGCAGTTGCTTCAGAAAACAGAGAACATTTACCTGGCTGAGAACCAAAAGCTGATGCCGGAGGCCGACGAGCCGCTGTTCTTCACCATCGACGAGAAAATCCGCGACGTGCAGCTGAGCGAGAAGGGCATTGAGACCCTGACCGGCAACGCCGAAGATCCGGACTTCTTCATATTGCCTGACATGGCCATGGCCGTAGGGGCAATTGACAACGATACTACCCTATCTGACGCTGAGCGTGCCCAGAAGAAGGACCAGCTGATTCAGGAATACACCATCAAGTCGCAGCGTATTCACCTGATCAACCAGCTGCTGAAAGCGTACACCATGTACGAGCGCGACCAGGAGTACATCCTGCAAGAGGGCAAGGTGAAGATTGTGGACGAGCAGACTGGCCGGGTAATGGACGGTCGGCGCTGGTCGGATGGCCTGCACCAGGCAGTGGAAGCGAAGGAAAATGTGAAGGTGGAAGACGCCACCCAAACGTACGCCACCATTACGCTGCAAAACTACTTCCGTATGTACCACAAAATCAGTGGTATGACCGGTACGGCCGAAACGGAAGCGGGCGAGTTCTGGGACATCTATAAGCTGGATGTGGTAGCGATACCTACGAACAGACCCATTGCCCGAAACGACGAGCAAGACAAAGTCTATAAGACGGTCAAGGACAAGTTCAACGCGGTGGTAGACGAGATTGTGGACCTAACCAAGGCCGGACGCCCGGTACTGGTGGGTACTACCAGCGTAGAGATTTCGGAGGTGCTCAGCCGTATGCTGAACCTAAGGAAGATTGAGCACAACATTTTGAACGCGAAGCAACACGCGCGGGAGGCAG
>DMST01000126.1:1297-7209 GCA_003454975.1 Cytophagales bacterium | reverse complement strand
TGTAGCGGAGGCTGGTAAAGCAGGCGCTGTAACCATTGCCACCAACATGGCAGGCCGGGGTACGGACATCAAGCTAACCCCCGAGTCGAAAGAGGCTGGAGGTCTGGCAATCATCGGTACCGAACGCCACGAATCGCGACGGGTAGACCGCCAGCTGCGTGGACGGGCCGGTCGTCAGGGAGACCCCGGTAGCTCGCAGTTCTTCGTATCGTTGGAAGATAATCTGATGCGCCTCTTTAGCTCCGACCGGGTATCCAAATGGATGGACCGGATCGGCTTCAAAGAGGGCGAAGTGATACAGCACAAGCAGATCACCAAGTCCATCGAACGGGCCCAAAAGAAGGTAGAGGAGAACAACTTCGGCATTCGGAAGCGACTGCTGGAATACGACGACGTGATGAACCTACAGCGTGAGGTAATCTACAAACGCCGTCGGAATGCCCTGCATGGTGAGCGCTTAGACGTAGACATCATGACCATGTTCTCGGAGATTACCGATGAATTGGTGTCTTCTACCTCGGGCAACTACGATGCCTTCAAGCTTACTGCTTTGGGCACCTTGGGTCTGGACTACCAAATCACCGAGGAGGAGTTCGGTAAGATTTCGGAGCAAGAACTATCTGACAATCTGTACCACACCCTGTGGAGCACCTATCAGCAGAAGATTAAGGCAATCGGCAAGGAGTTTGGCCCCATTTTCACCCACTTGCACCGCGAACGCGGCGCTACACTGGAGATGGCTCCGGTCATGTTTACCGATGGTAAGAAGCAGATGATCCTGCCTGTACACCTGGCCCAAGCAGTGGAGACGGAAGCCAAAACGGCCTGGAAAGCGGTAGAGAAAGCTGCAGTGCTCAACATGATAGACGAGGGCTGGCGTGATCACTTGCGTGGCATGGATGACCTGAAGCAGCAGGTACGTAATGCCTCGTTTGAGCAGAAAGACCCCTTGGTAATTTATAAGTTTGAGGGCTTTGAGGCATTCAAGAAGTTCTCGGGTGAGGTAAACGAAACCACTACGGGCTTCCTGATGCGCGGTGCGTTCAACATCCTGGACCCTGACAAACTGAACCAGGCACAGCAACAGCAACGCCGGCAGCAGCCCAAAGTGTCAGAGGAGAAAGAGGAAAGCCGTTCCGTACTCAACCCACCGTCCGCACCTGGAGGGCCTGGCGCACCCCGTCCTCGTGGTCCCATTGAAAAGCCCAAACCTGCCAAGTCAGAAAAAACCTACGGTAGAAACGACAAGGTAACGGTGCAGTACAATGACGGATCGGTGAAAAAAGACGTTAAGTTTAAGACGGTTGAAGAAGACCTGAAGAACAACGAGTGCGTTGTGATCGAAAATTAAACATGGAACTGCTCAAATTCATCAGCATGCGCTGGTGGCTATGCCTAACGCTAGCCACCGGCTGTAAAACCACCACCCCCAGCACTACCTCACAGGACATCAATGCCTATCAGGAGGATATCACCTCCTACCGTACGGCTTTGGTGGACTCATTGCAGGTGGCTCTGGACTCCCTTCGTGTACAAGTGGTTACCGTTGACAACTCTGATGATTTGGGCGAACCCATCCCCGTGATGGATGACAATACGGCGGGAGTCAATGCCCTTCTGGACAGCATCTCCTCCTTTAATGCCCGAATACCCTACGTGGAAGGGTTTACCATCCTCGTCTATTCGGGCACCAACCGCGACCGCTCTGCGCTGGTACAGCGCGAGGTGCGCGACTTGGGCCATTCTCCCCGCTTTGAGTATTCCCGACCCAACTTCAAGGTGAAGGTGGGCCGCTTCACCGATCAGTTGGAAGCACGCCGCACCCACCTGTTTTTGAAGCAACATTTTCGTTCGGCCATCATCGTGCCCGAGCGCATCATACTGAAATAATACCCCTATGTCCCTCAAGGATACCATTCACCGGTTGGCGGCCGAATACGCTGACCAAACCGTAGCCCTACGCCATCACTTGCATGCCCATCCTGAGCTGTCTTTTAAGGAATTCGAAACAGCTAAGTTTATTGGGAAGGAGCTACGGAACTTGGGGCTCTCGCCCCAGGAAGGGGTAGCCGATACAGGATTGGTGGTGACCATTGAGGGAAATAATCCTACCAAAAAGGTAGTGGCACTGCGTGCAGACATTGACGCATTGCCCATTACCGAAGCCAACGATGTGCCCTACAAGTCGAAAAACGAGGGCGTAATGCATGCCTGCGGGCACGACGTGCATACCAGCTCACTGTTGGGTACCGCTCGCATCTTGCAGCAGGTAAAGGACCAATTTGAGGGCACGGTGAAACTGGTATTTCAGCCCGGCGAGGAAAAAGCCCCAGGGGGTGCTTCGCTGATGATCAAGGCCGGAGCCCTGGAGAACCCTCGTCCTGCCAACATGCTGGGCCAGCACGTGATGCCCCTGATTCCAGCGGGTAAGGTAGGCTTCCGCGAAGGCAAGTATATGGCGAGTGCGGACGAAATCTACATGACGGTATACGGTAAGGGCGGTCACGGCGCCATGCCCGAAAATACCATCGATCCGGTGCTGATCACTTCACACTTGATTGTGGCCATGCAGCAGATTGTGAGCCGAAATGCCAGCCCCAAAATGCCCTCGGTGCTCTCCTTCGGCAAAGTAATCGCCCAGGGAGCCACCAACGTAATACCCAATGAAGTATACGTGGAGGGCACCTTCCGCACCTTCGACGAAGAGTGGCGGGCCGAAGCCAAACGGCGCATCCACGCCATTGCTACTTCTATTGCCGAAGGCATGGGCGGCCGGGTAGACCTCAACATCGTACACGGGTACCCCTACCTGGAAAATCACGCTGAACTGACCCAGCGCACCCGAACCCGTGCTGAGGAATACCTTGGCAAGGAAAATGTGGAGTCGCTGGACCTCTGGATGGCGGCCGAGGACTTTAGCTTTTATACCCACGAGGTGGACGCTTGTTTCTACCGCTTGGGTACCCGCAACGAAGAGCGGGGCATTACTTCGGGAGTCCACACACCCACCTTCGACGTAGACGAGTCCAGCCTACAGGTAGGTTCTGGCCTGATGGCTTGGCTGGCCTTGGAAGAACTACGGGGATAAATCGCAAACACCTTCTTATCAATACTCCATTTTTCTAGCGACCAGCTAGAAACCGGCATCCTATTGCCCAATTACTCAATGGCAGCACCGGATTACTAAACGGCACTTGTTTCATTGACTTATGCCGATGAATTTCCCGTATACTTACATTACATACTCAACCTTTTCTCAACTATGCGCAACAACTTTCAACCCAAGATGTGGGGTATCCTCATTGCTATCAGCATCACTTACTCGGCCTCCGCGCAAGATGCTCCCCGCTATGACCTTGAAATGGACAATACCATCGCTACAAACACAGTACTTAAGGATCAAAGACCAATAGGATCCCCTACTCCATCTCTCCAACAGAACCCTTACCCTTGTTTGATGTGCGAACCCGGATTTGGTAGAGGTAGGTTTATACCATCCCAGAGAATTGAGGTAAAAGAGACAAAGCTTATTGCCCATCAAGTTCAATCTCTTGAAAGGACCTCCTGGCGAAGGGAAAGCTATTTGGTTAGAATAGGATCTGACGGACAATAGATTCTGAGTCATCCATCCTAGAATTTTGGCTCCCTTCCATTAGTAGCCTCTTGGCACTTTCAAGTGTTGGATGGCCATTTATTCTTCTCTCAAAAACTTCACAGGGTTAACCCAACCGGCCCGAAGGGATTCCCGAAGCACTGACACCAAAGAAATAGCCACCATCAGCATCCCTCCTAGCACGAGCGTCATGGGTTGAAGCTGTGTACGGTAGGCAAACTCGCTTAGCCAGCCTTCCATCCACCACCACGCCGCGGGTAGTGCTATCAGCAAGGAGGACAAGGAAAGCAGGATAAAGGGACGACCGATGGATTGGATGATCTGCCAGGCGTTGGAGCCCAACACCTTTCGAATTCCAATTTCTCTACGCTTCCGTTCCGCACTGTAGGCAGACAAAGCAAAAAGGCCCAAGCTAGAAATTGCGATGGCCAGCACCGTGAAAAATAGAATCAAGCGAGCAAAGGTCTGGTCGTTCTGGTGCAATTGGGCATAACTTAAGGGCATCTCGATAAGGGAGAATTCCCGGTCTGGGTTATGCCGTTGCCAGGCGCGCTGGATGGCTAACTGGGTTGCAGCTTCCATGCCCGGCACCAGCTTTATCGAGAGGAAGAGCCGTTGCCAATTTCGCTGTTCATAGGTAGGAAGCATCACTAAAGGGGGAATAGCATACCGAACCCCCAGGATGTGAAAATCCTTCACTACACCCACTACCTCACCTTCCTGATACTCCGACCACACCAAGCGTTGGCCCAGGGCCTCTTGAGGAGACCAACCCATTTCTGCTGCCAGCTTTTCGTTAATCACAAAGGCAGCGGTGTCCGATTGAGTTAGTGGATTAAAGCTCCTACCGGCGGCTAATTCGATTTCGTAGATGTCCAGGAATCCAGGTTCCAAAAAGGCACTTTGAACTTCCAGGTAGTCTTCATCGCCTACCTTGCGTAGCACCCGGCCGTCCCGATTCATGGTGTTGACGGGTAACCGTTGCGAGTGGATATACCCTTCCACTCCCGGTAGCTTATCCAACTCGGCCGCAAACAATTCGGGGGTATCCGAATACGGGATGGCAATCATCTGGTCAATCTCCACCCCTAATTCTTTGTTCTGAATGTATGCCAACTGATCCTGAATCACCAGAACCGCTACCACGAGTATGCTGGAAATGGCACACTGGAAAAAAATGAGCCCTTGGCGCAGACTCACTGAGTTCTTTCGTCCCACGAATACCTTCCCAGCCAGGGAGGGCAAGGTTTTGAAACCTGCCAATCGCAGAGCCGGGTACAGGCCTGCCCCTAAGACCAAAATTGCCAGTACCGCCAATAAGGTAAACCCAAACCGAGGCTCTAGTAAAAAATCCAGCTCAAATTGCAGCCCGGTCACTTCTTTAAAAGGCCTTTTTAGCAGATAAGCAAGTAGGAAAGCAAGCGCCGTAGCCAATGCTACCGATACCACTACTTCTGCCAATACCTGCCCCATCACCTGCACTCGTCGGGCACCCAAGACCTTGCGAACACCTATTTCCTTTTGTCGGGTGACCGAACGGGCAATGGAGATATTGATGAAATTCACACAAACCATCACCAAAATGAGCACCCCTAGCATGCTCAGCAAGCGCAATAAGCTAGGATCGCCAATATTCTTCATGGTATTGCCTGCGCCAGAACGCAGGTGTGCATCGGAAATATGTTCTGGGAAAAAAGCAAACTCTTCACCCCGTTGGTCATTGGGGTGAAAGTACTTCTGTGGGATTATTTTGAGTGCCTCCGCAAAGGAGCCTGCTTGGCTTTTGTCATACAGCCTAACGTAGGTCCACAAGGGTTTCAGGGAACCCCAAGACTCACTGAAATCATTCATTCCCTGCAAAGAGCCAATAAAATCATAGCGAAAATGTGTGTTTTGAGGTGGATCAGCCAGCACCGCCGTGATGGTAAAGTCCCACTCACTTGCAGGGAAACCTACGTAATGCATCTCCTGACCAATCACTTGGGTATGCCCAAAATACCGCAAGGCAGCGGATTCGGAAATGGCAAGGGTATTAGGATGTCTAAGTGCAGATTCCGCAGAACCCTGTACTACCTCAAAGCCCATCATGGAAATGCTATTGGGATCTGCCCAGAGAAAAGCCTCTTCCATGTGCACTGCCTCTCCTGCTTTAAGCGATGGCCGAAAGGCCCGCCAAAAACGGGTAGCTTCGGCCACTTGGCTAAAATCTTCGCGCAACACCAATCCCAGCGGCACCGGCCCGCCAGCATTTTTCTCTATTTCTCCACTCGATTTCCGTTCCTGATGCGCTACCCGGTAG
>DMST01000126.1:0-1270 GCA_003454975.1 Cytophagales bacterium | reverse complement strand
CCCGGTAGAGGGGTTCTCCTTCATAGCGCTTATCGTAAGAAGTTTCGTGTGCCACAAAGTAAGTCAGCAGGATGCATGCGGTCAGTCCTAGAGCCAATCCGCCCAAGTTGATCCACACATATAGGCGATCGCGACGAAACTGACGCAAGGCCACCCGCAGGGAATGGCGACTCAACGCCGGTATCAAGCCGTAGAGCCACTGCCCGCGCGTTGTGAGTCGAGCTTTGTGCTCCTCTTCGCCCAGTTCCAAGGCAGTACCCAACTCTCGAGTAGCTTCAGCAAAGGCCTCTTCCTTCGTTTGTCCTCCCTCTAGCAAGTGATCAATATGATCGCGTAGGTGCGATTCCAGCTCCTCGAGGTGGCCGTCCTCGAAAGTGCCCTGGCGGTGGAGTTGGCGACGCCACGCCCGGATGTTGCTTTCTAAATCCATACGAGTTTGAGTTGTTGCTTTTGCCTAATTCCACTTCATCTCCGGCTGATTCCACAAGCGCATCAGCGTATTGTGCACCTGCAACCAGTTGTCTTTTTCTGCTTCCAGTACCGCTTGGCCTTCCGGCGTAATGAAGTAGTACTTTCTCTTACGCCCATCGGGCGACACCTGCCATTCCGAACCCAGAAGCTTTTCTTTCTCTAGCTTGTGCAATACCGGATACAGCATACCGTCGCTCCATTCCAGCCGTCCGCCCGACTGCTGCTTCACTTGCTGGATAATGTCATATCCGTAGCTTTTGCCTCGGCTTAGAATACTCAATAAAATCGGCTTGGTAGACGCCGCCATCAGTCCCTTGGTGATCATACTCCTGTGGTCAGTTCTTTCGACACGGTGCAAACATACATAATTTTTCTATGCATAGAAAATCTATGCATATGATTGACTTACTGTTCGCTTGGTGGATGATCCGCCTGGGCAAGCAAGCCTACCAGGGCGGTCAGGCTGCGATTTCTAAGGATAAATTTTCACAGTACCTAAATGCCACATTCACTCATTAGCTTACCCATATCATTTCACCCAATCGGTAGCAGGACAAGCATTTTCACATTTCCACATTTCCGTCATTAGCACATTACCCTATCTTTGCTCACCCAAAATTCTAAAGACAAAATAGCATCATGCTACGGACACACACCTGCGGCGAATTGCGCCTTTCTGATGTAGACAAAACCGTTACGCTATGCGGCTGGGTACAGCGCGTTCGCGACAAGGGCCACATGGCCTTTTTGGACCTCCGAGATCGGTACGGCGTTACCCAGGTGATCAGCGAAGAGGGGG
>DMST01000131.1:4991-16121 GCA_003454975.1 Cytophagales bacterium | reverse complement strand
CCGGGCACAAGCCTGGGCACGCACACCGGCACCGCCAGGGGTGAGGTCGTCCATCTCAATCTCAGGGATGAGCCGCTGTAGCGCCTTGGTGAAGGCTGCCTTGGAATAGCTACGGTGCAACTCACCCATGCCCGTGCGCCAGTACTTGGCTGCCACCTTCTGGAATCCGGGCCAGGCCAGCGACTCGCTTAGCTCGAGCAGATTCACCTTGCGCTTGGTATAGCCCTCCCGGGCATAGGCCAGCACCGCGTTAGGCCCAGCTTCTACGGCGCCGTCTACCATGCGCGTGAAGTGCACGCCCAAAAAGGGGAAGTTGGGATCGGGCACCGGGTAGATCAAGTGCTTCACCAGATGCTTTCGGTCCTCCTTCAACTTATAATATTCACCACGGAAGGGCACAATCTTTAGCCCCAGCTTCTTCTCCGTGAGCCGGGCAATCTTGTCTGAGTACAAACCTGCACAGTTGACCACCAAGTTGGCTTCCAGATCGTTATGATCCGTTTTCACTACCGAATAGCCGGTGCGTTCTTTGATATTGAGCACCTTGGTACCCAGTCGGATCTCGCCGCCGAGCTTTTGAAAACGCTTGGCGTAGGCCTTCGCCACTCCCTTGTAGTCAATAATGCCCGTTTGGGGTACACGGATACCCCGGATGCCGGCTACGTGGGGCTCAATTTCTTTCAACTCCTCCTCAGGAAGCATTTTCAGGTCCGTGAGGCCATTGGCATGACCACGTTCCATAATGTTGTCCAGGGCTTGCAGCTCCGACTCCTGGGTGGCCACGATTACCTTGCCGCACAGCTCATAGTGAATCTGCTCCTGATCACAAAACTCAATGAGCTGACGATAGCCTTCAATGCAGTTGCGGGCCTTTAGGCTGCCCGGCTTGTAATAGATGCCAGAATGAATCACTCCGCTGTTGTGGCCGGTTTGGTGGGCTGCTACGGCCGACTCCTTTTCCAGCACTACTACGGTATGTTTGGGTACTTGTTGTTTGATCTTCAAAGCGGTGGCCAACCCTACAATGCCGCCGCCCACAATGGCAATATCGTATCGCACGTAATACAGTGGTTTGTGTGGCCGCGAAACTAATAATAAATGACGAGGTACAATTGACGATAGGGATAACGCAGAGATTCTGTAAGGGCAAAGCTAGCTTCGTTTGGCCCTTTATGAATGCATTCTGTGGGTATACAGCTCCATATCCCGCCCTGCCTTAGGGTTAAAAATCGCTGCATTGCTATGGTACAACCAGCCATGCGCTAGGATAAATCCAGTCCCCAGATTGGATCATTGTAGCCTTCTAAGGCTGTTTTTTGTCTCATTTTCCCCGTTTCATCGCATATCCATTGGCTCCCGAGTGGGCAGCTAATTTCTCTAACAACCCATTAGATTTTAAGATGAAAAAGGGATTAAAATTTCTCTTAGCAGCCACGCTGCTACCAGTAGGATTCTCCATGGCTCAAACCACTACCAATACCGACTATGTGGTGCTTACCAACCGAGAGCGGGCCGATGCTGAGGCGGCTAGCGCTTCCAACGGCATCGTGTATTTCGATGAAAACTATTTTGACGTCTTCGGAGAGATGAACACCAACGGCGGCGGCCTGGCCGTGCGCACGGAGGATGGTTGGGGGGCCGTGATAGCCACCAACAACATGCAGTGGATCCGCCCCAGATTTAACGGAGCTGACTACCTGGGCAGTGTTAAAATTGGCACGCTCAACAATGCTCCTCTGGCCGGGATCCATGTAGAACGGGTGGTAGGTGCAGAACGCAGGGTTGCCATTTTTGGTAATTACTTCCTGGATCGCACCTATTTCGGCGGGCCCAACGCGGGTTCTATTCGGGGTAGCGACGGCGACGGCAACTTGTTTCTGGAAGGAACGGTGGACCTGCCTAACGGGCGCGAGGGCAATGTGTACATCAACGGCTCCAACGGAGGCAACATTGTAATGGCCGCCGGCAACAACGGTGGACAGGTGTCCATTGGTACCTACCAAGCTGCCTCTGGGTTTGACCTTTCGGTGGGTGGTAAAATCATTACCGAAGAGCTCGTAATTGAGTTGGAGCCTAATTGGCCGGACTACGTGTTCGACGCGGACTATGAGCTGCTGAGCCTGGATGAGATAGAGGCCTACATAGAAGTGCACCACCATTTGCCTGGTGTACCCTCGGCAGAGGAAGTAGCCGAAGAAGGCCTGGCCGTAGGGGAGATGAACCGGATCCTGATGGAGAAAGTAGAAGAGCTTACCCTATTGCTCATTGAGCAAGACAAACGCCATGCAGAAGAAATCGGCGAGCTGCGCAATCAACTGGAAGCCATCGAGAAATAATTCACCACTCAACCCATCTTTTCAATCATGAAAAAAAAGCTATTTCTGCTAGCTGCAGGTGCTTTGATGGCTTTTCACGGCCAGGCGCAAGAGTCGCTCTCCGTGAACCCCGTCAACGGTGCCGCCTCATTGAGCATCCCCCTTTGGGAACTGCAGGACCACGACATAAGCACTGGGGTAAGCCTGGTATACCAAGCGAACGGAGTGCGGGTAAAACAGACTTCAGGGCTGTATGGACTGGGCTGGGACCTAGCCGCAGCCGGGAGTATCACGCGTGAGGTTCGTGACTTGCCTGACGATACTTTCCCCATCACAGAAAACGGCGTGGTGAAAGAAAGCCGCCAAGGTTGGTTGGCTAATACCACAGGTGCCGACGTCCATACCCTTCTCAATGGCCTCACCGTCAATACCGATGCAAATAACTGCACCGGAGAATCCTTGGTCCATCAGACCCTGAAAGCAGGCTATCTGGATGCCGGAAAGGACGCTGAACCGGATATCTTCCGTTTCTCCGTACCGGGATATAGCGGTAGTTTTTACTTCGACCAGTATGGGGCAATCCAAATGCTTCCGCATCAAAGCATGGACATTACCTACCAATGGACGGCCAACCTGGGAATCACTTCTTTCACCATAACCACCCCGGAAGGGACAGAATTTACCTTTGGCAGGTACAGCCGTGTACAACGCAAGACGAAACTCAACGAGGAGGTAACAGCCGTAAAGTACTTCTATCGGGAGTATGCCCACTACAAGGTGGCGAAATACTACAACACCGAATGGCACCTCACCAGCATGAGCAGTAGGGCTACCGGAGCAAGCTTCTCCTTTGGGTACTTAGCGAATTCGCGTAGCTGGGAAGACCCTCACGAAGTGGTTGTGGCCAAGGCCAATGGGGATTACACTAAGGTGTCCGAATTTACCACCACTTACAACGCAACGGAGCTGGTATTGAGCCACATCCAGGCTAGCAACCAAAGCCGAATAAAGCTGGTGTATTCTGGCAGTGGTTACGAAAAGGTACTTTCTAGCATATTGATCTTTGACCGCTACGATGACACCAATCAGGTGTACGTACACAACCGGCAATTTGACCTGGGGTACCGCAACCTGAGTACTTCCAACCTACATCTGGTATCCTACCATCGTAATTTCCTGGCTACACTAACCGAAAGCGCAGGTTGTGAGGTTCGCAATCCCTATGAGTTTCACTACTGGGGGGTAGATTTGGAGAACTACGCTACTATTCTGACCGACCCAAGGGAGAACGAAAATCGGGAAGATGTGTGGGGATTTTTCAACAACGTAGGTTCTTCGGAGGTGCACGGTGCCCCAGCCTTGTACGTGAAGCCCAACGAACCGGATGCGTTTCGCTACCACACCCGCGACATTCCGAATTACACCGATGTAGATGTGCCGGTATACGGCCGAAATCGAGAAAGCAATCCGGAGGTGATTATGGTGGGCACGCTGGATCAGGTAAAATCTCCCGAAGGAGGGGTAACCACCCTAACCTACGAAGCGCATGAGTACCAGGACCCCATCACGGGAGAGACGGTACAAGGTGGAGGCATCCGGGTAAAAAGCATCCGAACGAGTGACGGCCTAGGCGGTGAAAACGATATTGTGGAAACCTACTCTTACCAGGATGGTAACGGCCATACTGCCGGTAAGGTGGCCTATCTGCCTCAATTCGTGATACCCACGGGTAACTACAAAGACCCGGAAACCGAAGCGTATGAACCCGCCAAGGACCTGTTTGCGGCAACCAATACCCAAAGTGCCTGGGGTAAACTGATAGTACGCTCCGAAACCAATCTGGCGCCTACTGGCGCTGTGGACGGTAGCAACGTAGGGTATACCCAAGTAACCCATGCGGTGAGTGGAGCCGGCTCTACTGTATACTCATACGACTTACCCGCGATGTACGGAGATGGGGCCTATAATGGTACCGAGTGGACACCTACTACGGGATACGTAGTGCGCAACCAGACCGTTTGTGAGGCCATCGACGCAGGCTCAATCCTGACCGGCAACTATACCTATCCGTACTTGCCCTATGCAGACTTTGGGTATGCGCGCGGGCAACTTCTAGCCGTTAGGTTATACAACGAAACCGGGCAAATGGTGCAAGAGCAGGTAAATACCTACCAAGACGTGATGCCTCAGCTGGTGAGGGAGGAGATTCAGGGAATGTTCTACCAGTACGACGTTGGGAGCTCCAACCTCATGTCTAACCTCATTCTGGTACCGTACCTTCACCATGCCGCCGTGAAGAAAAGCCTAGCCAGTACCGTTACTCGCACTTATGACCCCAACAACTACAGTGCGAGTACCGAAACGACCACCACGTATACCTACGGTAGCAGTCAGCATACTTTCCTTACTCAAATAGCAACTAGCTATCCGGATGGGTCAGAGACGCTGCAGGAACTTCGTTATCCACAGGATTATGGTCTCAGCCTTACGGGCAATGCGGATGCGGACGCAGCAGGTATCATAGGACTAATCAATCAGCACCGGGTAGGGATACCGCTGGAAGTCTTATATAAAGCCAAAAGCTACGGCGACGCACAGCTATTGCAGACGCAGGCAAGCTTTCGGCAGTACCAAAACCGATGGATAAACGATGCCTGGCGCCCGCAAAACGTAGCTACCTACCGCTTGGTCACTCAGCAGCCACTCACCAGTGCTACGGGAGTTACTAGCAGCACCTCAGGTTCTCAGCAAACTATTTCTATCCCTGGAAATTATCTGGCTACCCAGGAAATCGTGGCCTTTACCACCTCCGGAATGGCAGAGACCCAATATGATCCCCTTCGAAAGGTCTACTCCGGGATTCATTGGGGGTATCAGGACAAATTTCCTGTTGCCACCATGGCCTTTGGTCATGCTGATGAGGTGGTGTTTAGTGATTTCGAGTCAGAACTATCTCACGGCTGGTCCATGTCCTTTCCTGACCTTTACCATACGGCAAGTCAATCCCACACCGGATACTTCAGCTATCAGCTGGGCTTACCGTTTATGGGGCAGAATCCTGAGTTATCGGCTACGGTAACCCATCGCGGAGGAGAGCGATTCCTGTTGAGCGGGTATATCAATACCTCCGAGGCCAGTACTGCTACCCTTACCCTGTCGCAGCCCAATAACGGCCCACCCTTTCATACCCAAACCTTTGCCATACCCAATACCCAAGGGGAATGGCAGTATTGGGAGGCTTTGGTAGAAGAGGATGCCTGGCCGGCTAATACACCCAACTACCAAGTGAAGCTATCGGGTCTGCTGGGTTATTTGGACAATTTGGCCTGGCACCCGGAGCGGGTCAACTTTACCTTCAACAGCTTCAACGAGTCTCGGGGCTTGGTGGCCGAAAGCGATGGCAACGGTCTCACTACCTTTTACGAACGGGATGAGCTAGGCCGGATCCTGCGGATACGCGATCAGGAAGGTAACATTGTACAGAATTATCAATATCAGGACATCAACCAGGCCAATGCCCCTACGGCCACGTTTGCAGTAGAAGGCACGGCAGCTCGGGCGGGTGAACCTACCACCTTGCGGATTGTGGACGGATGTTGGGAAAATGCCAGCTACACCTGGACCCTTGGTGGCAACACCCCCGTAACCACCACCGATCCGGATTATACGTATACGTTCGCCAATTCTGGCAACTATGCGGTGACCGTTTCGGTAAGCCATCCGCTGTACCCTAACCTGCCCAGCTACCAAACTACCCTACCCGTTCTGGCGGAGGACCTTTCGGTCTCCATCTGTGCCCATGGGCCTACGCACGTAGAGGTATGTGGCGGCGCTGTCAGTGGGCTTATTTCCTCTAGCTCTTGTGGTGGCCTTGGTACTTACGATGGTACTGACCTACAAAACACTATATACCAAGCGAGCATTGGAAACGGAGGTTCTTGTGTGGTCAATACGTACACTTTCCGCTGGGAAATTGCCTACGGAACGAGTAACGACTGGCAGCTGCTACAAGAAAACACCGGAGCCGCCGGAAGTGAAGCGGCACAGGTTTCAGTCTCCATCCCCCAGGCGCACCGTATCCGGGTGGTGGTAGAAAGTGTACCCTCCGACCCTTGTCACCGAGCTGGTACTTCTGGCGAACGCACCTTCACCGTGACCACCCTCACCGGCACCTGTCTATAAATATCCATCTCAAATACTAGCCAAATGAAATACATACGATACATCCTGTTGCTACTTTGGGTAGTAGCAGGGACCGACCTGGTTGCCCAAACCTGGGTGATCACTGGCTGTACCAATAATCCTGGCTGCCCAACGGGCATCGTGTTCGAGCGGCGGCAAGAGAATGAATATTCCGCCTCGCTGTTGCAAGTGCTGGCCAATACTCCAGGCGATGTACTGGTGGTCTACGAGCAGGATTTCAGTTTTACGCCTCCGAAAGATGTACATGCCATCCGGCGAGCACGGCTGCTTCCCGGAGTGGTAATGGCTCCCGGCAGCCGCATCACATCGGGCCCGCTGTCCGAGATTCGGCCCTTGGATGCCGTAGAAACCCACAATCGGATCATTGTAGATACTTACACCCAGCCGGTGCAGGATTTTGATGACATAGCGGCACTCCCTGCCAACGCTATTCGCGAACAGATTACCTACACCGACGGCTTGGGCCGTGGGGTGCAAACCATCTTCCGTAGGGCAAATCCTCAGGGCCAGGACATGGTCAACTTTACCGAATACGATGCATTGGGGAGGTCTACCCGGCAAAATTTACCCTATGTGGCCACCACGCCAGACGGAAACTACCAACAAAATCCAGCGGTTGATCAGGCAGCCTTCTACCTGAGTGCAGGAGATAAAGTAGCTAACGATGCCTATCCCTTTGCAGAAATAGCCGTGGATGGCTCTCCACTGGGTAGGGTGCTGGAAATAGGTGCCCCTGGAGCCGACTGGCAATTGGGTCAGCATACTGTGAAGCAGGATGTGAGGCTCAACACGACCAATGAGGTAATTCAATGGAGTGCCAGCGGCACCTTCTTGCGGTACTATCCGGCAAATGCATTGGTGGTACAACTCCATACGGACGAGAACGGACACCAAGTAGAGAGTTTTCTGGATGCCCGCGGACGGTCCGTTTTCAAACGAGTAGAGATTTCGCCCAATAACTGGGCAAAAACCTACCAGGTGTACGATGCCTTTGACCGGGTGGCCTTCATTATTCAGCCGGAAGGAGTAGAAGTCGTGGAGGCAGCCACTCTCAGTGCGGGATGGGATATTACCCAACAAGGGCTGGGGGGGTACCTATTCTCCTATGTGTATGACAACCGCGGGCGGCTAGTGGAGAAATCAAGCCCCGGAACCGGCCCCACCTTTTTGGTGTACGACCAACAGGGGCGGCTCGTGCTGGCTCAAGATCCTAATCTGCGTGCGCTCAACCAGTGGTCGTACGTAAAGTACGATGCGAAACAACGCTTCATTGTGCAAGGGTACTACACAGACAATACCCGGCTAACCCGTGCTGCTATGCAGTCCTACGTGTCCGGGCTCAACGGTACCTTCACCGCCACAGAAATACGACAAGCCGGCACCGCACACGGGTATTCCAACACGGCCTTTCCTACCCAAAACATAACGGTGTCGTTAGTCAACTACTACGACGATTATGATTTCGACGGTAACGGCACAGCCGACTATGTTTACCAGAATGCCAATTTGGGGATAGAAGAACCGGTGCCTTACACTTACACTCGCAACTGGCCTACGGGCACGAAAATGCGGGTATTAGACACCAACGATTGGGTAACCTCAGCTAGCTTGTACGACGACGATCTGCAGGTGGTACAGATACAAAGCAACAACACCCTAAATACTGCCGCACAGGATGTGGAAACCCGGGTGTACGACTTTGAAGGTAAGCTGGTGAAAACGGAAACGCAGCTACAGGCTTCGGGCACCGAAACGGTAGTCAACCGATGGGAATTCTACGACAATGGAGCTCCCTTGCGCGTATATCAGCAAAACAACGGTGATGCCGAACAACTCGTAGCAGAATACACGTACAATGCCCTCAACCAACTGGTAGAGAAGGATTTGCACCAAGAGTCCGCCGGATTTCTACAGTCTGTAGATTACCGGTACAACATCCGGGGTTGGCTCACACACATCAACAATGAAACGCTGACCAACGATGGAGTTACGAATGATGATGGTAATGACCTCTTTGGTATGGAATTTCACTATGCCGATGCTGTGAGCGGACTCAACAACACGGCAACTTTCAACGGAAATTTATCGGCCTTGAGTTGGCAAATAAACGATGCCAATCATGTCAACACGATCCAGCGTCCGCGGGCCTATGCCTTCCAGTACGACGGTATGGGTCGCCTCACAAGTGCCGACTATGCAGCCCAGCAAAACGGACAGTGGACGGCAGAGTTGGGTGGTTATTCAGTAAGCAACATCACCTACGACAAAAACGGAAACTTGTTGACTTTGCAGCGCAGGCAATTGAACCTTTCTCAGCAGACAGAGGTGATAGACAACCTTACCTATAGCTACGCCACCCACTCCAACCAGCTACAGCAAGTTGAGGATGCCGCTTCGCTGGCTGCTGGTTTCCTTAACGGCAGTACTACCGCCCAGGAATACACATGGTCGGATGCGGGGGACCTAACAGCAGATGCGAACAAGGGCATCACGAGCATTACCTACAACCAACTTGGTAAGACCAAGCAGGTCCTCTTTGCTGATGGAAAATCCATTGCTTTCTGGTACCTGGCAGATGGAACCCGGGTAAAGAAGGTTAGTGACGACGGTACCAACTCCACCACCACCGATTACCTCGATGGTTTTGTGTATGAAAACCAGAGCTTGGTCTACCAAGCTATGCCTGAAGGCCGCGTACGGGTATCGGGGACCCAACGGGTGTACGAATACTTTCTGACGGACCACCAAGGCAATACCCGGGTAAGTTTTGAATCAGACCTGGGAACAGCCAAGGTAGTTCAGGAGAATCATTACTATCCCTTTGGGCTCACCATGGAAGGCTACATTCAGAATACCCCCATGCCTTCCGAAGCCAACCAAAATTTGTACAACGCAGGAGCTGAACTACAAGACGATTTTGGTGGAGCCTACGGAAACTACAGTACGTTCTATCGGGAATACGACCCAGCCCTAGGGCGATTCAATGCCGTGGATCCCAAGGCTGATTGGATGAATGCACTCACCCCATACCAATACGCCAACAATGATCCCATCAATTTCAACGATCCGCTTGGAGATCACTTCAGACGGGTGTCTATCCTCAATATCTTCCATGCTCGGAATAAGTTTGGCAGAAGTTGTGAACACTGTGATCCTGGGGGGAACTTCACAACCCCAATGTTGACGGCAGCCTGGAGCGACCCGGTTCATAATTTGAGTTTTCGAGAACCCCAAAGTGCGAAGCAGCTTCTTAGGAGGATTAATGAGGCGTGGAAAAAGGGGGACCTTTCTAACCTTCAACAAGGGTTTTATAAAAACCAAGGCAACGGAACTTTCACTTTGTATGGTCAGGGACTGGTGAAACATAAGACAAAAGGTTTTTATGGGGCACCTGCATCATGGCACCCACTAGGGGTAGAGTACTTTCCGATTATTGAATTCTCACTCAATGAGGCAAAACTGAAGCTGAAAAAGTCGAATAAGCTCAAGTCCTTCTTTCTGGAGCCTTACAAATACGGAAAGCGCTATAAGGAACCAAAACGTGAGAAACCAAAGGGCCAACCATTAATTGAGGAAACAGGGGATTCACCCAGAATACCGATCGCTGATCTACCCGGTCCTTACGAAAACATGGCTTTCACGGAACAATTTCTGAACAACGAAGGGGCAAATCGCCACTCGCGTGGGAGATCTCAGTATGACCTGCTTTCGGTACAAGGTTTCATCCAGAATCCTCCCACAGCCATCAATAAAATAGCCATCCTAAACAACGCAGCTACCCTATCGCGGATGAGTGGAGCTAGTTTGGGATTGCCATGGGCTATTACCCCAGCTGATTTTAACAGCTTTATTAGCCAAAACACCAGGGAATAATGGGAGCCAGACCGTGATCATTTGACCCAGCTGTCCGCTATATCTTTGTTTCACTAAAACCACCTTCTGTATACCGGAAGGTGGTTTTTCGTAAAGGGAAATTTCTCGTTGGCACCCGAATTCGTCCTTAAGATCGCCCGTCTTATTCTTGCGTATATTTGGCAACCATAACTACCCAATGAATGCCAAAAAGCTACCTTAAACCCAGCCTTACTTTTCTTCTGGTTTTCTCCATTTTATCAGTCTACGCACAAACTCTTCAGGTTTCCAACAAAGCTCCCCAGCCTGGTGAAACGGTCCTGGTTACTTTCTATCCAAGAATAGACCAAGACAGTACTGCCGTTATCCTTTGGGCCTACGCGATGGAAGAAAACGGCACCTTTCGGATACTCCTCAAAAGCATGCAGTACCAAGGCGGCAAACACCAGCTTCCGCTCAAAGTAGGTGACCAATGGGCCTCCGCCGAACTGTATGTATTATCCAAGGACCTGGCCCCACAAGAGCAAACCCTCAAAATCAAGGATGCCTCAGGGCGGGCTCGTCGGAATTCTCATAATCTGGAGCTGCGGTGGCGCCCCGGTCTGATCCGAAAAGCGCTAGAAGCCTATCCTGAAAATCATGCGGCTTACCGTTGGCGATGGGAGGGGCTCTTTTCTTCAGGAAATAACTTTGCCAAAGCCTGGGTCCTCAAAGAACTTGGAGAATTAGACCAACAAGGCCTTACCTCAGAGGAGTACCT
>DMST01000131.1:1117-4939 GCA_003454975.1 Cytophagales bacterium | reverse complement strand
AGCCGGGTAGCCGGGCTTTACATGCTGGATAGTACCCAAGCCTGCGCAGCAGCTCTCAAGGAGTTTTGGACCCAGTACCCTATGTCTTCCTATTGGTACGACTTGCGCATGCTACTAGAGGGCCAATCCGTGGGGCATACCTTCGCGTCCGAACCCATACCAGGGTTGGGTACCCAACTTATGACCTGGGCAGCCGAAATACCAGAGTCCCCACTGGCACAATCCATCCTGCATTACTTTCGGGAAGGCAACCGGCTAAGTCACCCAGAGACGGTTCGGAAAATCGTGGAAGCTGCTTTGTTGCATCCGGTACGGCCACTGTATGAGTTGCACATGTACCAGGCCCTTGCCCTTACGGAACGCACCGCCAAGCGTAGGGCACTCTACACGGCCTACAACCTGGTTCGCCAGGAGTTCATCCTCGACCAAGCCCTAAGCCTGGACCGAAAAGAACTGGAGGAATTCTTCTGGGTACTGGCCCGCGAGTTTTTGCTGCTGGAGGAGTATAGCTGGGCTCAGCTTATGCTCAATCACTTAGCCCAAACTGCGGCTGCACAGCCCGAGTATCACATGCTCAGTGCCAAAGCGCTGCTGGGATTAACCCAGCACCAAGCGGCAGTAGACGCCTATTTTCGGGCCTACCTGGCAGGCAATGCTTCGGCCTTCCAGGAAGCCCGAATGGTATTTGATACACACTTGGCTACCGCTACTACTACGTTTGACCAGTACCGGCTGAGCTTTGCGCTCAAACTGTTGCGCATGCCCAACGGCCTCAAGGCGCCGGCTATCCCCAACCGCTCCGTGCAGGGTAATCGGCTGACCTGGAGTGAGCTAAAAGGCCAACCTACCGTGCTGGGCTTTTTCATCGGAAGTCGGGCGCAAGAGAAGGAGCTTCTTTCCTCCTTTGTCACCATGAGTCAGCAACTAACAAATTGCCATGCCCTGGCGGTCACGTATCTGGAAGAAGAAAAACTGAAACAAATCCTGGGTGAGATACCTACCGAGCCGCACCTGCTCCCTTTAGCAGAGTCCACCTTTGTCAGCTGGTCCATCACCAATACCCCCGTATACGCTATCGTAGATGCTACTGGTAACATTCGGCTCTCCTTCATAGAAAGCAAACTACTATCTCAGGAGGATATACCTCTGATTGTAAAGGCATTGCAGAAAGTAGGAGAATGAGAAAATAGTGCCTAGAGGAAGGTTGTTTCGGGAAAGGACCCTAAACATGAATACCCAGGAAAGTGAGTAAAAGACATCAATTCCCGCCCAAAATCCGCTGTTTTACCTCCGGCTGGTAGTTACGCCCAATGGGCAAGCTTTTGCCACCAATCTCAATACTGTTACCGTCCAGTGCCTTGATGTGGTTTAGGTTGATGGTGTAGCTGCGGTGAATCCTTGCAAAATCCTTGGGTGGCAGCAAATCCGTGAAGGCCTGCAAGTTGTAGTGCACAATCAGGCTTTCCAGGGTAGTAATCACCCGTACGTAGTCCTTCAGGCTCTCTACATACACGATGTCCGAATACTCCACCCGGATCATTTTCTTGTCCACTTTTAGGTACAAATGATCGGCCTGTAGAGGGGGAGGGGGTGGCGTGGGTTCACCGTCGGTTGCAGTAGGCTGGGTGGCTTGCTGGCGCAAGCGGAGCTGCTCCCGCACTTTGTGCAGGGTTTTCATAAACCGGGCAAAAGGAATGGGCTTCACCAGATAGTCAAGCACGTCCAACTCGTAGCTATCTACCGCATACTCTCGGTAGGCCGTCGTGATAACGATAAGAGGTGGATTGGCCAGGGTTTTCAGAAACTCGAGGCCAGAGAGCATGGGCATGTTAATGTCCAGGAACACCAGATCCACCGGGTGGGTGGTCAAAAAAGTACCGGCCTCCAGCGCACTCTCACAAGTGCCCGCTACCTCAAAATCCTCTACCTGCTCCAGGTACTGGGTTACCACCTGAAGGGCCAAAGGCTCATCATCTACTAACAAACAGCGTACGTTCATGAAAGAGGCACAGTAAGATCGACGGTAAAATAGGGCGCCTCGTCCTGAATATCCAGCGAATAGCGGTCTCCATAGAGCAATTTCAGCCTGCGTCGGGCATTGGCCAGGCCTATTCCGCCCTTGCGGTCAGCCTCCAGGGCGTGCCCATTCACGGCCGGCGTCTTATGATTCTGAGTTCGGAAACGCAGTCGGTTATTCTTCACACACAAGGACAATTTCAGGGGCATTTTTCCGTGCTCGTCCTTGCCCCCGTGCTTAATCGCGTTTTCGACAAACGGGATGAGTAGGAGGGGGGCTACCCGAACTCCGCCTAGATCCCCTTCAATGGTAAAGTCTATTTCTAGCTTATCACCAAAGCGAAGCTTTTCCAGGTCCAGATAGTTGTTGATGTGGTTCACTACCGCACTCAGATTAATCTCTGCCTCTTGCCCTTGGTAGATCACGTAGCTCATTAACTCGCTCAACTTCATCACCGTTTCCGGCGCCTTATCCGATTTCACCAGAGTGAGCGAGTACAGATTATTGAGGGTATTGAAGAAGAAATGCGGCTGCACTTGCGATTTCAGGTAGGCCAACTCAGTCTGCAAGTTGGTCTTTTCCAGCTCCCGGGTTCGCTCCCGGTTGCGTACCCAGTCAATGGTCAGCTTGATAGACCCCGTAACCCCCACCACATACAGCTCCCCGATGAATACTGCCATGATGTAGTTGAAGTCAAATAGATTTTCCTCGCGCCCGGACTCCGGCCACACCTCGTTGGTTACCAAAAAGTAGGTGAGTACTACCCGCAGCAAGGAAAGCGCCAGTGTAGTACCCAGCAGGGCACCAATGTACCAACCGTACTTCCGTTTAGGAAATAACAGCTTGGGTATCAGATAGTAAAGATTGAAATAGGCCAGCACAATGTGGATAGGAAACTCCACCAAATTGGATTGGGCCGAGTAAGCGTAATCTCCGAAATAGCTACCCCAGCGCACCACATTGAAGGTATAGTAGCCCAGCCAGAACAGGCTGTGCTGTGCTACCGTGCGTTGCGTTGGTGATAGTGATTTCAAGGTCATGGTTACGCACTTCGCCCGTTTAGGGAGAAGTTTCGGAATATGCATTCCTTTCTCCTAAACCGCCTAATTTTTTAGCGGAATGGTGCCATTTCATCGCTAAACCGCAATTGGTCGTACCACGAAGGCTAGGGCATGCTGGTTGCTCCTACTTCTCTATTTTTCAGGGAGCAAGCCCCCCTTGGTTTCCGACCTGTAGTAGAGTCTCTGCCCCATCTATACCCTATTTTGCCATTCTTCTACCCAATCTTACCATTCCGGAGCGAATCGGTGCCGTGCAACTGAATACATAGCATAAATGATTAGCCATGAAAACACAACAAGCACTGATTGTAGGCGGCTCGTCCGGGATGGGTAGAGCTACCGCCGAACTGCTGGTCCGCGACGGCGTGGAGACCATCATTGTAGGTAGCAATGCTAAGAAACTAGCCGCTACAGAGGCAGAGCTGTCCAAGTACGGTACGGTAATCACTGCCGAGGTAAATCTGAAAGACTTTGAAGCCGTAAAGACCTTTGCCAGTACACTGAGCGAACTGTACCCAAACCTGAAGTATTTAGTGAATGCGGCTGGGTATTTCAACCCGGTACCCTTTTCGGACCATACCGAGGCGGACTACGACCTGTACCATGCCTTTAACAAAGCGTTTTTCTTCATCACCCAAGCTACGGCACACGTGATGAAAGCCAACGGCGGTGGTAGCATAGTGAACGTAGGCTCCATGTGGGCCAAACAGGCCATTAAAGCAACGCCTTCTTCGGCTTATTCCA
>DMST01000131.1:0-1073 GCA_003454975.1 Cytophagales bacterium | reverse complement strand
ATGGCGAAAGCCGGCCTGCACAGCCTTACCCAGCACCTGGCTATGGAGCTAGCCGATGACAACATCCGAGTGAATGCGGTATCACCCGCGGTGGTGGTCACGCCCATCTATGGCGCCTTTATGGAGCAAGACAAGATTGAAGAGAACTTACAAGGGTTCAACGATTTTCACCCCATAGGCCGTGTAGGTCGGGCCGATGAAATTGCTCAAACCATTTACTTCTTGCTGACCGAGAATACGGCTTGGGTAACCGGAGCCAACTGGGACGTAGACGGTGGCGTCATGGCGGGCCGCAACTAACAGGAACACCTAAAAAGAAAGCCAACGGGAGACTCCTGTTGGCTTTCTTTTAAAATTCCATTTTTCACCCGTCTCCCGAATACAGCCCCCCAGCAAGAAAAGGAAATAAGGCACTGAATAGAGATTAAGGGTTAGCCTGACCTAACAACGGGGAGTTCCTAGGACCTATGGGAGGAATTCATAGTTAGGCCTAGGGGTTTTCTTTGCTTCGTTTCTTACTAGCGCTGGCTCAGCGGGAAACAGAAATTAACCCACGGCCTGCTTACTATTTCAAAATTAGAGTAGCTAGCCGAAAGGTAAGAAAGCAAAAAACGTAAGTGCTTACCGATCCTCCCGGCTACCGTCGGCATGGAGGGCAAAGCGCTTGTGCTCGTTCCCATGTACCACGTCGTGGTTGTCCCAGGGCCAGCCGCCAAACTGGGTACGCTGGTACTCTTGAAAGAGGGCTTGCAACTCTCTACCGTCATTGGCCACAAAAGGACCATACGTAGCCACAGGCTCGTTGATCGGTTTGCCCTGCATGAGCAGCAAAAAGCTCGTTTCGGCTCCGTTCTGGATCTCCACATCCCGGGTAGAATCCACCGTGATGATGGACTGCTGTTGCACCGTTTGACCATCAGCCACTACCGAATTACCCTGATAATAAAACAGCTTGCGCGGTACCGATTCGTCCAGGGCAGGAATCGTAGCCGTAGCGCCAGGCTCGAGTTGGAAACGCCATAGGGCTACCTGATTGGCAGGATCGGCCGCCCAGCTATCCGGATTGGGGGTAG
>DMST01000318.1:15651-15846 GCA_003454975.1 Cytophagales bacterium | reverse complement strand
AGAGGATGCGCGTGGGCGTTGCCCTCGGCACCTTCACGGGGGTACAGGTGGAACTCGTTGGCTTGCTGGTCACTCACTACCAAGTAGCCCGTGCCTTCTCCGGTGTGGTAGATAGAGATGCCCTCGCGGTCTTCCGCGAATTTCTCCTGGCCAAATACGGCCAGCTGCTCGTTGGGCATGTCGGGGTCCGCATAG
>DMST01000318.1:13179-15615 GCA_003454975.1 Cytophagales bacterium | reverse complement strand
TGGGGTCCGCATAGTACTTGCGGATACCAAAGCCTTCGTCCGAATAGTAGATGTAACCCAGGGCATTGTCTACGGCAATGGCCTCGATCTCACTACCCGGGGCTATCTCACCAAACTTGCGTACCAAAGTACCCGTTACGGTTCCCTCCGCACCACTCAGCCGGTACTGGTACAGGTAGTCGTTGTCGTTGTCGGGATTCTCCTTGCGGCTCACCACGGCAAAGATGGCGCCGTCTACTGGGCGGGTGTAGAGCGCTACCCCCATGGTGGCCCGGTGCTCGTCGTCCTCAAATACCGGGATGCCTATGCCACCGTCAAGCGGCTGCAGATCAGGCACCGAGAATACCCGCAGCCGGTTAGGCCCGCGCTCAGTCAGCACCGCAATGTCTACCGTGTCCGTACCCACCACCATGCCGTAGGCAATGTCAACGTTGTTGGGGCGGTCCAGTCCCTCCACCATGCGCACGGTGTCCATCTTGCCTTGCAGGTCGAAAGCGTAAAGGCCGCCCTCTTCCTCAATCTTGTCCGTACCGATGATGATGCTCTGCGAGAGGTCCGTCGGATGAATCCAGATGGCCGGGTCGTCGCTATCAAACCGTACTGCGTCCGTCACGTGCAAAGGAGCTACGCGCTCAGAGGTAGCCTCTGTTTCCGTGGTTTGGGAGGTAGGCGGGCTGCATGCCGCAGCCAAACCCGCCAGAAGTATCAGTCCTTTCCGCATATCAATCCTCCGCCAAGGTCCAGTTCAATTCCCCATCGAACAATTCCTCACCGTCAGCGAAGTTGTCCGAATCGATGATCTTCCCAAAGATCAACTGCAAGGTTCCGTCGCCTGATACGTACTCGGCCTCTATGATGAAGTCAAATTCCTCACCGTCCTCGTTCAGCCACTTGCCCTCAAACTCAATCTCCAGATCCTCGTCGTCCAGGTCGTATTCGGCCTCAATCTCAATCACCACATTATCTGTATCCTCTTCAACCTCCCCGTCTTCACACTCGGTAGTCGTTTCTTCCTCTACCAGCTCTATTTCAAACTTCACCTCTTTGTAGTCGAACTCCACTTTGACCGTTCCCGTCACCTCGGCATAAGTGAGCGCCGCGATGTCCGTAGAGATGGTACCAAAAGCCACCTGGAAGGCATTAAACGCTGCCTCGTCGGCCATTTCGTATTCCCAAGCCCCACCAGCAGCGTTGTCCAAAATGGCATACTCAAAGGAGTTGGCATCGTTGAACAAAACCTCATCCATGCTGGAGACTTCCGTGATTTCTAGCTCAAAACCACCATCGGTAGCCTCATCACCCGTTAGGTTGAAGGCAACCACTACCTCGAATTTCTCCGGCACGGTGCCCAAGTCAGGGTCTACCGGAATAGTAATGGTGGTAGCAGAAAACTCGCCTTCGCGTTCAAACTTGCAGTCATCCTCCTCGTACTCGTAGATCACTTCGTCCACGGCTACAGCCGTGAAATCATCCGAACCGTTCAGACTGTAAGTTAGCGTGATGGGGTTGGTTGGCAATTCGTCCAACCAGTCAGCAAATTTGATTTCGATCTTGAAGTCCTCAGCACCGGGTAGGTCACCAAACTCATCTACGTCAAACTCCAGACGATACGGAAAGGCGGAGTCTACCGCTATGATTTCGGGCTCATCCAAGGCGCAGCCCGTAGCCAGGCCCAGCAGGCCCAGGGTAAGGAGTGTATGTTGTAATTTCATTATTGAATGTCTTTTGATGTATTCTCTAAACCACCCCGCGCAGGGCACTCCTCCTTGAAGCAGGAAAGTGCTCAGCGGGCGCAAGAGGGCTTTCTTTACAGATTAAATTTCAATCCGGCACGGGACCACCAGCTGTAGAATTCACGTTGGATGAACGTCTCCTCGCTGCCTACGTAGGTTTCGAAAGGCGCATTGTTCAGGTTCATGAATTCCGCAAATACTGTGAAACGGCTGCCTATCTGATAACTAGCCGTCCAGTCTAGTTGCAAGCGGTTGTTTACAAACAGGTCCTCGTCCGCCTCGTCGCCCAGCTCCAGGATGTAGTCGTCGGCATAGTTGGCCGAGATACGCGTGTTGAAGCCCTTGTAGTCGTAGCTCAAAGACAGGTTACCTACCAAAGGTGCCTGACCGGGCAAGGTGATGGTCTCCGTCTCCCCTACTCCACTGCGGTCGGT
Source organism: Cytophagales bacterium (assembly GCA_003454975.1). Taxonomy (GTDB): domain Bacteria; phylum Bacteroidota; class Bacteroidia; order Cytophagales; family Cyclobacteriaceae; genus DMST01. Next base: position 13,448 of record DMST01000318.1, on the reverse strand, counting down.
CAGAGTGGCATTGGAGGCCGTGTAGGTGAGGTTACCGTACACGCCCAAGCCTTTCAGAGCACCAGGCAAGAAGGTCAGGTTTTGCTGGTACGCTACCTCTACCCCAGTCAGGGTGGCTAGCTCACCGTTTACCTCCTGGCGCAGCTCTACCGTGCGGTCAAAGTCTACCCCGCCGTAGCTGTCTACCTCGGTGACCCGGCGGTAGATGAAGTTATTCAGTCGCTTGTGGAATACCCCCGCTGACAACACCCCTACCGTACCGAAGTAGT
>DMST01000318.1:11757-13140 GCA_003454975.1 Cytophagales bacterium | reverse complement strand
GAAGTAGTGGTCTACCATCAGGTCCAGATTCAGCGCGCCTACGGGCTGCAGGTCGGCATTCCCTACCGTACCTTCGCTCTCGCTCAAGTCAATCTCCTGCGTGGGCACAATGGACTCGAAGTTAGGACGAGCATAGCTGTACGTAGCGGCGGCACGGGCATTGGTGAGCGCACCCAGCTTGTAGCGCAGGTTCAGCTGAGGCAGAATGAAGTCGTAGGTAGAGCTACCGCTCTCAGCAACAATCTGGTCCAGGTCGCCTTCATCGTCAAAGAAGATGGTATTGTAGTCGTAACCCACCGTGGTACGCTCATAGCGCACACCGCCCACAATCTGCAGCTGACCCAGCGTAAGGTCGGTCATCAAGTACCCGGCTATTACGTCTTCGGTAGCGGTGTAGCTCTCGTTGGCTTCGTCCACCAATTTATCCTCTACTTGCAACTCAAACCCACTCGGGTTGGCATTGAAGAATGTCACCACCCGGCCCATGTCAGGAGCAGTAGCCAGGGCGTATTGGCCGCCCAGGAAGTTGGCGTCTAGCAAACCACCTTCGAATTTCTCAGCCGTGAAGTCGCCTTCCTGGCCTTCGAACGTGATACCTCCGCCCTTCCACTGGAATTTATTCTGAGTCACCTCAAAACTTTTGGTCTTAGCGCGGTACTTGGCTCCAAACTTGATGATACCGGCGTTACCGCCTACCTGGTAAGGGATGCCTACATTGAACTTACCGGTGATGTTACGGTCGCGCGCGATGGTAGCCCCTGTTTCCAACTCGTCAAACTCGTAGTTGCTATTGTCCAGGTAATCAAATTCACTGTCCGTAGTGAATGAAGGGAAAGCCGCGTTCGAAAAATCCGTAGTCAGCTCATCAGGCTCACCGATGAAATTCACCTCGTAGTCGAACGGGGTATCCTGGAAAGCATCCGAAAGGGCTACTTCGTAGTCAATAGTGAAAGCATTCAGGGTGTGCTTACCACCAAAGTTGATGCTGCTGATGTTCTGACGCTCAAAGCGGTCCTTGGTTAAGCGCTCAATCTCATGATCCTCAAAGGGAGAATCATCAGTATCGGGCTTCATCACGTAGCGACGACGCCACTCCCGGTCGGTAAAGCTGGTGTAGATACCGCGTAGGTAGATCTCGTTGTTGGTATTGAACTGGTAGTCCAAAGTAGCGGAACCGCCCGTACGGGTACGGCGCAGCTGGTAGTCGCGCAGCTCAATCTCAGCACCGTCGCGTTCCCAGTTGTCCGACCCGCGGTCGCTCAGGTAGTAGTTGCCGTTTACCATGATGCCCAGCTGCTCCTTGTCGCCGAAGCGCTTGCCTACAATCAGGGAACCTTGTGCGTTGGGTGCGGCCATCAAGGCGTTGTAGCCGCCTACCGCCGT
>DMST01000318.1:11385-11683 GCA_003454975.1 Cytophagales bacterium | reverse complement strand
CGCCGTACCTTGTACTTCCAGGGCACTACTTTTAGCCCGGCGGGTGATCAGGTTTACCGAACCGCCCACGGCGTCGCCGTCCAAGTCGGGCGTCAGGGCTTTGCTGATCTCAATGGAGGCTAACTGATCAGCAGGAATTGCATCTAGGGCTACATAGCGCACGCCCGATTCCGGCGAAGGAATCTGCTCACCGTTGATGCTCACGTTGGTAAACTGGGGTGCCAAACCGCGTACAATCACGTAGCGGCCTTCTCCCTGGTCTCGCTGCAGCGTGGTACCGGGCACCCGCTGCAGGGCT
>DMST01000318.1:0-11361 GCA_003454975.1 Cytophagales bacterium | reverse complement strand
GCAGGGCTTCTGCTACATTAGGATCTGGGAAACGGCCAATCTGGTCGGCAGCCACTACGTTTTTGATGTTACCCGCATTCAGCTGTTGGTTCAGCGCTTTCTGCTGGCCTTGCAAACGACCAATCACCACTACCTCCTTCAAGGATACTTCCAGGTCAGTGAGAGAGATGTCGTAGTAGTTACTTTCCGAAGGATTCGCCGTAAAGGTGAAAGCCTCGTAGCCCAGGTAGTTCACCTCCAGCGTGGTGGTTACATCCTGGGGCAGGCGCAGGGTAAAGCGACCGTCCAGGTCGGTTACCGAACCAACAGTGGTTCCTTCAATTTGTATCGTAGCACCAGGCAGCGGCTCACCGGTAGACTGGTCGGTGATCCTACCCTGCACAACTACCTCCTGTGCCATGGCGGGTAGCAGCAGGAGGGTAAGAGCGATGGTTAGCAATTTCTTCATGAAATGATGCGGTTTGTGTTCGATGACACAAGTGTAATCCAACTCGCTAAAAGCCCCCTATTTTGGTGCCGCAACATAAAAGCTACAGGGGTGTTTTTTAACCGCTACAAAAAGGCAACATCCGTAAACAAAGCAGCTACAAAGAGGCAACACAAAACTCTAACTCACTGACTATCAGCAGTAACAAAAGCAGCTAGGAAGGCAACATGATTATCGGCTGTTTGGCTTATTTATTAACGATTTTGGATTGCAGAATGGCGATTGTATTCCTCGAAATGGTAACATGTTCACAGCAGTGAAACTCTGCCTTAACCGTGGGGCAACATGGGCAACTTCCATTGGACCTTTGGTGGCGTATTTCTAATATGGGTGTTCTTGAAGGATCATACCGAAAACCTGGGGGCTAAACTGAAATTCACGAGATCATTGTTGTTAGCAAGTACACCGACCGAATGTTGAATGCTAAATTTTGAATTGTAAATTGTTGACTTTCAAGCAATTAAAAATTAAACACTCAAAATTCAACATTATGAGGAACTCCCTCGCTTGCTTAGTGGATAGTATTCTTTCCACATCCTCCCCAGATTTATAGCTTGGTCCTTCTTGAAGCTTGCCTCTACTTGGCTTCCAAAGACCACTCCCCCTCTTCGGATAGCGTAGCTATTTTCTGATCCTCGGCGGTGTTCCAGGTAAGTGTCCGTTCGAACTCGTTCACCGTATACCAGTTGCCCTCCTCAGCACCGTTAGCCGCAGCAGCAATGGTAATGTCATCCGCAGGCGTATAGTTAGGGAGCGTAAAAGCCCACAAATTAACGGCATCTCCTGCCTCCTCCGGGCAGTTGCGGGTGATGACCACGTGGGTATCCAAGAAGACATAGCCCAACCCACACCGAGTATCAGTGAGGCCGCTAGGCGGATTGTCCAGCTGTTTAACTAGCAGGCGAACGATGTCGTTGTGGGTCTCTAAAGAGTAGCGAGCCCACTGCCACCAATTGGTTTGCGCACCGTATACCCAGCCCGTTTCCCCTTCGTATTCTACCAAGTACCAATAGTCCCCACCTGCTTCCTCCGGGCGGTACTCGTAGGGTCCTTTCTCACGGTATGCCAGTACGGCTCCTGCCTCTAGCCGCTTGAGCAGGGAACCGTCCACCGGATTGGAATAGAGCCGTGTATCCGCCTCTTCGGTCACTAAGTAGACAAGTTTCGCCCCAGCAGGCTGCCCACGATCCCATTGGTATATGTAATAACTGATCTTTCCTTCCCAGCGGGTGCCGTCCTCGTTGAGGCGGGTGGGCGTACCGCTAAATTCTAAGTAGTACTTACCATCCACTAGCCGCTGGGTAGACTGGTATTGAGTGCCCGATTGCGTTCGCTGGTCATACTCCCAGGTAAATAAGGGCTCCTCTGCCGTATATAAGCTCTCTTCTGTGGGTGTATACATTACAAATTCACCTACGGTAGCTGCGTTCCCTTCGTAGTCTTCCATAGGTCGGTCGAGCACGTACTCCGGTACGCCGTCCGCATTCAGGTCAGTAGCTTGGACGTACTTACCAGATACGGTGGTATCCGCGAACAGGGGCTGATAGCCCCCTGAAGGTAGGCGCTTATACAAAGAGGTATAGGGATGAACATAACCAAAAGCCTCGCCTACTTGCCAGTGGAGAATCAGAATACTATCCTGGCGGTTGGGTAACACGCTCACCAGTCGGTTACCTTCTTGTAGCACCAGGGCAGTATCTTGTTTTACAATATCATAGTTACTCATAGCGCCTAGTTGGGCGGCCAGGGTTTCCAGCTCCCGAGTAGGATCGTAGGGATCAGTGGTGCCACAGGAAACTAGCAGGGCCAAGGTAACCAGCCCAACTATACGTTTACTTGATGAAAGTAGTGTCATGGTAATAAAATATGCATAGCATTAAGGAATAGCAAAAATCACTTTTTTCAATTGGGAGAACATGAGGGCCATTCTCTAGGCTACTTGGTGTAACTTCTGGTGCGGTAAATCGTCCCATTAGAAGCAAGGTTCCCTACATCTCATCAATGAAATATACTAAACCCTTCCCGTCAGCATTCTTGTTTTTCGGCCTCCTGTCGTGCAGTGGATGCTGGTTTTATGAAGATGGCTACCCCACGGCCGATCTTCCTCCGGTGTATCCTCAAGCAGAATGGATACAGGTAGAACGGCCTGAGGATTTTGGTTGGAATTCGGAGCAGTTGGCCGAGGCACGCAAAATTGGAGAGCGGATTGGGAGTCACTCCAGCATGCTGGTTCAAGGCGGGCAATTAATTGCCGCCTGGGGCAATACCTCGCAGCGCTTTTACGTGGCTAGCTGCCGCAAAAGCTTGCTGAGCATCCTATATGGCAAGCCCGTTGGGGAGGGAGTTATTGACCTATCGAGTACCCTAGGGGATCTAGGCCTAGATGACATCACTCCTCTTACGGATTCGGAAAAGCTAGCTACCGTGGCGGACCTACTCACCACCTCTTCGGGCATTGGTCTGCCAGCGGCTGCTTCGAGTGAAGAGGATGTGCCTGTGCGGGGGGCACAGGCCCCAGGGGAAGCGTGGATTTACAACAACTGGGATTTCAACGCCCTGGGCACTCTCTACGAAGAAGCCACCGGGCAGGGTATTTTTGCTGCCTTTACCGAGCAGATTGCAGAGCCCGTCGGGATGGAGGACTGGAAGGAGCAACACGGGCAATACCAAACGGAGCGCGTTAGCGAGCATCCGGCTTACCATTTCCGCATGACCACCCGCGACATGGCCCGTCTGGGATTGCTTATGCTTCGCCAGGGAGTATGGGAGGGCGACACGGTAGTTTCCTCAGATTGGCTACAGCAAAGTACGCAAGGGTACTATTCGGTACCCGAAAACAGCGGAGGCGGAGCCTATGGCTACATGTGGTGGGTACACGATTGCACCGGTATCCTGGAAACAGAGGTGGGGATTCCCAGCGGGTCTTTTTCGGCACAAGGGCACTGGAGCCAACTTATTTTGATGGTTCCCGAGTGGGACCTGGTGTTCGTTCACCGAGGGTATGCGAAAAACCTGAACCCCAGCGACCTTATGGAGTTTTTCAAAGCGGTGGTAGCCGCCCGCCAGCCATAATCAGGCCCAAACCGCCACATGGTAAAAGCCACATAGTATGACTTTTCATGCCTTTATCTTGAGTTATAGGACCTTGGTAGAAACTTCCCATGGATTGATCTATAAAACACGCCTTTTCCAGACAAAGCCAACAAAGAAATTGGCATATTAAGGCTCTTATTTCTAACCCTAATCGAAATACATTATGGCAGATTTTGATGGTACCATCAAAAGCACCCCAGAAACCCGCGCGGATGAGCTGGCTAACCTGGGCGCTGGCTCTAGCACGCCGGCCACCAAGATGTTTGCGGTGAGCGCTACCGGAAACTTGTTTGTGGCTAGTACCCTCAATGGTGGACCCGACTCAGACCCTGACTTGACCGATTCCGCCAAAACAGCCTTTGGGCAAGTAAGCATCTTTTTTGCCGCCATGACCAAGTCTATCGCGAGCACCAAGAACCCCAAAACGGGTGAGTTCTATTCCATTTACGATTACGACGCACTGGATGCTGTCATCCGTAGATCGGGCATGTTCATTCAGGTAGGCCAAAACAATTACAGCTTCGAAAGCGACAACTGGGGCATGACCTTGAGTTCTGAATTGGTAGGGGTACTCATGGCGGGCTTTACGGGAGATATGGTAAGCATTGGCCGCTCGCTGATGCCTTTGGTGTCTTCTTTTGGTACGGAAGGCTTCAACCTTTCTGGCAAAAGCAGTAGCGAGGTCTCCACCATCGGCGCCTTGGTATTTGTGTGCGAATACCTACTGGGGGCGGTATCCATTACCCCCATATTGGTGTACGCGAACCTGGAAGACAACAAAGCGGCTTTCAAAGCAGGACCTTGTTTCAATGCCGAAGCGGGTTCGTTTACCTATAAGCTAGCCAAACGGCAATACCTCTTCGTACCTCCAGAATTTACCGATGAAGCGCTCACCATCAACGAGGCGATGGACAATGAAGAATTCAAACGGTTGGTTGATAAACTGACTGCCTCTTTGCGGGAATCGAATACCGATACTGAACCTTCAGAAGATTAATTTCTTCTCATGCACAACCAGGCCCGCCTATCCTTGCGGTAGGTGGGTCTCCTTGGTTCTACCTTATGAGCGAAGCCCCCAATCAAGAAGCGAAATCCACCAACCAAGGGGTGCATTACATACCCATGGTGCAGGAGTACACCTTCAGTCAGACCGGAAATATCTTTATCTCCATCAGCAAGGGAACTACGGATGCGGCACGCTCAGAATTTGCGCGCGTGTGCAGCGAGGTAGCCGTCTTTTTTGCCTCCATGACCAAGGCGATCCACTCCGTTACCAACCCAAACACGGGCAAGCCCTACACACTATATAACTACAACGCCCTGCGAAAGGTCATCAACAGTTCGGGCATGTTTGTGCCTCTGCAGGAGCAAGATTTCACCTTTACCAGCACTGAGAACAGCCAGGACCTAGCGGCCGAGCTCATGCAATCCATCCTGGATATTGAGCTAGCCCCGCAGGATCTCCCCAAAGCCACGGCCACCGTACAAGCCATGGTGCAAGAGGAGAAGAGTGAATTACAAGCCTTGGGGGCTAAGGACCTGAAAACGGGTACCAGCACCCGCTCGGCCAACATCGTTTTCAAGTGCGAATGCCTACTCGGCTACCCTATGGTGACCGTCATTTTGGCTCGCTTTCGTCCGCAGGAAGGAGAAGAAGAAGTGGAAGAGGCCAAAGAAGGAGGGCTGGCGGAAACGGCCGAAAAGGTCATCCGGCGCATCCTCAAGCAAAGCCTCCTGATGTCGTTACTACTTCCCGAACCCAAAAATGATGCACCGGATAAGCAGCAAGAACGAACCTGGGAGTTCACCAAGGAAACCTTTCTGTTCGTGACCCCCAAGTACTTCAAAGAGTACGTAGGGGATCTCAATTTAGCCCAAAGCAGTCAATACCAGCAGTACATTACCAGCCTGACACGCCGCATCAAAGCGGAGTTGGAACCTGAGGAGTCCTGAGGATCAAGAGCCGAGACATTCCAAGCCGCTAACTGTATAGGTCCTTATTTCTTTCCTTCGATTATTTCCTGACTATACTCCCGGTATGCAACCCGCACAGATACGATCTCCAAATCAGGGAATTGCTTCTGAAGAGCTTCAGTTTCAGCGTTTTCCCAAAGATTCCCATGAGTGATGACCTTCTCCAATCGAGGTAGTGATTTTAAAGCAGTTATAGTACTAGCATAATCCAGGTAATTAAAACTAAGATCCAACACCTCTAGGTTTTCCAGCGAACTCATGTCCTTCGGTAAGGTAGTGAGACCTAGAAAACCAATATTCAGATATTTGAGGTTTCTGAATTCCAGAAACTGGTCTGACAAAGAAGTGAGATGCACCGGGTACTTGAATAGCGGCCAAGTATTGGCATCTCTGGGACCGTCATATAAAATCCAAATGTCATAGTTCCCATGGGCCGCAATTGTAAGTTCCTCTATATGAGAGTGATGTTCGAGCAAACTATCCAAACGGTAGAACTCTTCCTTACTAGAGATAAAGAGGGTATCAGGACTCGGAATTTCCTGACAAGGCACCGCTAGAAATAAGAACAATAACTTCAGCATCATCAATTACAAAAATAGTCTGCAATGGTAGTTTCTATATTCCCATTTAAGCAATGGCCCTCTCTGAAAGTACTCCCAGGATAGGCACCGAGAAATTCCATCCTTAAGGTGCTAAGGAAAAAATCATATAATTTTTCGTTGGTATCTATTTCGGTGAGGACACTACCCACCTCGTTGAGTACCTTAATCCTAGCTCTTTCGTGAATCTCAGAAAGAGCTTGAGACGCTTGCTCCTCGCTCTGAAACCGAAATTCAGGTAAACCCAAGCACACAGTTTCCAGTGTAGCTGCCAGGTAATTGTAATTACTCCCAGCTCTTTCAATACTAAAGAAAAAATCGGTGACCTCTGCATAGTAGGTGCTACCCGACTTGGTGAAAGGGACCGGACAAAGGTTATACGTTTGCTCAGGCAATACAGGTCTGAAAATACCCACGGTACTACCGCCACCACCGCCATTGCCCCCTCCAGAGCTATTTCCAATATCACCTCCGTTATCGTCATCACATTCCACCGTCATGTGGGTGAAGGTCATATCGGTAACTCTACAGCTGCCCGCTACACATACCTCGGTTACGTCGTAGTGGTAGTAGTATTCGCAGCCCTCACTTCTACCGCCCGCTGTATTAGTTCTTTGTTCCACGGGTTCGCCGTCTTGGTACTGGCCCAAGTGCAACAATTCGCCTTCAAGAGAATACCAGGATATCTCCCCGCTATAGCTAGCTAGATCGAGCAAGCTACCTTCGGTGAAGGGTTGAGTAGGAACAAAGCGAAGGATTCTAATTTGGGTACTTGATTCAGTTATTTCGATGAACAAGCTTTCGTAGTAGGTAGGGCTCACCATTGGGAAAGGAAGGGTATAAGCAATCCTTCCAGTGCTGACATCTTCCCGTTTGTAGACGCTGGACCAATCCGCTAATTCTAAAATATTGAGTTTACGAGCGCCCGTTGCGCGCTTTGGAAGGAAATTCTCCTTTAACTCTTGTACTTCTTCATCCTCGTTAATATCCAGAATTTCCCTTTGTATTTCAGGAAGGACCTCATTACTCGTTGGGTCAGTACAGGCTGTGACTACCAAGAGTAGAAGTAAGAAAAAATGGGGCTTCATGTTTATAGGTTTATTGTTTATAAGTAAAAATATAAAAATGAAAACAAAAAAAGCTAGCCTATCACTTCTAGTGTTTGAAAACGGGGGTTACAAAGGGATACTCGTGGCTATAACCGGGCTCCCATAGGTTGAAGTAGCGGCTCTTACCCAAAAGGAAAAAGCCATCACCCTGGCTTACTACCCCGTAGTACGTATACTCTACACCAGTGAGGGCGCTGGGAGTGTGTTGCTCCCGAAGGCCGTAAACCACCTCTCCACCCATCCACACCTCGCTAATTCCCCAGCGATAGAAATCATTCTCATCTACCGGCACGTCGTAGTTTTTCAGTTCTAGCTGTAGCTGGGGATGCTGGGCTGCAAACTCCTTCACTGCAAGCACGGTAGGTTTGGCAGCATTGCCCACCCCCTGGGAAGTCCAATAGGCCTTGGCGGCCTCCAGACTTGCTACCGACTCGGTGTGGGACAGACAGGCACTGGCTTCTCCTACTGAGGCATAGACGGTAAAGGTCTCCAGAAATGCCCCCGCATTGAGATCGTACACCCCCAAGATTACTCCCGCCAGTGGCTGTTTCTCCATGCCAGCATACCCACAGTTGTACGGTGTTACCGATACTTCGCCCTCCTCACCATATTGCTCTTCAATCTCGTACACCTGCTTGGTAGCTACCAACCCCTTCTCCCAGTTCACACCTACTATATCGAACGAATGGGTGATGACGTATTCCATACCGCCGCTGATCTCCGAATCCCTATCCACGGTGATGTATGGGTCCTGGGTCGTGCCTTGGCACCAAACCGGAGCAACCGGAATCCAACACAGAAGGAGGGCAATCAGGACAGCTTTCATGGGGCTTTGAGTTCTTCGGATTTCCCACAAAAGATACTGCGGTCCGCTTGAAAAGCGAAAGATTGGGTGCAACCAAATGATTAAGTTTACCCTTCGATGGAAACAGGAGAGCAGTTGGAGAAATCCAAGACCAACCCTTTCAACTTTTTAGACAAGGCTATTGAGTGACGGGCCACTAATATTTACTAACGGATCATTCCTTTTGCTCTTCCCTTGCCCCTATATTCGCGACCCAAGAGTCAAACGAAAACTCGCATTATTATGCAATCGCTCACCGTTGCGCTGGACTGGACCCCCAACACCAACCACACCGGTTTTTTTGTAGCCAAAGCCTTGGGATATTATGTAGAGGCCGGAATGGTAGTGTCTCTCAGCACCCCCGCCGATGACAATTATGTGATCACTCCTGCCAAGAAAGTAGAACTAGGCCAAGCTGATTTTGCCCTTTGCCCGGTTGAGAGCCTGATTAGCTATCAAACCAAAACCCGCCCGTTTCCGCTGGTGGCGGTGGCGGCCTTGCTACAGGAGGACATTAGTGCCATTGTCACATTAGAAAGGAGCGGCCTGGATACCCCGGCTACGCTAGACGGTAAGGTATACGCCTCCTATAAGGCCCGGTACGAGGACAAGATTGTGCAGCAAATGGTGAAGAAGGACGGGGGAACGGGTGAGATCATCATCAACTATCCCGAAAAGCTGGGCATCTGGAATACGCTGCTGGAAGGCCAAGCCGATGCTACCTGGATTTTCCTAAACTGGGAAGGAGTGCTGGCTGAAAGTGAAGGGGTAAAGCTCAACCGATTTGTTTTGGGTGACTATGACATTCCCTACGGGTATTCGCCGGTGTTGGCTGCCAATGCCAATTTGGTGGAGAAAAAGGCGGACATATACCGTAAGTTTTTGGCAGCCACCAAACGAGGGTACTTGTACGCGATGGAAAATCCTGCTGAGGTAGCCAAAATTTTAAAGCCTTGGGTTCCGGCTACGGACCAACGTATCGACCTGCTGAAAAGCCAAATAGTCACCAACGCTCACTACGGAACCGAGGCCACCTGGGGTACCATGGCACCAGAGCGCGTGCAAACGTTTTTGGACTGGCTGCACCAGCACGGACTGGAAACGGCTCCGTTATCGGTGCAAGATCTGGTCAATGATTCTCTTTTGTCCTAATGGCCTCGTAGGTTTTGTTTAATTCCTGGGTGTTTTTGATAGGATCGGCTGCATGAGGGGTGCCCCTCTTCATGAATGGCCGCTCCTGATCTTCGTTTTTTGAATAAACCTAAAGGCCGGTTCCTGTTCCACGTTCGTCAAAATTCCACCAACACCCCGCACTCACTCACTTATCACCAGCGCTCACTCACTTCTAGCTATAAGGACTACAAAAGCTAGCTCCATAGGTGCACTTTTGGCCTACCTAATAGTAAGAACGAGTATGAGACAGTATTCCTACACGGTATGGATGGCCATCGGCCTACTATTAACATCGGCTTATCTCCATGCCCAAACTACAGAAAAAGTATACGTCCGGAGCTGGAGATCCACCTCACAGAAACTGGATGTAGCTGAGTACGAAGGCCTACCCTTCCGAGTACAGTACTGGGGGCGAAAATCTCCCTCACCGGCCAGCGCCAACGGCGGCATGTATACGCGGGTGGATAAGTCCGATGGAACGGTGGGCTTTTTCGAAAACCTGATGTACATCGAGGCCCTTACCACCGAGTGGCAACGCTTCCAGATTAACGGCACTTTCGACTCCCTGGCAAGCCAATTGGCATTTGGGCTGATGGCTGAAAACAACGGGGATTTCTATTTTGATGACATTCTGGTGGAGGTAAAGGTAAACGGACAGTGGCAGCCCCTCCCAGTATCTAATCCGGGTTTTGAGGACCCCATGGAGCACGATCAATGGGGAGGAAGGGATGTTCGGTACAAACACTTCGACCGGGACTATTCACAGGAATATGCCCGATCCGGCAATCACTCCTTGCACTTCCACGGCCACGACATCATTGGGAATCTGGCGTGGGCTGGCAATTACGTAGATGCCAATGGGGTATCTTTGTACTACGAAACCTACGGCGAAGGTGAGCCGCTACTCATGCTGCATGGGAATGGCCAGTCCATATCGGCCTTCCTGGCACAAGTGGATACTTTTGCGGAGCACTACCAGGTGATATTGCTGGACTCCCGGGGCCGCGGCAATTCTACGTATGACCATGGTTCAGAACTCACCTACGCCCTGCAGGCAGAGGATGTAAGCCAGTTTTTGGACGCCATAGGCGTGGAGGCAGCTCATGTGGTGGGCTGGAGTGATGGCGGTATCATTGGTTTGCTGATGGCGAAAGATTACCCGGAGAAGGTCCTTAGTCTGGTGGCGATGGGCGCCAATATCTTCCCCAACGGCGTGAAAAACCCGGAGGACATGCAGGAGGCTATTGAATACTACGAAAGCCTGGAAGGCGATCAGCGGATCAACCTCGACCGCATGAAAATGATGATGTATTATCCTCAATTAGACTTTGCTGACCTAAGCGTCATCACTACCCCTACCCTGATCATGGCCGGTGATGAAGACGTGATCGAGAACATGCATACTGTACGGATTTTTGAGGCCATTCCGCAGGCCCAACTGGCCATTGTGCCCGATGAAGGACATTACCTGCCTTCGCAAAACCCGGAGCTGTTCAATGAGTATGTCTTCCGCTTTTTGAATGGCATAGCGGAATAATTCTCCTTACAGTCTATACCTGGGGCCTGCTGATCTTTCAGTCAGGTCCCGGGTTCACCAACCATGGTCAGCGAGCCCTACCCAGCTGGCTCAGAATAGTAGGATCGGTGATCTTATCATCCTCGGCCAAGAGGAAGGCCTTGCTTAGCAGAAGAGAAAGTCCCCGATCTCCCTCGAATGGAAGAAATACATTGCCTGTGTGATCCTTAGGACTGCGGTCTGGCACTATACACAAGTACTGATCGTTGGGCTCCATCAGAATGTTGGTGCTGCCAATGTGGATCTTATATTCTTTGCGCTTGCCTTGTACACGAAGAAACTTACCGTCGATGGAGGCCACATTCCGAATTTTGAGGCGGGGCACCAGCTTTTCCAGCACCGTTTTCCGGGTCTTGGCTACCTCGTTCAGGTCTCCGAAGCTGTATTGGGCCCAGTAGTCACCATAGCGGTCTACCCGTTCACCACCCGAGTCGCGCCACGCCGGATCATTACCCACACTGGCTACTCCCACAAAGAGGTCTACGTCGCGCATAATTTCGGAGAGT
>DMST01000068.1:2837-3348 GCA_003454975.1 Cytophagales bacterium | reverse complement strand
CGTATCACTCACCCCTATTCTTCATGGATACTCCCCAAAATGTACCCCGTTATGGCGCTTGGCAGTGGCTCCCGCAGGACCTCGAAGCCGGGCCAGAGCGCTACGATTTTTCCGTCCAGATCTACGCCACGGCCGCCATCAACGAAGCCGTGGATGTCGCGGATATTGGCGCGTTGATCGGTTGGCTTCGGCGTTTAGTTCGTCAGCAGGATGGCCTGGACTACCTGCAGAAATTCCGGCACCTCCCGACCGGGAAAACCGTCTGGATTATTGATCAATTGAGTCGAGAAATGCTGGCCGGTGATGGCTACACGACCGAGCAGAAGCGCGAATACCACTACGCCACTATCCTCTTCCCGGAGGAGTATTAGCGGCGGTTTCTGGCGGCCCCTCGCCTTGAGGTGTCGCCACCGTTTTTGGGTTCAGCGTCCTCGGACTGGTCTTTGTGTTCTTCTTTCACCTCATTGAAAAACCGGCGATAAAGCCCGAGACCCCGGGCCGAAATCGCCCC
>DMST01000068.1:237-2709 GCA_003454975.1 Cytophagales bacterium | reverse complement strand
GGGCAAGATTGCGTTTTTGGGAGTTACTCTTCCGCCCTTTAGGCGAAACTCCCCGCAAACGCCATCTTGCGAAGGGGCTATATCGGCCCCTTTCGAATCCCCAGAAAGCCGGACAAAAATCGTAAACTAAATGTGTATTTTTAATCAAAATACACTCAGGGTTATGGGACTATTATCGAACCTCTATAAAAGCAAAGAAAGGCGACAAATAGAACGAGCTAAAGCGGGGAGCTTAATTATTCCCTCGCCCCAGGAGAACTTCATGCTCTACTACTACAATCGGTTGGGAGAAATGGAGAAACGAAATTCTTTTTTGGGCATGGTCCAATACATTGATCATCAGAAGATTGATGCTGAGCAACAAGCTGATTCCCAGGAAAAACTCAGACGTCTGAGTATCGTTTGTGCCCTCTATGAGAAGCTAGAAACTTTGGTTAATAAAGACCCAGAGCAAACCATCGTCATCAGACTGAAAGAACAATCCCACGAGGCTTACAATAATTTTTCAGTAGAACTTGGTAACCGTCAAATACAGAGATGGAAAGAACAGGAGAATAACCGCTTCTTAGAAAACTTGAGACAACAGAAAGCGAAAGGGATTTCTTACGCTAAGAGGGCGTATGCTATTCCCGGGGCCCCGGTTGATTGGCTCCTTCGAGGACACCTATGGTACGAAAACAATATGGAGGGAGGGCATAAATGGCACAAGAACAAATATGACGTAGTTGAGTATGGTGACCACCTTAGCTCTTATTACGATTTGGCCTTTTATAGTCCTCTTTCTGGAATTACCATTGGACATTCTTCTGATGTTGTTAGCCCCTATTTTGCGGTTTTCTTGCCTGAAAAGAATCAGCAAATCCAGACTTTTCCGAGTGAACTCATATTTGGAGAATTGATTGAGCGAATAGAGAGTCACATCCAAAAAAACTAAATGGAAAGTCAGTATAGCCCACAGATACTCCAGCGTTCTGTCGAAGAACTGAAGAATAACTCTTTTCTGGAAATCCCTCTTAAACCTGAAGTTAAAGAGATAATAGACTCCGTTTATGGCGTTTGATGCTTCTTCAATCGCTCAATTTCTGATAGGGCTTTTTCTATTTCTCCAATGACATACATGAGTTTTCTCTTTTCCATACCATCAGCTTTTTTGAGCCCTTGTTGATAGGTTTCATTTAGCCATTTGCAGCCTTGCTCATTCTCACCAATAAGGTTGCCCTTATCTTTAAAAAACAATAGAAAGCGGCCAGCATGTTTCCGAAATTGCGCCCAACCTGTGCCGTCCTCGTGGACTCCAGCCTTTATGAAATCATAATATACGTAGATCATTCCCTTCCAATTAATTGCTATTCTGACTCCCCAAATTCTCTGGATATATAAGCCAGCTTTGCCTTGAGGTCATGATATTTACTCTCCAGGTTTTGAATGTTTGCGAGTAACCTGCCTTCATTTTTGGCTATTTCCTTTACCCTAAATGGCTCTATTGAGGTAGTATTAATGTTTTTTAATTGTTCCAAGAATTTCGGGTAGTTCTCTTTACTCCACTCTTCAGTCTGGATTTTTTTACCCAGGCTTGTTAGTTTTGTCCTATCATTATTCCGGAAAGGGATACCCAGAAACCTGTCAATTAGCCAATGAACTAAACGCATGTATAGATATTGGTTCTCTTGACTTGGAGGCGGTTCGTCATCGGGAATTAGGAGAATTGGAAGCATGGGTCTGTTGACATAATGATAAACCAGATGATTTACACTATTTGATTCACTGGTATACTCCTCTCGTGAATCAATTACTAAGCCCGAAGCCGGGCTGAGAATTTTCCAACTATCTGTTATTACTGGGATATTATTTGTGATTTTTTGAAAAAAATTGGCTCTCTCTGGATTGAAGGATTGAAAGGAATAGGTGAGTAATACATCACCTCTATTAACCCAATTTCCACCTGTCAATCTGTTCTTATCGAGTTCTGGATTTGGTGATACCCATCCTAGACCCCCTAAGTCCGGTGGAACTCCAATTTCCTCAAGAGAAGGGATTACCAGCACTTTCTTAGAAAACGAAATAGATGGCGGTACACCACTAATATAATTTTCAGTATCCATAGTGTTCAGTCTATCTCTGGTGAAAATGCATTTCCCAAATATAAATGTTTTTTACTATTAATTCCGAATTATGATCTCTATTTCCCTCGCCGGATTACCACCAACATCTTCAAGGCATCTTTTAGGAATTTGAGGAGTTCGGGGAGGAACCACGTCAGCCACTGGATCAGGTGCCAGAGGATTTTCCAGGTGTATTCGAACGCGATTTTCAGGATGTCCAAGAGGACTCCAAAGACCTTCCCCCCGCCCGCTTTTTGCTCAGACCAATTGACGCCTATCAGGTTCAGAAGGGCCCCAATCGTCACCACCGTTAGGAGTAAACAGAGGATAAGGTGCTCAAGCACGGCAGCCTCCTTTCCGCGCGCGTTGC
>DMST01000068.1:0-166 GCA_003454975.1 Cytophagales bacterium | reverse complement strand
AGGCGCAGTTTGGCCGGGGCCTTGTTGGCATAAACGAAGAGGGCTTCGTCATCCTTGAGCGTCCTGATTTCCGAGGCATGCATGAGCCGCCGCCCCAGAGATCGCTCGCGAGACTGGTCCCCATAGCCGTCCCCCTTGGCTGTCATCGGCCGAGTTCCAAACTCCC
>DMST01000453.1:7716-9857 GCA_003454975.1 Cytophagales bacterium | reverse complement strand
GGCGAGGACATCCTCACCAAGACTTCCGAGCAATCATCCTCGGTGAAGACTGCGCGGCTCAACATGATCCGGGAGCTGGTAGAGTTTATGGAGAACTCCCTGCCCGAACTCATCGGCAATGTAATTGGCCTGGTGGGCGTCATCGCTATCATAGCTACCCTCAACATCAAAGTATTTGTGGGCTGCCTTATCTGTACGGTGGTTATTTCTTTGATCTACTTATTGACCAGCCGGCGTACAGTACGGCTCAACCGCAGCTACAACGACGAGCTGGAGAAACAGGTAGACGTGGTGGCCAGCGAAGATCCTGTACAGCTGCACGAGCACCTGAAATCGGTGATGAAGTGGAACATCAAGCTGTCAGACCTTGAAGCTGGTAACTTTTCCTTTTCCTGGCTCATCCTGGTGGTGTTTCTCCTGCTGTCCGTGCTCATTCCCATTCAGGATGGCGTAGTCCAGTACGGAGCCCTGTTTGCCCTGGTCATGTACGCCTTCGAATACATAGAGTACGTGCTGGGTCTGCCCCTCTTTTACCAGCATTGGCTGCGCCTGTCTGAGATCCGCGAGCGCCTGAATGAATGGTAAACAGATTTGCTACCCCTTTGATCTAAATCTCCCATTCTTTGGGCCGATCCTCCCAAAGACCCGCCTAGGCCCCCAATACCTTTGAATTGTCATTAAACACTACGGAAATGAGAATTCAAGCACTCTTTACCCTACTTATTTTGTCCCTAGGTTCCTTTACTGCCCAAGCCGGCGGGCCTTGGGTAGTCAAAAAGAACAAAGGCTACGTGCAGCTACAGGCGGTATTGCCGGTCTATCCATACCGGGCACTGCTCATGGGCACTATTCGCGATACCCAAGGGGTCAACCGGTATACCTTCAACTCGGACTACAGCGCTTATCTGGAGTTTGGCCTCACCGATCGCCTCAATGTAGTGAGCACCCTGCCAGCTAAGTATATCCGCACCGGCCGGGAGACCGACCAGCGGTATTTTGAAGACCTGCTGCCAGCAGGCAGCCTTTTCGGGCTAAGCAACTACCACATTGGGCTCAAGTACCAGCTTGTAGACCGCAACGTGAAGGCCGCGGTATCCGTGCATAGCCGCTGGAACACCGCCCGGTTCGATCTGGATAAAGGCCTGGCTACCGGATACGATGCCAATGCCTTTGGCGTGATGGCGCACGTGGGCCGGGGAAACGATAAGCACTTTGGTTTCGTGGAAGTAGGGTATCACGCGTTCACCAATGGCTTCAGTGATGTAGTGCAGATCAATGTGGAGCACGGCTGGAAGCTGAAGGAAGTCTGGTACCTGGCGGCCACGCTCAACAGCACCATTAGCTTGCAAAATGGAACGTATTATCAGGCCAACCTGGCGCAAACGGGCTTCTACCCCAACAACCAAGCGGGCACGGCCATCAGCGTGAAAGCCTCCCGGGAGCTCAACAACGGATACGGGCTGCAGGCTTCCTTTCCCCTGATTCCGATCACCCTCCAATACGTGGGTTTCAACGGCACCGTCGCCATGGGCATTTACAAACGGTTCTGATGCGGCCCTGCATATTGCCACCCGTTGCGGCTGCAGGGAACCTTGTGGGCGCGCAATGGCTTTACACAGCATGGAGTTTGAAGGTGGCAAAACCCTGAGCGTGCCCAAAGGCACCTTGCTGTTGCGCGAAGGCGAGGTTGAGAACGCTTTCTTTCATGTACTGCAAGGCTGCCTGAAGAGCTACGTGGTAGACCGCACGGGCAAGGCCCACATCCTCCAATTTGCGCCCGAGGACTGGTTCATCTCGGACATGGACAGCCTCTACCACGAAAAGCCCTCGCGCATGTACATTGAGGCCGTAGAGGATAGCCAGGTCATTGCCTACCCCAAGCAGCAGTTTGTCATGGAAGAACTCAACCGGGATCAGCTACTGGCCTTCAGCACCAAAATGCGCAATAGCCTCATTGCCATGAATGACCGCATGATGGCCATGCTGAGTGCCACCGCGGAGGACCGCTATCAGGAGTTTTTGCGGAAGTACCCTACCCTGGGGCAGCGCTTGCCCCTCAAACTGATAGCCTCCTACATTGGCGTTACCCCAGAGTACCTCAGCGAGATCCGGCGCAAGCTGGCGAGGAAGTAGCCACTCAA
>DMST01000453.1:2572-7663 GCA_003454975.1 Cytophagales bacterium | reverse complement strand
CCCTGGTAAAATGTTCGGGTTTTGCCCCCCATTTGTCCGGGTATTCTGTACGGCAGGGCATACCGGTTAGCGTACCTTATGGTACCTAACCTGAGAACCTTATGGACCATGCCCAAAAGAACCTTGCCCACCAGGAAAGTACTACCTCCGAAGACGACCGTGGCGGTATGAGCTATCCTGCTCCCTCTAGCCCAGCCATTACGGCTAGTCCTGCCAAAAGCATCATCCAACGCAGCGAATCCGAAACCCCGGAAACCGCTAATGGCGGAGGGAGTACTGCCCCCGTAGCAGCTAGCCCGGGTAAAACCGGCCTACCGGGCAGTTTTAAAGCCAAAATGGAAAGCTCCTTCGGCACACCACTAGACCACATTCGGGTCACGAAAAACAGCAGCTTTCCGGCCAAAGTGGGTGCTATTGCCACCACGCGGGGCTCCCAGATTGACATAGCCCCCGGGCACTACCAGCCCCAAACAGCCAAGGGCCAAAAGCTGCTGGGTCACGAAGCGTGGCACACCGTGCAGCAGGCCAGCGGCCGGGTAAAACCCACCCTACAAATGAAAACCGGCCATTGGGTAAATGATAGCAGCGATCTGGAAAAGGAGGCCGACCGAGCAGGTGATGCCGTAGCCCGCGGGCAAAAGTTTGCCCACCAAAGTAGCTTGGGCCCACTGGGAGGGCATGAGGTTATTCAGCGGGATATTGAACTGGGTATGGATAATATGAAGGATTCCATCAGGACGGATGTGCTGGCCTTCCGTGACGAACTGGAAAAGGAGGTTAACTATGCACGTAACCTTATTTCGTCGAATCAATTTCGACACATCAAGGCGAATGCGATACATCCGTATATGAAGCAGTTTTTGACCGTAGCTCAGGAAGCGCAAACCAACAAGGTATTAGATTCCAAGGCTATGTACGCTGCCAAAGCGGGATATTGGATCGAAACCTACGCAACCAAGGTGAAAACTCCCGAGAGTGTACTATCCGGCGATTTTTCGGCCGATACCCAAGTTACGGTGGGGGCTACCCGACCCGATGTAGTAATAGGATATAAAGGAACGGACGTTGCCTGGCTGGATATCACTTCCTCAGGAGATGCCGGCCATATCAAGCGAAAAAACTCTACCATTTGGGAAAACGGCTTAAGGACAGATTATGGGTTTTATACCGCAGAGGTGACTTACCCGTCTTTTGGTAAAAACTGGAGTTTCTTGACGGATGATACACCCCCTAAAAACCTAGGAGGGTACAACTACGAGAATGCGGATAAAATGTATGAGCTACGGGAGCAACACGAAGATAATATCAGGAAGGATTGGGCTAGGTCTCTTCCTTACCTTAACCTAGATAACAATTGGAGAGTTATTCCTAAAGAGCGGCTAGGCAAACTGGCAAGAATGACCTGGTATTTTGCTTTTGGAGAAGCCTTGTCTGCCAAACAGTTAGAAGCACTATGTATCTATACAGGAATACCCATAAGTAGTTATGGCCTAGATCGGGACACCGGTGATGGAGACGATGCTAACGACGATAATTATAAACCTAATAAAGATGACTATGGGTCTAGCGACGATGATGATGATATAAGTATTGCATCAGAACCGGCACCTGTTTCGGTAGCGGTCACCGAGTTTGAACCCACCTCCGCTAGCGGTAAATCCCTGATAGGGAGCAAGAATCCTCAAAGATTAAGGCAAGCAAGGAGGAGAGTCATGAAACACCAGGCCATTGTGAAGGAAATTGTGGAAGATTGGGATGAGGCGGAGGACTTGGATGACATAGATAATCTAAAAGAAGAGGGGTCCTTTTCTTCGGCTGGGGGGTATGCTAGTTTTTCTAATAAGGTATCGGCTGTAAATGCAGCCGATTTAAACTTATCTAAGGCAGACTCAGTGTATAAGCGCTCTTTTGCAGTAGATACATACTTGGTAGACCGCGCTAGCGCGGCCGCTACTTTGGCACTATACAAAAAGAATAATCCAGCCGCCTTGGAGCGAAACATTGACCTTACCTCTGATGACTTTCAGGTGTTAGGCAACATAGATGTAGCCCAGGCAAATACCAAAGTGCAAATCATTAATCATAAAGAAGTAGAAATTAATCACAAAGAATTTCTTACCCGTACCGCTCTGCTTTTGTCATATCTAAGTCGCAGTATTCCCAATCCTCCTCCGGATCCTGCATATGTACAAGAAACAATACCGCATGCTACGGCCTCACACCCTCTCAAAACCTATTCCGCTAGAAATAGAACTGCTCCCATTGCCACCCATGACTTATCGAGTGATGAGATATTTACTACCAAAGAGTCTGTAAAAGAGCAGCAGGAGTACACGGTCCTCCACTCCAACAAAGCCCAAAAGCGATACGCAAAAACGACCGACCTCATTGAATATTTGAAGCCGATGGATGTACCCTTTGGGGGAATAAAGGTGGTGGTGAAAAACCCTCAGCCCATACCCGTAGATAAAGATGGCTGGAAAGTGACCGGGTATATGAGTAAAAAGGACGGCGGCACAAGTCCATTGAACTTGTCCTTTAAAAATCAGAGGATTAATGCTCTTCAACCCATTGATGCCACAAATGCACTAACCATAATAGATGCAATGGGCAGTGGTTACCTGTGGGTAAAAACCGAAGACATCATCAAGCATATCAGCGTATTGCCTACTGCCTACGCCGGGCTGAAAGTGAAAAGAACAGACCTTAAAAAATTACCCTCGAGTACTACCGGTCAAACGTTGAAGGTTTTCCCCGATGCTCAAGCCCCCAATACAGACGCTAAGGCTGTCAATCTTCAGAACGAAGAACTTTACGTGTATGGAGAAGTCAACGATCAGCATTCAGTATACTTCCCCGTAAAAGACAAAGACGACCAGTGGTGGTATACAGAAACAAAAAAATTGGTGGAGTACTTGCAAGGCAAGCCATCGAGCCTGGATAGTCCTCGTTTCAAGAAAAGTACCCTTAAAAACATTTCAAAAAATGAATCAAATCCTGAGTCATTGAAATTACAGGATCAATGGGGCAAGGCCGTAGGGGGAAGTATCGACCTAACCAAGGTTACCATCAAAATAGTAGGAGGGATCAATTTAGATAAGGGGACCGCCATCATTGAGTCTACCAAAGGCCGTCATTTTGTGAAGGTCAAGGACCTGTTGTCGTTCCCCCTCATGAATCAGGTAAACCTGAACGATCTCCACATTGTGGTGACCCATCCGGCTCAAGTACCTAAGCAGACCTATGCCGATAACCGACACAGAATCAAGTCCTATACCGATTTTAGAAAGGGTAGCCCCGTAGACTTAGATTTGAGTAGTGACGACATATACTTACCCTTCGGCTTACACCCAAAATTGGGCAGCAATGCTATATTTTGGAATAACAAATATCGATGGGTGGAAACTCCCGATCTTGTTCACTATCTGTACGGTGATGTCACCCCAGGCCATAATATTGGCATCCACTTTCAGGAAATGGTAGAGGTTCCTAAAGTTGCCGGTAAAACTGAAGTAAATATTTCTGCCAAAAAATCAGGCATGAACCCTACAAGAGTAGACGTAGCCTCCAAGAATCTAAAACTGCTTTTTCCAAAGGTATTTGCTAAAAATACCTGGACAAGGGTGCAGGATGAAGAGCACCTGAAGTGGGCAAATACCGGTGACCTCATTCGTTATTTAGAGGCCGTTGCACCACATCCGGGTATTACCATAGAAAGAAGAGAGAAAAACAACAAACGGAATTTAAAACTCGACGTAGACGATACCCCTTCAACTAGTTTTGCCCGGGTATCCGGCGGTGGTCGCGCCGTAACTACCACCGATGAACCCACCTGGGACAAGGTTAGGAACCATATTCTAGCCGGACCTTTTCGTAAAAGTGATCTAGACTTTCTAAAGGGTGAATATTTTACGGAGCTAGGCACCACCAATGCGGTGGTAGAGAACCTACGCCAAAGGCTACAGAAATACCTCTCTACCTCTTACTACGATTTTCTCATGGACTATTTACGCGATGTGGAATGATTGCCGCCATCCCTGAAGAGACTCCACCACCGAAAGTAGGTAGACCACACTCCTTTCTTAAGCTACCTTAAGGCAATAGTCTTCCCCGGTTCGGAAGTTTGCAACCGTTGAATATCACCCATCGCCCACGGGCGAATGCTTATGAAGCGCGACGAATTTGTCAAATCCATACTAGCCTTGACAGCCATGAGTACACTAGGAAGCCTCCAAGCCTTTTCGGATACCCTGCCCCGGCAGGGCAAACGCATGCCGGTGCTGTTTACCTCGCACGGCAACCCCATGGACATCCCCCTCACCAAAGAGGAGCGTCCCTTCTGGAACCGCCTGTATCAGCTGGGTCGTGAATTGGAACAGAGCTATGAGCTGAAGGCCGTACTTGTAGTATCGGCCCACTGGTGCACCCGAGGTACTTTTGTGAATGTAGCCACCCACCAAGAGCAGATCTACGACTACTACGGTTTCCCGGATCACTTCTACGACCCCAAATACCAGGCCGTAGGCGCCCCAGAGATAGCCCATCAGGTGAAGGAAATTGTGCCCTCGGTCACCGAAACGGAGGAATGGGGCTTGGACCACGGCGCCTGGCCCATGCTTATGCACTTGTTTCCCAATGCAGAGGTACCGGTATTCCAGCTCAGCATAGACTACTACGCCCAGCCGCGCTACCACTACGAGCTGGGGCAGCAACTCAAGTCTTTGCGGGAAAAGGGCGTCCTCATCATCGGCAGTGGCTCCCTGGTGCACAACCTGCCCCTGGCTATGAAGAAACTACGCTCAGGAGATGCTAGCCCCTTTGGCTGGGAGCCCGAATACGAAGCCTGGGCCAAGCAGCAGATTGAGGTGCGCAATTTCGAAGCGCTCATCAACTACGAAACCAGCCATAAGCTGGGCAAGCTGGCTGCCCCCACGCCAGACCACTACGTACCGGTGCTCTACAGCCTGGGCCTCAGCGACCACAAGGACGAAGTCAGCTTTTTCTACGAATCGGAAGCCAAAATGGCGGCCTTCAGCGAGCAAAGCTTTATCATCCACAACTAGTCCGCTCCGGTGGCCTATCAAGGGGACA
>DMST01000453.1:251-2538 GCA_003454975.1 Cytophagales bacterium | reverse complement strand
CTATCAAGGGGACAAAAAAAACCGGCTGCGCGGGCAGCCGGTTTTGTCATTCGTTACTGAAGATAGATCAAGGGCAGTTGCCGTACTCAGCCAGGTCTACGTAGCTAGACCCACCCGCGGATAGCCGAATCAGGAATCCGCCTACCGAAGGAGATTGAACGGTAACCGTGCGGCTATTTTGTCCGCTGATGATGCTGGCTCCTTGAAAAACCGTCCAGGAGTAGCTAGAGGCGCTGCTGGTTGCTTTGAAAACAAACACATCGCCGGGACACTCACCCGAACAAAGGTCTTGTAAAATGCCGCTACCATCGTTATGAAAACAAGCAGCCGGCTTGGTTTCCGCTTGTATTTCTTTCTCAACGGGTACTAGGTTGAAAACGAGGCCCAGGGCCAGGAATAATGCTAATTTTTTCATGTTTTTAGGTTTAATGTATCACATATGATAACCATCATTCATGAAAAACGCATTGAGATTTTGCCAAAAGGCATAATGCTTATTTTATAGACAATTGCCAATTTACACCATTGCGATACACTAGTACAAAGCACTGATTTATAATTACTTATGAGTCAATTGGGTATAGTAGTAATACAGCCGGGCCCTACCAACTCGCAAAGAAGGCCCGGCAAATTAGCCTTAATTCTGATACAATTTTACTACCTGTCCTTCGTCTTCGGCCTTGATCTCGTAAAGCAGTTTCCGAGTACCAATAGCCGACACCAAATACACCTTAGAACCAATGGACCAGTCCTTATCACGCGTCTGACCAGGATTCATGGGGAATCCGTAGCTGAACCGACCGCCTTGCGGCTTAGGCCCCGACACGTAGCAGTGGATGCGCTTGCCGCTGTTATTGCGCAACTGAAACTGGATAAACCGGTGGTCTTCCAGCGGCTGCTGTGCTACCTCCGCCTCTGAGAGTACGGAGGCACCCTGCTGCTTACGCACTGACACCCGGGTGTCATCGTTGGCATACACCACCTGGCCTGCCTGCTGCACCAATCCGGTAATCTTTTGGGCTTCGCCGATCTGGATCAATCCCGCGTCCCACATGTTTACGTCTACGGTTTGCACCTGCAAGTTGCGGGCATCTACCCCACCCCGCTCTGCGCTGGCATTTAGGGTAGTTACCTGGCCACTTAGCTCCACCTTGCCTAGCAGTGCACGGGCATTGAAATCATCCCGGTTCAGGTTAATCACCTTCACCGTTTCGTGCACACCTACCTCCACAGAAGTTAGAGCGGGTGCGCCGATGGTAACCTGAATGGGCTGGGTGGGTTGGATCCACTCGCGCTGTTGCAGCACCATGCGGCCATCCCGGATGTCATAGTTCAGTAGAGGAATCAAGTTTTCGTCACCCGTAATGGTAATCCCTGACTCAGCGGAAGCATCCACGGTTACCTGGGCGTACAACTCCATTTGTAGCCGGGTAAGCTCGGCCAGGTCAAATTGCTGGGTTACCACGGTCCCGTTTCCTTTTACCTGGGCGTAGGTAAGGGCGGGCACTAAAAAGGCGAGGAATAGAATGGCTTTTTTCATGATCTTAATTCTTTTGAGTGAAGCCTGCCGAAGCAGATGATCAGTACATGCCAATTTCTATTCCCAAAACATAAATAACTGATAATCAATAATTTGAAATCTACCTCGTGTTCAAGTTGTGTTACTGTGACACAATGAGAGTGTATCAAGATGGGACAGATCGCCGTAGCCCTCCTACGATGCGCGTAACTCTGCCCGGCGATACTTTCCTGGTGAAAAGAATCGCCGGGACAATGGCCCTACCTCCTACTCTACCGTAAACTCCACTACTTCGCCGGGGCGACAGTCCGGTCCTACCCATAGCGAGAAGGTACCAGGCTCCACAGCCCATCCGTTATCTGGGGACCAATAAGCCAACTGCGAAACAGGCACCTCGATGGTCACGGTCTGGGTCTCGCCAGGGGCTAGCGCCACCCGCTCGAAAGCCACTAGTTCGGCCACCGGCCGGGTAATGCTGCCGAAGTGGTCGCGCACGTAGCACTGCACCACCTCCGTCACCTCCGGGCCTCCCTGGTGGGTTACCTCCACCTGCACCGAGATTTTGTCCGTAGTGGCGTAGGCCTCCTTATCCAAGGTGGGGGCGCCATAGGCTACCTGGCTATAGGATAAGCCGTAGCCGAAAGGATACAGCGGGGTATAGCCGTCGTCCAGATAGTGGGAGTCGTTGCCTAGCGAACTCTGCCAGGCCCCGATGGGGATATCATAGAGCGACACATAGTCCTCTGGCACGGCCGGCCGGCCGGTGTT
>DMST01000453.1:0-145 GCA_003454975.1 Cytophagales bacterium | reverse complement strand
GCCCCGTAGGATTGTAAGCACCGCTGAGTACGTCGGCTAAGGCCGGACCGGTCATCGTACCCGGGTGCCAGGCCATCACTACCGCATCCACTTCATCCAGAATGTTGCCCAGGGTAATGGGCCGCCCCGCCATAATCACCAGCAC
>DMST01000269.1 GCA_003454975.1 Cytophagales bacterium | reverse complement strand
ATCACCATTACTTCTGAGGAGAACGAATACGGGAATACCCGGGTGGGCACCTATCGAATCATGAAGAGGTAGATAGTGCTTCGAGGTTGGAAGTTGGAGGTTCGAAGTTCGATTCTTTGTGCTACGCATATACCAAGAGGCTGTCTCATAACGAATGAGGCAGCCTTTATTATTTTGTGGTTATTTGATCTAAAAAGTTAGGTCGTACCATCCGATTTTTTTGACAAGCGAGAGTTCCCCCTCATTCTATTGTCTCAGTTTGGCTAGTTTCCTAAGATTATGGGCTATTGCGGCTAATCCAGCTTCTATTTCCACCTTTTTGGCACCTCTCAAGTTTAGTCTTCTAAAGCCATAGTTCTGTTTGATATTACCAAAGACGGCCTCCACCTGTACCGGACGCTGACTTCGGTGGTATAACCCTTCTGGTGAGGTGAGCTTTTGTCGCGCATTACGCTTCATCTTGTTGAGCGTATGGTTCACTTCTATTTTTCGATTTCCTTTACCTTTATGGCAAGGTCCTCGCATTGGACATCCCTGGCAGTTTTGTGCCCGATACTCATGAACTTCCTTCTTATAGCCTCTCTCGGTAGTCTCTTGTTTTACCCTCACCTTGTGCATCGGCTGTCCGCTTGGGCAGATGTATTCATCTTTTTCGGCATTGTAATGGAGTAGATCTTGGTGGAAGGGATACTTTTTATATTTCTGACCAGAGAGCTCTTTATGGAAGTAATTGTACTTCACGTACTCATCGATCTGGTTCTGTTCGAACCAGGCATAGTTTTGTTCTGATCCATATCCGCTATCGGCAATTACAGTTTTGGGTAGTTGTCCATACTGTTTTTGGAAGGAGTCAAAGTGGGGTTGGAGGGTCTTGGTATCGGTAGGGTTCGGGTGGATGCTGTAGTGAGTAACGAACTGATTGGAGGTGGAGATCTGCCAGTTATAGCCAGGTTTCAGTTGGCCGTTCTTCATGTGATCTTCTTTCATACGCATGAAGGTCGCGTCCGTATCGGTCTTTGAGTAACTGTTGCGCCCACCTAATATCTCTTTCTGTCTATCGTACTTAATTAGGTTCTTAGGCCAGTCCTTTTTCACTCGGTTCAGCTTCTGCTTAATCTTCTTGTCAACAGGCTTTCCGGCTAAAGCCTGATCGATCTTCTCGATCGTATCGGATACTTTTTGTGCATCTATTTGCTCAAAGTGATCGGGCTGTAACTGTTCTAATTCTTCTTTGGCGGTAGATTCTGCATACGCCCACAACTCCTTAAGTTGGGTTTCAATACGTCTGATATTGGTTTTGATTGCCTTAGCCCAAACAAAGGTGTAGCGATTAGCATTCGCTTCCAACTTGGTGCCATCGACATAAGCTTGTTTCAAATCAAGGTGACCTGCTTGGTAGAGAAGCATGACCACTTGTTTGAACACGTTAAAGAAGGTCTCTTTGAGTTGGCCACTACGAAAACGAGCTAGCGTGTTGTGATCCGGGCGCTGCATCCCAGACAGCCACATGTAATGGATGTTATTGGTCAGCGCTTCTTCGACTTTTCGAGAAGAGAGGTTATTGACCATGTAGGCATATACCCACACTTTCAGTAGCATACGTGGATGATAGCTGCTGGCTCCGCCTCCCGAATATTGATCAAGAATCGGATCCAGATTGATCCGGTCCACTACATCGCTAACTACGCGAACCGGGTGATCCTTGGAAATCAATTCTTCGAAAGTGGGAGGAAGTGCCATGATCTGGTTCTGCACATAGGGCTTAAACCGCGAATCTTTTCTACTTCTTGGCATGATTTAAAATACCAAGACAATCCCATATACACTACCCTTTATCACAAAACTTACCCACACCCATCACTACTATAACCAATAAGAGGCTGCTCACTTATGAGACAGCCTCTTGTTGTAAAACTGTTTCAAGCGTCCTCGCTTGGAACTGCCATCCCGCGCAAGCCTCCAGGCTTGCCTATGCGCTATTGCTGTCGCGAGCGTCCCTTGCCGACCGAAGCTTTTGCGAAGGTGGGTCGCTCGTGACGACCTATTGGGGAAGCCTCTCGGTTCCCGAACGCGGCCGCGTTCGCATCTCCGACCAGGGGTTTGCCATTCAGCGGGGATTGGGAAATAGTCATAGGCTACCCCGCTTCGGTTTAGCTTCGAGGTGCAAAGAAGCCCGCGACGGTGGATCAGCTTTCAGAGAGCTATACCTGAGGTAATGCCATGGCGGCGATGAAGACTAAAGAGCGAGCATGACACTTGCTCGAGTGGGGAAGCAAAAAAAGCCCAAACGTAGGTTCAGGCCTTCAAATACGAAACGATTGCCTTACTCTTTACTGGCGATACCACTGGGTCCCGTTGCTC
The DNA here is from genome assembly GCA_003454975.1 of Cytophagales bacterium. Classification (GTDB taxonomy): domain Bacteria; phylum Bacteroidota; class Bacteroidia; order Cytophagales; family Cyclobacteriaceae; genus DMST01. Next base: position 3,687 of record DMST01000269.1, on the reverse strand, counting down.
CAGTAGATGGTGTTGTTGTCTTCTGACAACACCCCGTCACCTTGCGGTTGGTCGTCAGTAAAGTTTACAGATATAAATCCCGTTTTCACGTAGATAGAGCATCCATCAAAGGGGCCACGGCCATTGCTAGTGTATTTCACTACTAGTATACCCATGCTCTCGCCTACTTCAATGGTTTGATCTTGTTGGTCTTTCCAAGTTCCTTGGAATTTTCCAAATGGAATAGTGTTTGGCATTTTTTCAAAAGGTTAGATAGGTGTCCTACTCTCTTCGATTTAGGCTTTTCGGAAACCGCCTGGCAAAGGAGACCCGTGTTCCGTGCGCGCCTTCTCATGATGGAGACTGAGTTCCTTATGTTCAAAAGTACCCTCTCGTTTGCTGAAAAAAACGACCCTAATTACTGGACCTTGATACGTGTTTTGATCCGTTTTTCGAGGAAGGGAAAAATACTCGGCCAGATGTGGCTTTTCAGGGCACCCATGGTAGCGATGTTATATCCGTGCGTGGGCGTCTGATAGACGAATGGGAAAGGTGGCCCGATATGGCTAAGATCCTGAACGTATACCAGGGAGTGTTTATTGGGTTGGTTCGGGCTCGGCTACGTGCCATGTGGCGGTATACGGATCGTAAGCACATTCAGTAGGGTAAGCCCAGCCTTCGTCCGTTGCCTCTGGAATGCGGTGATCGTAACATAGGCGGCGCAGTTCGCAATCCTGACATACCTTGATGTCATCCTTGGGGATATCATACTCGGCATGGGATACCATCTGAGCCCCGTCTTCATTTAAGGAAAGTGAAGATCGATCTCGATGATAGGCATTGTGCTCATGGCTGAGGTTGAATTGATCACCAAGGGGCCAAATGGTAGGGACATGATAGCCCTCTTCTACCCGGTGAGGAGCACCTTTTACTATTTTGGTATTCGGTATCACCTTTCTCCATTCCTCTTCACGTGTTTCCGTGAAATCGAGAATGCATAGACCAAAATGCATAACTGTAGCATGAAAAGAGGCTACGATGTCAGCCACCAAGGATAAGGGAATATCCTGCTGGCGGTAGATGAGCCTGATATTATTGATGCTATCGATATGGGCCCAGGCTGATCGCCATTGCTCAAGGTTGCCGGGATATTCAAGGTAGACGTCTAATAGCTCTATGGTGCAGTCGCCATGCGTTGGATTGGCTTGGGAAGCCACCCACCCGTCCTCTTCCATGTCTTCTGGTACTTGTGCCGTAGGCATGTGCCTTACCTCAAGCGTATCCAAGTTGGTGAGGGTACTACGAATGGGGCCTTTGGTTAATACAATCATAGGGTTTCGTGGGTGGCACGGTAGCTCATTTGGGGAGACATCCGGCTGTGGTTCAATGGGGTCGACCTATAGGAGTTTTTCCGTTGTAACTCGTGATTGGTTTCCTTGTTTTCTTCCTCGAGGAAGAAGAATAGGACCGGTAAGTGGCCCTCTTCGGCACGTTGTTTAATTTTTTCCATGGAGGATATAGGTTTCTAGTAAGTCGAGTAGGTTCTGGTCATGAAACTGGGCATAGTATGCCACGATCCCATCTTGATTGAGCTCCAAGAAGTAGTGCTCGCCTTCTTCTGTCACGAGTACATCGATGCTGCATAAGTCCACACGAAAACTCTTAGCTAGAGACAGTAACTTATCTACCCACTCCTCGGGGAGTGTATAGGGCTGCAGTATCACTTTACGTTCCCGAAAAGCTTCTTTAATGTCTTTTCCACGGGCTTCTTTATCGGGTAGTTGTTCCACAGCTAATAACTGATCACCCACGATTAGGCATTTCAATTCAGATACTACATTCACCTTTTGTTGTATTAGAGATGGGAAGAACCGTTGGGGAAACTGGCCCAGGCTATCCTGTTCCAGGTATTGTGTGTAGGTAGAATAAACCTTGTCCTGATCATGGAGATAGCCAAGACCAAAGATGGGCTTGGTGATGGCGCTACCCCATGTGGCTAATGCCTCCTTCATACCTTCCCGGGTATTCACCACACGAAACTCGGGCGCATTGAGGCCCGCTTCCTTAGCCCGCGTAATCTGTGTAAGCTTATTAATGGTTTCGTCGGTGTAGTCGTTAATGGTCCGAATGCCTAGCGATCGAATGATCGTAAACAGGTGTTCGATCATGTGTTCCAGTTCCTTGTATAGGAAGGGAAGGACTTCGGGAGGGAGGTCTTTGAAAAGCCTATGATCCAGTTGGTTGATGATAAAGTTGTGCCGAAATCTACGGCTCCAGATCACATCAAAACTGGATAGGGTATGGGTTTCACCTTCTAACGTAAACATGGCGTTGGACTCTGATAAAGAAATGGCCCCCAATAGCGTGCCTTGTGTGCGGAGTAGGTTGACTAGGTTTAAGCGCACGACCTGATGGCCTAATCGGCGGAGTCGGACCATCATTTGTTCCACAAGGACCGGTTGTGATTCTGTGGATAGGATGAGGATTTTCAAGCGTGTTGGTTCTTTAGGGGTCAAGCAATATCTATGGGGACAAAGTTAAGTAAGGCATCACAGCCTCAGTCGTAAGGTAGCTTGACCCGAATTATTAATGTTGAATTTTGAGTGTTAAATGACAGGTTTTCAAATAATTAAGCATTCAAAATTTAGCATTTAACATTCTTTCGATGTACTTCCTAACAACAATAACCTCGATAAGTACAGGTTAGTCCCCAGGTTTTCGGCTTGATCCCTTTTTAGATGAGGACAATAGTACCAAGAGGAGATAAAAAAAACTGCCCACTCGTGAGAGGAGGCAGTTTCTCATTGCGCTGTAAAAGCAGAATGATGAATTACATCAAGCCTACATCAGCACGGTTGCTATCACCTATGTCATGGTGATTGCTATCGCCAATGTCGCGACGGTTGCTATCGCCTTCGTCATGATGGTTGCTATCCCCTTGGTCATGGTGGTTGCTATCTCCTTGATCGTTAGAGGTGCTGTTTCCACCAGCGATAGCAGACATTTCCAAAGTAGTAAGTGCGGTAGCAGATTCGAAGAGGTTCTTCTTAGTCATGTTTTCTAAGGTTTAACGGTTTAGTCAATACACGGAATAACAAGCCCAATAGGGGCTCTGTGATATACTGGTTTCTGTCTTGAAGCTAAGTCGATTATATATTTCAAACAATACTTTATGGGTTCTTTTTTTATGTGTTGTGACTTGTAACTCATTCATTAACAATGTGTTATTGCGATTAGGCTTTCTGGTTGCGTTTCTAGAAGAGGATGTTTTTGAAGCGATAAATGTGTGAAAGTGATTAACCAAAAGTATAGATAAAGTGATTCACCAGGCAAGCTGTTTTTGTCTCGAACTTCGGATGCATAGATGGGTTAGGAACCTTTGTTTGGGATGCACTTTTCTCGAAGCAGTTTCATTGGTTGAATGGAAACCCAGCCAAAGCTTTGCTTTGTGGTAATAATCCTAATCACTAAATATTTTTCTGATGAAAATCCAGAACCTACTTTTGATAGGGGTTGTAGCAGCGCTTACTTTTCGGCATGCCAGATGGAATCCTATGCGTAAGACGACCCTTTCCCGGAAGTTCCCGGAGACATTCTAGATAACGAACCAGTTTTGGCTATAACACCACTGAGGTTGTTGCCATTGGTGATGACTCCTACATTGTAGATCGATTCTGTGTGCTACGCATATACAAAGGGCGGCCCTGC
>DMST01000268.1:105499-111774 GCA_003454975.1 Cytophagales bacterium | reverse complement strand
GCTACGGAGGCAGCAGCTCTCGCAGCCGTGGTGGAGGTTTTGGTAAATAATCTTAATCGACGCAAAGCATGCTACTCGAAATCGATAGTGTACTCTCGGCTCTGGTCTACTTAGTAGCAGGGTTTATCCTATTTATCGTAGGCAAACTGGTCTACAACCTGTTTCATCCTGGCATCAAAGTCAACGACGAGCTGGTTGAAAAAGACAACCTTGCCTTTTCCTCCTCACTCACTGGATACTACATAGGGCTCATCCTTTGTATTGGTGCCGCCATCATTGGCCCCAGTGCCGAAAATATCTGGATTGACCTAATGGACATTGGGCTATACGGTGGCCTTGGTATCATCCTGCTCAATGTAGCCGCCATTTTTAACGATGTAGCCCTGCTGCGCCAGTTCAAGGTGAAGAAGGAAATAATAGAAGAGCAAAACCTGGGTACGGGTATTGTAGAAGCTGCCAACTTCATCGCTACAGGCCTCATCGTTCAGGGTGCCATTGTTGGCGAAGGTGGAAATCTTCTTACGGCGTTAGGAATCTGGATTCTCGGGCAAGTACTATTATTGGTTGCTTCATGGGTGTACAACCTGATTACCCCATACAACGTCCACTACGAGATTGAGAAAGGCAATCCTGGTGTGGCCCTTGGCTTTGGCGGTGCACTCATTGCTATTGGCAACTTGATCCGGTTAGGTGTAGAGGCCGACTGGGAAGGCTGGAGCGAGCACCTGCTCACCATCGGTTTTGATACCGTGGTGGGACTGATCCTATTGCCAGTGGTACGCTTGATCACAGACAAGATTTTACTACCCGGCCAATCCATTACTGACGAACTCGTCAACCAGGAGAAACCCAACATTGGCGCAGGCCTGATTGAAGGCTTTGCCTACGTTGGTGGCTCAGTACTGCTTAGCTGGGTATTGTAATCCGCATTTTTGTCCTATAACAAACGAAGGCCGCTCCTCCCAGAGCGGCCTTCGTTTGTTATCTGCAAAGGAATCCTATCTATTGCTTCTCTAACACCGGATACCCTTGAGCTTTCCAATCATTCATCCCTCCAACTACGTTGGTCACCTGCTCAAAGCCTAGACCAGCCATCATACTCTGTGTACGGCCACTTCTACCCCCCGAAGCACACACCACATAGTAGTGCTTGCTAACATCTAGTTCCTTCAATCGCTCTTCAAAATCAGCCGAGCGGTAATCCATCACGACAGCCCCCACTATGACTCCCTGTTCCACCTCTCCTGGCGTTCGCACATCTAGCACTACACGGTTATCATCCTCAACAGCCAACACTTCGTGCAGCTCAGTAGCCGAAACCGCTTCTGGAACCTGCTGAGACATCATCGCAGTTGAAGCCACAGACGCTTCCCCAGGCTGAGCCTGGGTTGAAGGTCCAGACCCGCAGGCCAACAACACGATACCCAAAGGCAGGGCCCAATTAAGACGCTTTCCGTACTTCTTCATGGATTACTTCCTGGTTTGTTTCTTCAGAATAAAGATAGAATTTTTCCTTTTGCTGGTTATTCATCAGGTCGCCATGAGGCAAATAGGGTCGAAGCAGGCCATAAACGAAAGTTCCTAACATGGCGCTAATGATGGTGACGATAAAAGTACCGTTGCCGGAGCCAAGGTGTGCATACAAGGGGCCAGGGCAAGCGCCTGTGAGTGCCCAGCCCAACCCGAAAAGGGTACCCCCTATGATGACCCCGGTATGAAGCTCTTTCGGAAGCAAGGAAATACGTTGCCCATCAGCAGATTTCCATTTGAACCACTTAATGGCTTGAATACCCAAGAAGCCTGTAACGACCGCGCTACCAATGAAGCCATACATATGAAAGGACTGAAAGCGGAACATCTCTTGAATACGGAACCAGGATATTACCTCACCTTTGGTCAACAAGACGCCGAAGAGTAGCCCGAAAAACAAGTATTTGAGATTTTTCATGAGTACGAAAGGTTAGAACAAGTAAGGCATAAGAAAGTGGGTAATAAACAGTCCCCCAACGAAAAAGCCGATGACTGCCATTAGTGAAGCAAATTGAAGCATGGATAGCCCCATGATAGCATGCCCTGAGGTACACCCTCCGCCATACCGTGCTCCAAAGCCTACCAGGAAGCCCCCCAAAACCATAAACACAAAGCCTTGACCAGTGAGCAGGTTACTCCAGTTGAACACCTCCTTTGGTACCAAACCAGAAAAGTCTGTGATACCAAGTGCACTTAACTCTATAATCGTTTCAGAACTTAGGTCCGGTGTATTGCCCCCTCCCAATAGCTGAGTAGATAGCAGGGCACCCAATACGATACCTGCTACAAACATCAGGTTCCAAGAGTCTGCCTTCCAGTCATAGTCTTTAAAGAAAGCTGCCTTTGTAGGTATGATCGCTGAGCAGGCCTGTCGAAGAGTGGATGAGATCCCAAATCTTTTGTTTCCTGCCAGTAGCAGCAGTGGAACCATAAGGCCTACCAAAGGTCCGCCAATATACCACGGCCAAGGTTCGCGCAATATGTCTAACATAGTACTGTAGAGTTTATGTCTTCTCAATTAATCATCAATCACCTGTATTTGAGTCACTTAAGCTCGCCTTGCCATTTCACAATCCCCCCGCGTAAGTTGGTCACCTTGGTAAACCCTTTTCGGATCATCAGGCTGGCAGCGGCACTACTCCGGTTGCCACTTCGGCATAGCACATAGTATTCCTTATTCTTATCCAGCTTTTCTAAACGTTGTTGAAATCCAGCCCCCATCATATTAATGTGTAAGGAACCTAGTACGTGTCCAGCGTGATATTCTTGCTCAGTGCGAACATCAAGTAACACGGCATCAGCCCTTGGCCAAGCCGTACTAACTTCAGAAGCAGGCATCTCCTGAAATGGTTTATCCCCTATTCCAAATAATCCCATTGTGTCTTTGTTATTACATATTAATATATGATAATTTATTCATATTAAGGGTAAAAAAATATTGCCCCCTAAAAGTTGGCAATATCACAGTTCTCCATGCAATCAATCACCTTGGTTACTTCCTTCAATTTTAGAAAGTAAAAGATGTTTTTTCCCTCACGTTCACTTCCCAGTATCCCTTTCAACTTCATATTCGACAAATGATGCGAGGTGAGAGATTGTTCAGCATCTAGCCGGAAACAAATCTCATTCACTGAAAGTCGCTCGTAGGTAGTCAGCAAGTCCACAATACCAATCCGCAACGGATGAGCAATCGTTTTTAGAATGAAGGCTACCTTCTCCAGCTTTTCCGTGTCTAAAATTCTCTTCTCTGCAAGGGAGTCCATACTAATCTTTAAAATTGTTGATCAAAGATATGATGATATATTCCTGGGAACCAAGAAAGGCTCCTCATTCACTATATTCAACGTAACTCTAGTTACAATGTTGGCGCAAATGCTGTCCTACTCTCCGTGACGCCCCATATACTTAAAGATCCAATCTTTCCACTCTGGAGCAGCCATTTTTTGTAGCACATGTACACTCAATGTGTCACGCAAAACACTACCTGGCGGAAGTGCGATACCGTAATAGTACTGCTGCAGTTGGTTAGGCAACAGCTTCAAATCATTGTATTGACCATTGTGCAGCAAGTGCTGCAAGATGGGACCATCATAGACCACTGCTTCTATTCTACCTTCTTCTAGTGCGGCCAAGGCATCATCTGGCGTAGCATATAGAATAGGCCGGATTCTTCTTTCGGCTAAGTAATCTACCGTATTGCTACCCTCCACTGTACCTACATCCACATCCTTTAGCTGGTCAGGGCCATTTACATGCACACTAAGTTGGTCTACGGTAAGCGCCGAGGTAATGGCCGCCGTCAAACCCGAGAAAATGATCAGCGCAAGAAACATCCAAATAATGGCCAAGCCTCGCCCCAGCCAAGTAACTGGAGCCTTGTCTCCATAGCCAACGGTGGTCATGGTTACGGCTGACCACCAAAACCCGGCGCCTAAACCGTACCACCCTTTACCAAATTGGTCGGGATTGCGCCTGCGTTCCAACAACCACATCAGAAATCCAAAAACGAAGATGATCATAAACAAAGCTCCCACCGCTTGAATGAATTGCAAGGAGAAAAACCTTTTCAGGGTTGCCAATGGGCCGCCAGATTCCTTCCTAGTAGCTATCTGTAATGCGGCTACATAAAAAGGCACCGTAAAGTCAAGGTCTCTTTCCCGTTCGTCGGTAATCGAGAGGGCTGCTACCGCCATATCTACTTCTTCCCGCTTTACCGCAGCTACCAAAGCAGGGATATCATCATACATACGCATTTCATATTGCGTCCCAAGATCCCAGGCAATCGAACGCCACAAATCAATACTTAGGCCGTGGATACTTCCATCTTCATGCTCTAACACAAAGGGCGCTGTGATTTTAGTACCGATCACCAAAGTATCTACTGTAGCAGCTTCCTGTGCAGTGATCCACTGAGGAAGCATCATGAAAAGAAGGCTAAAAAGAAGCTTGAATGGATGCATAACCAAATCTATCCAACTTGCCGGGGGGAGGCAACCATCTACCCGAATTTGCAAACCGTTGCGCAGAAAAGACACTGTCACAGCGGTGAGCAAGTTTTGGATGATACAATGAGACCTTATATTGTGAGGCGCGATTTATCAATTTTTCAAAAGTCTATTTGGTTTTTCGAAAACCGCACAATTTGAACTACTTCTATCTATGAGCACTGCACTTCAGCAAAAACCAAAATTATCCTTTGCCCAGATTGTAAATATGAGTGTGGGCTTCTTTGGTATTCAAATAGGATTCTCCTTACAAAACGGTAATGTCAGCCGCATTTTCCAAACATTAGGAGCGGACGTAGAAGACATTCCCATTCTCTGGATTGCCGCACCCCTTACCGGCCTACTTGTACAACCCATTATTGGACATTACAGCGACAAGACCTGGAATCGGCTTGGCCGCAGAAGGCCTTACTTTTTGGTAGGCGCTATTTTGGCCTCTCTAGCCCTGATTGTCATGCCCAACTCCCCAGTTTTATGGTTTGCTGCTATCATGCTCTGGGTTATGGATGCCTCCATCAACATCTCAATGGAGCCTTTCCGGGCATTTGTCGGCGACATGCTCAGCAATGAACAAAGAAATACTGGTTTTGCGATGCAAACAGTTTTTATTGGTATTGGCGCGGTAATTGGGAGCTTTTTGCCTCCTATTGTTACAGCACTAGGCGTTGACAATACAGCCGCCCCTGGGGAAATTTCTGACAGTTTAAAATACTCGTTCTACATAGGGGGCGCACTCTTTTTCCTGGCTGTACTTTATACCGTATTCTCCGTGAAAGAATATGACCCGAAAACTCTCAAAGGGTACGAAGAGGCAGAAGAGGCTTTAAAAAAGAAATCTGCTACGGGTGACCGTGACAAATATGACCCAACTCCTCTCCCCGGAGGCACCTTTACTAAATCTTCTGTCTGGTGGATCATCGCTGGTGCCATCACTACTGCTGGGGTCTGGTTCTTAGAAGGAAAAAAGGAACTATACATCCTCACCGGTGGTGTGTTGGCTTTTGGCCTTATACAAGTAATTGTAGGCACCATGTCCGATCCTGCGAAGAAACCGAACGGACTCGTGGAGATCATCAACGACCTATTCAAGATTCCTCTTACCATGCGGCAGCTTGCCGTAGTACAGTTCTTTACCTGGTTTGGTCTCTTCTCCATGTGGATTTATACCACCTCTGTAGTATCTGGTGAAGTATTCGGGTCGAACGATACCAGTTCTCAAGCCTACAATGACGGAGCCGACTGGGTAAACGTCCTTTTTGGAATTTATAACGGATTGGCTGCGGTTTTCGCCTTCTTACTCCCTGTCATGGCAAAACGGATGGGCCGCAGACGAGTACACATGATTGCTTTGATTTTAGGAGGGCTTTCCTTGATATCTATTATGGTGATTAAAGACCAAAACACGTTGATCATTCCTATGATTGGTATAGGACTAGCATGGGCAAGTACTCTATCGATACCCTATGCTATCCTTACCTCCTCCCTACCAGTAAATAAAATGGGAGTTTTCATGGGCATCTTCAACTTCTTTATTGTAATACCACAACTATGCGCAGCTTCCATTCTAGGAGCCATGGTTACCTACCTGTTCAACGGCAACCCATTATACGCCTTAGTTGCTGGTGGTATTTCAATGGCTATCGGAGGAGTCCTCACACTTAGAGTGCAAGACCGCTTTGAAGATTAAAAACCCACCGTCCTGATCAAAAAAAGCCCCATGAAGTCAGCACTCCGTGGGGG
>DMST01000268.1:103168-105474 GCA_003454975.1 Cytophagales bacterium | reverse complement strand
TCCGTGGGGCTTTTTTTGATCCTTTGCACCTCTTATTGTACAGCTTGCACATCCATAAAAGACACAGATTCCAGTTTCGGGATATTCATGGGGTTTGGTGCCAACCCAGTCAAATTCGGCTGAATCACCCGCAAAGCCTCATCATAATATAGTATAATGAATGGAGCTTCCTCAATCAACAGGTTGTCCATCTGATGAAACAACTCCCATTTTTTAGCTTGTTCATTTTCCAGCAAGGCTTCCTCAAACAGTGCATCAAATTCAGGATTGGAGAAGTGAGTCTTGTTTGGCCCCGCAGGGGCGAAATTTTTACTGTAGAAGCAGGCAAAATAATTTTCCGCATCCGGATAGTCTGCTAGCCAACTGCCCCTGAAAAAAGGCGCCCGAATATTCTCTGTCATTTCCTTGTGCGTAGGTACCGGATTAATCTGGATGTTCACCCGTATCCCGATAGCTTCCCACTGCTTCTGTAAGTATTCCAGAAGGTCCTTGCTTTGAGCTCCGCTATACAAAGTAATTTCAGGCACCCCTTGTCCCTCAGGATATCCCGCCTCCGCTAATAACTCAGCGGCCTTATCCGGATCGTACGTATATCCAGAAACTTCTCGTGGGTTGAAAGAAGGAAGAGCCCGAGGCACAAATCCTTGCTCTCCCGGCCTACCCAGATTACTAAGCAAATAGGAAAGCATCTCCCGGCGATTGATCGCATAATTCATTGCTTGCCGGAATTTTTTATTCATGATGGGATGAGTTGGATCCTCATAGGCTTGGGGGTCCAGCACAAAGCCCAGATATTCGGTATTCATAAAATGGACTTTCTGAACCACGTATTTCCCAACGAATTCTAGCCGAACGGTACCATCTTTTTGGAGGATTTTATCTACCAAATTAGGCTGACCGGAAAAGCTCAAAAAGTCCAGCTCCCCTTGCTGAAAGTATAATAATTCGGAATTTTTATCAGCAATAAAAGAAACTTGTACCGCATCAATGTATGGCAGTCGTTTCCCATATTGATCACGGCGAAAGTAGTTCTCATTTTTGAGTAGGATCAAACGATTACCTTCCTCCCAAGATTGCAATCGGAACGGCCCCGTACCTACAGCATGAGCACGGAAATCTTTACCGTATTTCTCTACCGCCTCGCTAGGAACTATAAACCCGTAGGGCATGGCCAACCGATATAAGAAACCACTGAAAGGTTGGTCCAACGCAATCTCTACCCGGTAAGTAGAAATCGCCTTCACCCAATCCTCATCTATCTGACCGCTTTCATCCCGTTTTACCTTAGAAGAAAACACCCAGGATCCGCTAGAAGCTGTAGAGGGGTCTACAATTCGCTTGAGCGAATACACAACATCTTCGGAAGTCACTTCCCGCCCTTTTCCCTCAGGAAACACCTCATGATCATGAAAATACACACCTGGCCGTAAGTCAAATGTGTAGGTGAGTCCGTCATCAGATATACTCCATACTTCCGCCAAGCTAGGCACTGGTTCCAGAGAGCCATCTAGATCCACCAACCCGTTGTAGATTTGGGTAGTAGCCCATACATTGGCTTGGTTATTTGCAAATGCCGGATCCAAAGAAGTTTGGCCTTCTGCCATGTTGTATCGAAACACCTTTCGGTTGTCCTGCACTTCTTCTTTGCCACCAGAGCAAGCCGCCAGCAGGGCAATTCCTAACAAAAATGCCCAGTTTCGGTGGATCATAATTTTTCAGAAAATTTGGGATGAAACTTCTATCTTTGCGTACTTCAAGCGGGCTAATATTCCTCAAAAATTCGCTTAAATCCAAGCTGCCATCATGGATATAACCTACTTCGGACACGCCTCATTTCTGGTAGAAATCGGGGGTAAAAAACTACTGTTTGATCCCTTTATTACTCCCAATGAATTGGCTAAAGAGATTGATATCAGCAGTATTGAGGCCGATTACATTTTGCTGAGCCACGCCCACGAAGACCACGTGGCCGATTTTGAACCCCTTGCCAAGCAAACTGGCGCGCAGCTCATTAGCACTTTTGAAATCTGCACCTACTATGCCACCAAGGGGCACGAAAATTATTGGCCCATGAACCATGGCGGCAAACATACTTTTGACTTCGGTACAGTAAAATTGGTAAACGCGGTACATACCTCAACGTTTGCTGACGGTACACCCGGAGGTTCCCCAGCTGGGTTTGTAGTAAAAGGAGAAGATAAGACATTCTATTTCGCCGGTGACACCGCCCTAACCTATGACATGAAACTCATAGCAGAGGAATTCTCGGTAGATGTGGCAATCATGCCCATTGGAGACAATTTCAC
>DMST01000268.1:39778-103143 GCA_003454975.1 Cytophagales bacterium | reverse complement strand
GGGTTATGAAGATGCCGTAAAGGCGGCCGACTTTGTGGGCACGGACCACATCATCGGCATGCATTATGACACCTTCCCTTTCATTAAAATTGATACGGATGCGGCCAAATCGTATGCATCCGCAAATGGAAAGACACTAACCTTATTAAACATTGGCGAAACTAAATCGCTCTAAAACCGCTTTCGTTCTATTCATATGGGTAAAATAATTGCAATCGCCAACCAAAAAGGTGGCGTTGGGAAAACCACCACGGCTGTAAATCTGGCAGCCAGTTTAGCCGCTTTGGATTTTAAAACTTTGGTGGTGGATGCAGATCCGCAGGCCAACTCTACTTCGCATGTGGGGTTAGACCCCAAAGAAGCAGCCATGAGCATCTATGACCTCATGGTCAATCCTGATTTGGCCCCCCAAGAGGCTGTATTGGAAACCGAGGTGAAGGATCTATTTATGATCGCTTCCAACATCGATCTGGTGGGTGCCGAGGTAGAAATGGTGAACGTGGAAAACCGAGAAGAGAAGATGCGTAATGCATTGTCGGCCATTCGTGGAGAATATGACTTTATTCTGATCGACTGTTCCCCCTCTCTAGGCCTTATTACCATTAACGCTCTTACCGCAGCCGACTCCGTAATAGTGCCCGTTCAGTGTGAGTATTTCGCTTTGGAAGGACTCGGTAAGTTGCTCAATACTATCAAAATCATTCAGCAGCGACTCAATAAAGAGCTGCAGATTGAAGGCTTGGTGCTGACCATGTACGATGTGCGTTTACGACTGGCAAATCAGGTGGTAGAAGACGTACGCGGGCATTTCAAGGATCGTGTATTTGAGACCATGATACCCCGAAATATCAAGTTAAGCGAGGCCCCTAGCTTTGGCATGCCTGCCATCATGCTGGATGCAGAAAGCAAAGGAGCGGTAAGCTACCTGAACCTCGCCAATGAGATTTTACAACGAAACGACTTAGTAAAACAGTAAGCGGAAGGCATAAGAATGGCCAAAAAACCACCCATATCGAATAAACGAAAAGGAGGATTGGGCAGAGGGCTCGGAGCTCTACTGGAAGATTCGGTAGAAGTACAGGAGCCAACTACAAGTAGTGAGCCTGTTCCCGCCAAAGAACCCGAAGAAAACGGAGGTTCTTCCATCAATGAAATACCGGTTGCGGCCATTGAAGTCAATCCCTTTCAGCCTCGTACCCACTTTGACAAGGTTGCTCTGGATGAGCTAGCCGAATCAATTAAGGTGCAGGGCATCATCCAGCCCATCACCGTTCGCAAACTAGAAGAAGGCCAATATCAGTTGATTTCTGGTGAGCGAAGACTACAAGCATCCAAATTAGCGGGACTGGAAAACGTACCCGCTTATATTAGAACCGCCAACGACCAGCAAATGCTGGAAATGGCACTTATAGAAAACATTCAGCGAGAAAACCTGAATGCTATTGAAGTAGCCTTGAGTTATCAGCGGCTCCTTACAGAATGTAACCTGAAGCAGGAACAACTAGGGGATCGCGTCGGGAAAAACCGAACCACGGTAAATAACTACCTGCGCTTGCTAAAGCTGCCACCAGACATCCAAGTAGCCCTGCGGGACAAGAGGTTATCAATGGGCCATGCACGTGCCCTTATCAACATTGAGGACATTGATAAGCAGCTCAGCATTTTCAAAAAGGTAATTACGGAAGATCTTTCGGTCCGTAAGGTAGAAGCTTTGGTCCGGCAAGTGATGAATGGCCCAGACGAAGCGCCAGCTCCCGCAAGAAAAGGGCTTTCTCAAGAACGCGCCTACGAGATCCGGCAAATAACTACCAAGCTAAGCTCGCACTTTGGCACTAAGGTTGATGTAAAGAGCGATGAAAAGCATAAGGGCGAAATCAAGATTCCGTTTGTTTCGGCAGAGGATCTAACCCGCATCCTTGAAATTCTCAATATGCGTTCATGAGCATACTGCCAAAAGTTATCCTACGAGGAAGCCTTATCGGTTTCCTCTTTTTATGTCCCCTAGTGGTCCAGGCCCAGACCGGACCATCTTCGGACTCTACTCAAATAGACACCGTGGTCATTGTGGTAGATTCTACTACTCTGGCCAGTCTTTTAGGTCCAGAAGAAGGGCTTCGGTGGGGCACACCCTATACTGCCCGTAAGGCAGGCATGCTGTCTGCTGCATTACCAGGTTTAGGACAGGCATATAATGGAAGGTACTGGAAAATACCGCTTGTATACGGTGCTTTTGGTGGTGCTGGTTATTTGGCTTGGTTTTATCACCAGTTGTACGAAGACAATCTAGTCAATCTTCTCTACGAAATTGACGGTGATGTTGACACCTTTAACCTATCTGGCGTGGGCGAATCCACCCTACGCACACGGGTAAACACCTACCGCCGTAGCCGCGATTACATGTACATCGGTATTGGTTTGGTGTACCTCCTCAGCATCGCAGAAGCCCATATTGACGCTCAGTTAAAAGGCTTCGATTTGGAAGACGATCTTTTAGTAGGCAGATACCGCTTTGAAGTAAATCCCTTGGTAGTGGCAACGCCCTCATATACGGGAGTAGGCATCAGTATTGCTTTGCCATAATCCCTTCTTACGTGCAGAAACAAAGAAAATCTTGAACTGAGCGCAATAGTAGGTTTCTTGGTTATTCTGCTATTTTTGTGTTTTACTCCCCTGTATAAAATTTTATGTACGATTATAATTCCAACCGTACGAGCATTATTCTGAAAGAGTACGGTCGCAATATCCAACAATTAGTTAGTCATTTAGCCTCCATTGAAGATCAGGAAGAACGTAATCGTTTCGCCTTCACCTTGGTAGAGCTAATGCGGCAATTGAATCCCGCAGCGCGCGAAACCCACGAAACGGCTCAAAAAGTCTGGGACGATCTTCACATTATCTCCAATTTCGAATTGGACCTAGACTCACCTTATCCAAAACCAGACCCAAGCATCATCGACAAAAAACCCTTGCGGATGGAATATCCTCAAGGTAGAATGCGGTATCGTCACTATGGGCGTAATCTGGAAAAACTCATCAACGAGGCTATCCAAAAAGAAGATCCTGAAGAGCGCGAAGCCGCAATTATATTCCTTGGCAAAATGATGAAGAGCTTTGCCTTCGTCTGGAATAAAGAGAATACGGGCAACGACATTATTCTAAAACAAATTAAAGAGCTAAGTAAAGGGAAGCTGTCCTTAGACCCAGAAGTAGCTGCAACAGAAGGTCTATTTGACATACAGCAACCTAGCCACCAAAACAGAGGAAACCAAGGAGGTGGACGCCGTGGGGGTGGTCGCCGTTACAACCAAAAACGCCGTAGAAACTAACCCAAACCATGGCCGCATTTGAAGTAACCGGGGGCAAGCAGCTCCAGGGAGCTATTATTCCACAAGGTGCAAAAAACGAAGCGTTACAAATTCTCTGCGCCGTGCTCCTCACGCCTGAGCCTGTCACCATTCATAAGGTGCCCAACATCCGCGATGTCAATAAGCTGATTGACTTGCTAGGAGATTTGGGGGTGCAGGTAGAAAAGCTGGATACAGAAACATACCGATTTACCGCCAAGGAAGTAAATCTAGAGTTCTTAAAAACTAACGAGTTTCGGCAAAAGGCTAGCGCTTTACGGGGGTCAATTATGATCTTGGGTCCATTATTGACCCGCTATGGAAAAGGCAGCATGCCGAAACCAGGTGGTGATAAAATTGGACGCAGAAGACTCGACACTCACTTTTTGGGATTCCAAAAACTGGGAGCAAAATTCAACTACGACTCCGACACCCATTTCTATACCATAGATGCGTCTAACCTAACGGGCACTTATATGCTCTTAGACGAAGCCTCAGTCACTGGAACGGCCAATATTGTAATGGCCGCTAGCATGGCGAAGGGAAAGACCACCATCTACAATGCTGCTTGCGAACCTTATCTACAGCAACTCTGTAAGATGTTAGTTCGCATGGGAGCAAAAATTGATGGAATTGGTTCTAACATGCTTCACATTGAAGGGGTAGAATATTTGGGAGGCACTGAGCATACCATGCTCCCTGATATGATCGAAATTGGCAGCTTTATAGGATTAGCTGCCATGACCCAAAGTGAAATCACCATCAAAGATGCCCAAATCCCTCAACTGGGAATTATCCCTGATACTTTCCGGCGTTTGGGCATTGAAATGGAATTTCGTGGAGACGACATCTTCATTCCTGCACAAGAACGGTACACCATAGACACCTTCATTGATGGATCCATCATGACCATTGCGGATGCCATCTGGCCTGGCTTTACTCCAGACCTACTGAGCGTGGTGTTGGTCACCGCTACACAAGCAAAAGGCACCGTACTTGTGCATCAAAAAATGTTTGAGAGTCGTCTGTTCTTTGTAGATAAGCTTATTGATATGGGAGCACAAATCATATTGTGCGACCCTCACCGAGCTACGGTGATTGGCTTAGATAGGCAACAAGCCTTGCGAGGAATCCGTATGACTTCACCAGATATCCGGGCGGGAGTTGCTCTTTTAATTGCTGCTCTCTCCGCAGACGGAACAAGTATAATCGACAATGTAGAGCAGATTGACCGAGGATATCAGAATATTGATTCCAGGTTAAATGCTCTTGGTGCAAGCATCAAACGCATCTCCTAAAAAACAAGAGATTTAAATAATAACAACATTATTTGAACTTTAGTCACTAAATTCGTTTTTTTATTAGGTATATAGCCTAAATAGGGAAATTGTCAGGGCGGGGTGGCTGCTAATATTTTTACGCCTTGGCGCATGTTTATTAATTGAAACCTTTGTTTAGTAATGGAGAATGAAATGATTGACAAGCGCGCTACATGGCGAGATAAGCTTCGGTACACGGATAAGCCGGTAATTAAACCCGCTCCTGAGCATTGGGCTCGTCGCTATGGAGGGCATAAAATGGTGATTGCAACTCCCGAACTAGTGGAGGAAAAAATTCGCCTGATACCCAAAGGTCAGCTGTCGACAATTGGCATTATCCGTAAGCAAATCGCCAAGGACTTTAAAGTAAACTTTAGCTGTCCACTCACCACCGGCATTTTCGTACGGATTGTAGGGGAGCTAGCAGAAGAGGCTCGCTCGGAAGGCAGTTCTGATATTGCGCCATGGTGGCGAGTACTCAAAGACGACGGTACTTTCAGTGCAAAGAACCCTGGTCATCCAGAATTACAGACCAAATATCTGGAAGAGGACGGCTTGGAGGTGGTACCCAAAGGTAAAAACCACATCACTGTAAAAGACTTCGAGCAATATCTCGTGAAAGCATAAGCCGGGGAAACCCGGTTTTTTTTATAAAAAAGCTGTTTGTTTTTCAAACAGCCACTTGTAGGTGAAAAAGTTCGCGGCGAGTAACCATTCTTAAGTTATCAGGCCCCTCCTTCTCAATCGCTTTTTCAAACTCTTCTTGGGAATACATCAAACCTTGGGGTGTAAAGAATACCATCTCAGCCTCACCAAACTGCTTGAAATAACGCATCAAGCTAACTCGGATTACTCTTGAGTGCATACCATTCAGTTGCGTTGTTGACGGTACAAAAGTAAAATCTCCGTGAAAGTCAGTCTCAATCAGATCATTACGAATAGATTATCCTATTGACTGCCGGAGTTATGCAAACGTTTCCTTATCTCTAATTCCCGATGGGTGGTCGTTTTTTACATGAATTGGACAATTCATGACCATCTCATAATCATCTAACCGGTCTAAATGGAGCACCACATCACCGTGCTCATCGGTTTCATAACAAGGAAGGAATTTTGCGCCCCAAACAAATTCATGGCAGGTATAGCTGTACCTACTATGGACCGTTTGACTAAAGGTATCATCAAAGCCCTTAATCAGAATCAAGATTTCGGCGTGCAAGGCATGCAAATCATCTAATGACTTACCATAAAATGGGCTATTTTCATCTATATGATGAACTACCGTCCAGTTGAGGGGGAAGAACAGAACACTATCACGCTCAAGGGTCACCCTAGCATACTTTCTCAACTCTTCTCCATTTACCTTTTCTACGGTAGTCAGAATCACGTGAGCATTGAGTTCCATTAAAGTGCTCTGGCGCATATTGGCAATCCGAAACTGTAAACTCCAATCTGCCTCTGGTCTGGTTGATGGCGATATCAATACTGAGGTAGAATACTGTAATCGAGCGGAGGGTTTTGAAAACCGACCGTAGAGCAAACTAGTAGCTAAGGCAAAACTGATAAGCCCAAACATAGCCTCCATAGAAGCTACAAAAGCGGCTAAGCTCCCCATTGGAGATAAGGCACCATACCCGACCGTAGTAAAGGTTTGAAAGCTAAAGTAAAAGGCTTGCAAAAAATTATAACCTAAGCCCCCAGTGGTTATCCCCTGAATTTGATCGACCCCTATGATAACATAGACGATCGCAAACAGCGCATTCAAAAGAGTAATAGCACCAACAACTAACCCTAAAAACACCGGCCAGGCCATTCTAAGCATCGCCTGATATACATTGCGTGTACTAAATTGAGTACCACGGCGCACCACGTTGAAAGTGCCGTTTTTATTGATTACCCGCTTTGCAGATTGTCCAAATTTAGTCCCTATACCTGGGTCTCGTTCTCCTACTTGGTTATTATCATCAACACGCGCTGCCATGTATCTCCCATTGGTGTAATTCGCTCGCAAAATAGTCTAATTATCGTAACCCTCATCAACCTTTCTAACCGTACAAAAGTGTACGAGAATGTTCGGATACTTGTACGTTTGCGAACACACCTATTTCATAACTAATCTCAAAATCGTCTATTATGCCCCAATAGACCGCATTTAAGGCCTCCCACCAAATTTGGCACAGCAATTGCAAACTAAGAGGGTAGTTACAGAATCCTCAAGGTTAGATTAGGACTCACAGCCGTAAATGGAAAAGCCAACACGGCAATGCAACAAAATGGCCCAAAAAGCCATCTATTATATAAGCAACAACAATTAAAAAACTCCGGGTAGGATGGGGATTTCCCCACCTACAGGCCTCCGGATCCAGTTATCTCTCCTGGCAAAAGACATTCGTTGTTTGTTTACGTGGTTAGTTTGTTTACGTAGTTTTGGTTGCAAAAAGGGGTAGAACACTGTTCTTCCCCTTTTTTTCTTTTAGAAAATAATGCTTCATAAATCCAACCTTTTCGGGTTGATAACCGTCCAATAAGCATCATGAAGTCTGTAAGCTCCACATACCTGCCTGATCTGGCATAAGCAAGGCCTCTTCTTTTTAGAAGCGCCGAATCCCTTGTCATCCTAACTCACAAGGGTAATCCATTTATTTTTTTCACTTCATACCATTATCCTTACTATGACAGTTAAGGAGCTACAAAAAAAATCAGGACGTATTCTGTCCTTACTCAAAGAATCTCTAACAACTAAGGAACGAGATTACACACGCCTTGGATTGAAAAAGGCGGTTTTCATGCTGGCGATTCCTACCATTTTAGAAATGTCTATGGAATCCTTATTTGCCTTCTTCGACATCTTGTTTGTTGGGCAGATAGACCAGGAAGACGGAGCTGCAGTAGCTGCAGTTGGCCTTACGGAGCAAATGATGTTCGTGCTCTATTCTATTGGGTTTGGCATCGCTATCGCTGCTACAGCTCT
Organism: Cytophagales bacterium; assembly: GCA_003454975.1. Taxonomy (GTDB): domain Bacteria; phylum Bacteroidota; class Bacteroidia; order Cytophagales; family Cyclobacteriaceae; genus DMST01. The sequence continues at coordinate 95,509 of DMST01000268.1, read as the reverse complement.
TATTTCCCGAAGAATTGGTGAAAAGAATAAGCATGCAGCTGGAGACGCAGCTGTACAGGCCATATGGCTCATGCTTGTCATTTCGGTGGTCATAGGAGTTATTGGTTTTCTCTACGCACCAGAAATGCTCGGCCTCATGAATGCTACAGAGTCGGTCATCCAAGAGGGGGCTGGTTATACCCGTATCCTATTCGGTTTCAACATTTCTGTGATGTTGATTTTCCTTATCAATGGAATATTTCGGGGTGGGGGCGACGCTACTATTGCTATGCGTACACTGATTTTGGCTAACTCTCTCAACATCATCTTAGACCCACTACTCATTTTTGGCCTTCCTTTCTTAGGCTGGAATGGATTTGGAGTGGAAGGAGCAGCCATGGCTACTACCATTGGTCGCTCGGTAGGGGTGATTTACCAAATCAGGATGTTACGTGCTGGAAAAGCGAACCTGATTATCACGCGGGCTAACCTGAAAGTACACATTAGTACTATTCGGTCCATACTGAAAATCAGTGTGGGGAGCATTGGACAATTTTTGGTAGAAAGCGCGAGTTGGATATTTATTGGTCGGCTTATCGCTGATTTTGGCACCTTATCTGCCGCAGGTTTTACCCTCGCCTTGCGGGTAGTTATCACCACCATTCTACCCTTTTTTGGCTTAGCGACAGCTTCAGCCACTCTTGTAGGGCAGAACTTAGGCGCTATGCAGCCACAACAGGCTGAAAAGTCTGCTTGGTTTGCCGCTAACCTTTCTGCGGCTTGTATGGCAACTCTTTCCATTGCTTACTTCATATTTGCTCCACAGATTATATACTTTCTTTCCCCAGACCCGGAAGTAGTTATACTGGGGGCTAAATACCTGCGCGTTATTTGTATTGGATATCTATTCTTCGCATACGGAATGGTACTAAGCCAATCGTTGAACGGGGCTGGAGATACAATCACTCCCACCTGGCTCAACATCGTTTCTTTTTGGATGGTACAGATACCCTTAGGTTATCTTTTGGCCAAGTACTTTAATCTAGGGGCAATAGGCGCAGTTTGGGCCATTACTGTCGCCTTTTCGTTACATGCCTTGTTGAGTATGTGGATATTCAAAAGGGGGAAGTGGAAGCTTAAGGAAGTGTAACGAGATATTTCAAACCCTGCTCTGGCAGGGTTTTTTATGGTCTACACACACACCGGTGAGCATTTTCGTTATTTTTCCGAAGCTTTAACTACCTATAATTTTATGCGCTTACTCCTCATTTTGTTGAGCATGGTATTCTTTGCCGGTTGCTCCCCCATTTCCTCAACCTCTAGTTCTGCCTATAAAACCCTAAGGCTGGATAACCGAACCTACGAACCGAATATCAAATCCGTTGCCCTGTTTCCAATTAGCAGCACTACGGACATTAATGCTGCCTTCCTAGAACCAGCTGTCACGGTTCTAAACTCCTCTACCCAGGGTCTGATTCTTGAGTTTGACGATCTCAATCCCAACTATGAGCGGTACTTCGCTAAAATAATCCACTGCAATGCTGACTGGACGAAAAGTGGACTGCGAGATCTAGAGTTTCTGACCGACTACAATGAATTTCCCCTCCAAGATTTTGCCTTTAGCCAAAATACACGGACAGCCTACGTGCATTACACTTACCCAGTCCCCAGGGTCAATATTCCTGGCAACTATGTCTTGACAATTTATCGGGATGGTAACGAAAACGACTTAGTACTCACCCATCGGTTCATGGTGGTACAAAACAAGGTGAGTGTAGGAGCCAGCCTAGAACGTTCCTTGATACCAGGTCAAAGAGAAACCATGCAGCGAGTGACTGTGGATGTAGATTATTCGGCCATGGAAATTCCTAATCCTATGACTCAGCTAAAGGTAGTCATTCGCCAGAACAGACGATGGGACCAAATTGCCACTCCCTCTCCAACTCAAATCCGCCAGGGTCAACAACGTATGGTGTACGCACCTTTGGACGAACAATTAGATTTTCAAGGAGGAAATGAATTTCGCTGGTTTGAAACTCGAAATGTGAATTTTGCAGGCCAAAATGTCAACAACATCGTACTGAGTAACGACCGAGTGGATGCGTATTTAATTCCAGAAAGAACACGAGGAGGACTTGCCTATGGACAAATCCCCGATATAAACGGGGCTTATCAACCGCGTATTCAAGGGGATTTTGGCAAAGTAGAAGGTGATTATATGTACACCAACTTTTTGATCCTCAGCGATTCACTCCCCGGAAATGTTTATGTAGTGGGGGCATTTAACAGTTGGCGAGCCGATCAATACAGCCGATTGAAGTATGATCAAAAGGAAAAAGGCTATTCAGGCACCATTCTTTTAAAACAAGGGTGGTACAATTATCAGTACCTATACAAAGGAGACCCCTCCAATCCTTGGTTTTTGGAAGGGTCCCATTTCGCCACAGAGAATATTTACGAAGTGATGGTGTATTGTAGACCCTTAGGCTCTATCCAAGATCAACTTATAGGATATACACAACTTAGGGTAAATCCTTTTTAAGCCTTCACAAGTTCAGGATTAATCTCGTACTGAATAGTACGAGCACTTGGATCTTGGTTTGCTAAATCAAGCATACCAAAACCTTTGTGTGTAAATCGTCCTAAACCACATGTAAAAACAAACTCCTGGACTTCCTTGGCTGCATACAAAGTGAAGGGGAAAGTATAACCTCTCACTTCATACTTTACATCCTGATCGTAGACAGGGTATATACGGGCAAATTTCTTTTGCGATTCCGTTATTTTCCTCAAATAACCATAATCAGGCACCACCTGAAACTTGAAAAACGATTCGATCTGTTCGGAAGAGTACCAACCACTTTCCTCCATGCGAAGCATGGTGGACTCATACAACAGATCAGAAAACTCATCCGTTTCCGGACCAATAAACCTCTTACCTGAATTATCATATAAATCAGGATTGATGAGGACTAGCGGTGAAATGCAGATGAATTTAGTCTCTTCGGTAATTTCTGGAGTATGTTCTTTCTCTACAGATTCTGGTACCAGCATTAAGTTGCCTAGCTCTACCTGTGACAACGAGAACAGTTGAGAAAGTAAATATTGAACAAACTCTTCGTTGGGACTCGACAGTACCAAAGTTACTTTACTGGAATAATAGTGCAGACCGTTACGACTTATTTTGGTCTGCCCTTTCAAGCCAGAAAAATTATAGAAACTATAGTCCTTAAATTCGGGATGGTTGCCCCGCAACAACATACCCTTTACCAGTTGTGCCAACAAAAACTGGTGATGAAAAGGTAAGTTGGCACCCCTATTCTTAAGCTTGAAAATGATTCGTATCCTCACACCAACGTACTTTTGGTAAAAAACAACAGCGCCCCAAAATTCCACTAGGGACTTGGAGCTCTGTACGGTTTAACAAAACAAGTTCCTTATCTTATTGGGTGAACATGTTTCAAAAAAGAATGTTTCAACAACTATCTATAAAAAATTTTAATATTTCCGATATGTCGGCTATAAGTTACCCTTAGGCCTTACTAACCAATGATTGAAACATACTGAGGCTAAAACATTATCAAGGTGAACACTACACATTGAAGCGGAAATGCATAACGTCCCCGTCGGAAACTACATATTCTTTACCTTCAACTGCCATCTTACCCGCTTCCTTTACTGCTACCTCCGTTTTGTATTGTTCGTAATCCTGCATTTTAATCACCTCAGCCCGAATAAATCCCTTCTCAAAATCTGTGTGAATTACCCCTGCTGCCTGCGGCGCCTTCCATCCTTGTCGAATAGTCCAAGCGCGAACTTCTTTCTCTCCTGCAGTAAAATAGGTGATCAAATCCAGTAACTTATAGGCTGCACGAATCAATCTGTTAAGCCCGGATTCTTCTAAACCATATTCTGACAAAAACATTTCCCGCTCTTCCACTTCGTCCAGCTCTGCAATTTGAGACTCCAACGCTGCGGAAATCACTACCACCTCGGCTCCTTCGTTGGCCACGGAAGATTTCAGCGCTTCTACGTGTGCATTTCCTTCCAGAACAGACTCCTCGTCTACATTACATACATACAAAACAGGCTTGGAAGTAAGTAAGTGAAGATCGCTCACGACTTCCTTTTCTTCCTTTGTAAGCTCCAAAGCCCGTGCATTTTGCCCCGATTCTAGAATCTCTTTATACCGTTTCAAAATACCCACCAGTGTTTGGGCCTTCTTATCACCTGACTTGGCAATTTTTTCATTCTTGGCCAGGCGCTTATCAATCGTCTCTAAGTCCTTAAGCTGCAGTTCGGTATCTATAATCTCTTTATCAGTCACCGGGTCTACGCGACCATCTACGTGTACAATATTCTCATCCTCAAAGCAGCGTACTACATGTAGGATAGCGTCTACCTCACGGATGTTACCCAAAAACTGATTACCAAGCCCCTCTCCTTTAGAAGCTCCCTTTACCAAACCTGCAATGTCTACAAACTCCATCACGGTAGGTATTACCTTCTGAGGGTTGACGAGCCCCTTTAGCACATCCAACCTTGGGTCGGGAACAGAAATCACACCCACATTAGGGTCGATGGTGCAAAAGGGGAAGTTTGCTGCCTCAGCTTTTCCGCTAGACAGGGAATTAAACAGTGTAGACTTACCCACATTGGGCAAACCTACGATACCGCACTGTAGTGCCATGAATTACTTGGTTTTGAAAATATGGTAGCTCCGATACCCTTCGTAAAGCTCTTTCACTGACACCCGGATAACGGTATAGAAGGGAATGGCTATGATCATTCCTGCTATCCCTCCGAGCGTAGCGCCCGCAAAAATAATAATAAATATCTCCAGCGGATGCGCCTTGACACTTTTCGAAAATATGAGCGGCTGGATGACGATGTTATCCGCCAGTTGAACGAGGGAAAAGACTAGAAAAACAAAGAATACCAGCCAAAGATATTCACTAGTAGTGTTCAAATCGGTGGAAGTAGAGATACCAACGATGATACCGAAAATGCCGCCCAAGAGGGGGCCCGCGTAGGGTATAAGATTGGCTACTGCCGCAAACAAGGCCACGGTCATTGCGTACTTCACCCCCACAATAGACAAACCAATGGAGGCTAAGGTGAAAATGGTGGTCATTTGAATGAGTAGCCCAATCAGATAATTGGACAGTAACCGTTCAATCTTGTAGAGCCCTGCAATGGACACCTCGAAATATCGGTTTGGAATCAATGAAATTATATTTCTCCTTACCAAGCCTTTCTCAAGCAAGAAAAAGAAGGTGATAAAAGAGACTGCCAATATGCCCAAGAGCACGCTTCCTGTAATAGAAAGCAGGCTCGTAAGGAAGTTGGAGAAATCAAAACTACCAAACAGCTGAGAGGGAACCTCCTGCAACTGCTTTAGGAGGAAACCGTGCTCAATCTCTGAGGAGGTTGGCAGAGTATCCGTCCTTTCGGTTGGCAGCAACTGTGCATCAGCTTCCAAGCTATCCATTCCTACCAAATCACCATCTTCGTTCTCAATCAACGTATCTTTGGTAGCTACACTAGAGGACTTCTCATTCTCAGGTCTAGGATCAGTATTTAGTTCAGGGTCAGCAGTCTCAACGGGTGGGGCATCAACAAACTGATCAGCTAGGTCATTTTCAATTAAAAAATCTTCCAGATTTTCAATCTGCTCCGAAAAATTATCGAACGCCGCATTGTACTCTAGATTAGAAACCGTGTCAATCTGCTCGTCGATCAAGGGAATGAATAGCAGCACAAAGAACGCTAGTATACTGAGCAGAAAACCGAAGGCTAGAAAAACAGCTATAACCCTGGGAAACCTAACCCCAAAAAAAGCAGCCGAGGCCACATAATTCACTAGGGGCCGTAGCATGGCAGTAAGCACCAATGAAATCCCTACATAGACGTAAATAGAGGTAAATACATAGCCCAAGAATATAAAAAGACCGATACCCAAGCTAATGGCTAGGATGGTGCGCGGTGCATTAAAAGTAGAAGGAGCCGCCATGGCCTAAAAATGCAAAAGCCTTTGGGAAATCCCCAAAGGCTTTGAAATATCCGAAATAAACCGAGATTTAATCCCAGCTGTAATTGTCTTTCACCTTCTCTGTTGCCTCTTCTTCGCGCTCATAATTATCGAAGTCAAAATCGGGCAACAACTCAGTTTTTACATGATCCAATGAATCACGAAGGGCGTCTAAAAATTTATTGAAGTCTTCTTTGTACAGAAAGATTTTGTGCTTCTCATAAACAAACCCATCGTCCTTGTACTTCCGCTTGCTCTCCGTGATTGTGATATAGTAATCGTTGGAACGGGTAGACTTCACATCAAAAAAATACGTCCTCTTACCGGCACGCACTCGTTGGGAATAAATCTCCTTCGAATCTCTATCCTTGTCTTCCACAATTGGTAAAATTTAGTTGCTTTTTCGCTTGTGTGAGTCAATGATTTTCAAGGATTTACCTTGAAATCGGCTAAATATAGCAGGATGATTTTCACTATTGCAAGAAAGACCGAAACAAATTAGTCTAGCAAACCGTTGCTAGCCCCTTGAAATCTTCTTTAACCACTAGTAGAATGGACACATATTTTATTGGTGGCCGCCGTTAGACAAGGGGAATACCTACCTTTGAAATTCTATGGCTAATACAACCCAATGGGACCCACAGTCCATTCGATCCTACGGAAATCTAGAATTTCTAGCCAAGCAGCTAGTTGATGGTTTTATCACTGGTTTGCACAAATCCCCATATCACGGATTCTCTGTGGAGTTTGCCGAACATCGGCTATATAATACAGGAGAAAGTACTCGCCATATCGACTGGAAGGTATATGCCAAAACCGACCGGCTTTTTGTAAAACGGTATGAGGAGGAAACCAACCTCCGTTGTTTATTGATGGTGGATACGTCATCAAGTATGTATTACCCCGTAGATTCTCTTGGGAAAATCACTTTTAGCCTGATGGGAGCTGCAGCTTTAGCTTACCTGCTGCAAAAACAGAGAGACGCAGTTGGTTTGTGTGCGTTCTCTGATCAAGTAGACTTAATGACCCCTATCAAAAGTACAGGTGCGCATGTACACCAATTGATGGGGCATTTTCAGAACCTGTTGGATGCACCTAGTAGAGACAAAAGCACTCGCGTAGCCGAGATTTTGGATGAAACTGCTGAAAAAATCCACAAGCGCTCCCTGGTCATTATTTTCTCTGATATGTTTGAAGGAGAAAATCCAGAACCCATCTTTCAGGCACTTCAACACCTCAAGCATAATAAACATGAGGTTTTGGTATTTCATGTTACTGACCGGAAAACGGAGTATAAATTCCAATTTGAAGACCGGCCCTATGAATTTATTGACTTAGAATCGGGCGATAAAATGAAACTACAACCAAGCGAGGTAAAAGAAGCTTTTCAAACCAAAATGGAAGAGTTTTATGCTCAGCTCAAACTACGGCTTGGTCAGCTCAAAATTGACATGGTAGAAGCAGACATTAATGAGGGCTTCGACAAAGTGTTGACTAGCTACTTAATTAAGCGTTCTCGGATGATATAGGCCATGAATCAATTTCACATTTTTCACAGGCACCCATAAAATCCGCATTTTTTTTTGAATCAAAGTCCCATCATCGTTGGTATTAAAAAATTGTCTCTGCTATATTTGCAGTCCTTTCGCCAGAGAGGATAATTAATACATACAAGGAGAGGTGGCAGAGTGGTAATGCAGCAGCCTGCTAAGCTGTGGCCGGGTTTCCGGCCCCCGAGTTCGAGTCTCGGTCTCTCCGCAAGAAAGTTGAAGCCATTTCATGTTTTTGAAATGGCTTTTTCTTTTATCCATTAACACTGTCTTCCTTTGGCTAATAGCATGATATCTTTCGAGAGAATGATTACTTTTCCATGACGATATTTTGCTATGGCTCTTCCTACTACCATCACATTAAAAGAAAAGTATGCCCTCTTTTCTGATCAGTGGTCACCCAAAATAGTGGCTGAACTCAACGGGCAGCATGTGAAAATAGCCAAAGTAAGTGGCGAGTTTGTATGGCACCATCACGCCCAAGAGGATGAATTATTCATGGTCCTCGAAGGAACTTTGTTTCTGGACTTTAAGGAAGGCACACAGTCAATAGGTCCTGGCCAATTGTTGGTGGTACCCGCTGGAGTTGAGCACAAACCCTACACCCGCAATGGTGAGGAGGTGCACATCCTGATGATCGAACCTAAAAGCACATTGAACACAGGCAACGTTACCAATGATAAAACTCAAGAATCTTTGCCTTGGATTTAACATTGCGGGTATTCTGATCGTAATTTCTCAAGGATTTTTATTTGCTCAGATCAAAGAATCCCCTTTCGAAGAGCTATTGCTTTATTTTGAACTAGGACAAGTACCCTTACCAGAGCCCTTAGCAGAAGAGTTTTTGAATGAAGCTAAGAACGAAGAAATATTCACTTATCAGCTAATCTCGAGCCCCCCAACCACACCCATCATTGCACTCTTTGAAAACACCAAAGGTAGAAGAGCTATATTCCATTTAGTTATATTCAATCAGGATGGAAGTGTCATCAGTCAAAAGAAATTTCAACTCCCAGATCTAGAGCCAAACACTTTGGCCCAAACACAGCTATTGGGTGATACTTTAGTAGAAATCACGTACTCTACTTATGCCTTAAAGCTTCACGAATATTTCTACCTCAACAATAAAAATGAGGTTTTTCAGCTGGAAAAGAAGCCCGTAACACGACACCTTTATGAGTACAGCTTTTTGTTTGAAAGGCTAATTACACCAGCTGATTTATCAGAAGTTACTATTGAGGATCTGGAGCTATACAGAAACTATATTTTAGCCGTAAGAAAGTACAAATTTCCCGATCCTGATTTACGCATATACTTCAACCAAAATGTATTTAACTATCAGGCCCGATACAGCTTATTACGTAGAGTCCCACTTACGCAACTTGAAAGATTGAACCTGATGATTATTTCTAACCACTTGAAGAAAGGCTCAATACCTAAGGATAACGACTCTTAGTATTACCAGAAAAAATAGCTTTATTGGAGCATATTTCTTCTAAAAATCCTAAAACTAATATGTTATCTAAGGTTGTGAAACGTTTCCTTTTTCGGGGAGGTATATTGGGATGGTTAATCATTTGGAGTGTTTTTCAGACCACAGTTACCTTAGGACAACCAGCCAGCACTTCAAGCCCAAAGATTGAAGACTATTTGTCCGGCGAACTCAAGAAGGATATACAATACCCATTCTTGCTCAACAATACAGGCAATGCTTCTTCAGCTCCTCAGGGTATGAAGGTAGTACGACGAATAAGCCCTACCCTGGTTATTGCCTATCCCCTTGATAACGAAGCTGAAGCCAAACCAGGACCTGGCTGGATAGTATTAGGATCAGCCAATCTGGACTGGAAGTTTACACCGCAAGCGAAGCAGGCACTTAGTGAGATTACAACTAGTCAGCGACTCGTCATTACAGGCGGTAATGGAAGATCCCTCAGAGAGCAGTTAGTTGAATGGGGCATCCCAATTCATAAAGAGAATACGCTCACCAATTCTTTTGTAATAACTGCAGGCGCTGCACAAGTAGAGCAGCTTTTGCTCCCCTCTCCTCAGATTACATACATTGACATAGCTAGGACCGGGATCATCGAAGAATCTAAGGTTAGAGGGTTGGATCTCAGCGTTAATCGAGTAAACTTCTTAAAAGACCAACAACCCAACCTACGTGGAGCAGGACACACAATTCAAGTAAAAGAAGGCATGTTTCAGGTCGATGATTTGGACCTAATAGGTCGTGTGGTGCCTACTACTCGGGAATCAGAGACAAATACGCCACATGCTACAGATATGGCAACCATCATCGTTGGCAATGCTAACTCCTCACTGGAAGGGGAAGGCGTAGCTCCCGCTGCAAGAGTAGCAGGCACAGAGGCTGCGTTGGACGTATTCCCTGAGCCCATCTCCTACTTTGACTCACTAGGTTCTTACATCCAAAACAACTCCTACGGGCTTGACATCAACAATGCATATTCTAGCGAAAGCGCATCTTTTGATGCCACCATTGCTGCCTTGCCAGAACTTTTCATTGTATTTTCTTCAGGCAATCAAGGCTTTGCCAGTGACAGCATAGGCACCTTTGCAAACTTAGATGGCTTCGCCAACTTGACGGGCAACTTCAAACAAGCCAAAAACCATTTGATTGTGGGTGGTTCTGACACCACCTATGCATTCGTAGACAGAGCATCGCGTGGCCCGGCCTACGACGGCCGGGTAAAACCAGAAGTTGTTGCGTATAGCCCTGGCGGCACCTACGACGGTGCAGCTACCGTATCCGGCATCGCTGCACTACTACATGAAACCTTCCTTGCAAACGAAGGAAGTCTCCCTCCAGCGAGTCTATTACGTGCCACCTTTGCAAACACGGCTGATGACATAGCCATCCCCGGCTTGGATTATTTTTCGGGCTATGGGAATGTAAATGCATACAGAGCGTGGGAATCCATCGACAATCAGAACTACTTCTTGGACACCATGGTATCCAATGGAGATATCAACTTTTCCATAGAGGTACCTGAAAACGCTCGTGAAATCCGTGTTGCTCTTGCCTGGACGGATCCAGCTGCTAACCCTGGGGACTTCCAAGCACTCATTCACAATCTAGACCTTACGGTAACCACTCCAGAAAATGATTTATTTCTACCTTGGGTTCTTGACCCTACCCCTGCTCAGTTAAATCAACCTGCTATCCGTAAAGCGGATGATCTTAACAATTTGGAACAGGTTACTATCCCTAACCCTACAGCGGGAACCTACACAGCTTCCATCTCTTGTAGCAACTGCGGTCCAAATCAAACGCTAGCACTACATTATTGGATTGACACCGAGCCCTTCGTTCGTTTCACTCATCCCACCAACACAGACCCATGGCTAGTGGAAGAGACTTACTTTGTGCGCTGGGATGCTGCACCAGAAGCAGCCCGAGCCATCCTACAGCAAAAAAGTAATGATGGGCCTTGGGAAACCTTGGATGACGATCTTAACCTGCAACGTGAATTTTTCAGCTTCAAGACTCCTACCAACCCAGAAGTAATCCAGTTTCGCATTATAGCTAATTCCGATACGCTCACTAGTGACATTACCAGAATTCATCCGAAAATAAGACCCAACGTAGGGCTAGCCTGTGGGGACAGTATACTGCTTCAATGGCCGTCTGACCCCGCAGCCACTTCCTACACTTTACACCGGCTAGGAGCGATGACATTTGAGCCTTGGCTAACCACAATAGACACAGCAACTTTTATAGATCTTACTGCTGAGAACGGAGTCTATTTCTCCGTGAAGCCCAATATTGGCAGCTCTGAGTATCCAGATCATAGAGCAATAGCTGTGGATTACCGTTTTCAGGGAGGGCAATGCTATTTCCAATACGCATTAGCAGAGCTAAACGAACAATCCGCAACAGTAGACTTGGAGGTTTTTATGGCTTCTACCCTAAACTTAGATCGAATAGAAGCCTATCGAATATTTGAGGAGGAGGCAACCTTAATTGGCATTGAGGAGGAACCCACAGCGAACCAATTATCTTTTTTGGACCAGGATATTCCTGAAGGAGAGGTTAAGTATGTATTAGCTGCCGTCACAGATTGGGGAGCAGGCATAGTCAGTGATACCGCCAGAGTATTCTACGTTTCACCTAGCCAGGTGTTCATTTTTCCCAATCCAACCCAAGCGACAGATGGATTTGAAATACTCAACAACTTTGACTCTACGGTTACCATGGAATTGATTTCAGTTCAGGGGCAAAGTGTTAGGGAGTTCACTTTGGATAACTACAATGAATACATTGATACCTACGGATTACGGCCGGGCATTTACCATTACCTTATCCGAACTGAGGACGATGTAGTAACTGGGAAAGTACTCTTGCAATAGCTGACATTCTGTCATCATTTTCCAAGTGTTTTCGTACCTTTGCAAACTCATTTAGCCCCAGCGTTGTTGGGTTTGGCGAAGGATGATCAACATGGAAAATTTAATTTCGGATCTTGGGATTTTGGACAAAGCTGACCGCGAGGTTACGCAAGAAGTACGGGTAACTACCGAAGAAAATACCGGCAAAGGCCGTAAAGTATACATTGAAAGCTATGGCTGTCAAATGAATTTCTCTGACAGCGAGATTGTAGCCTCCATCCTTAAGAAAGAAGGATTTGATACGACTAGCACTGTAGACAAGGCCGATCTGGTTCTATTGAATACATGCTCTATTCGTGAGAAGGCAGAGCAAACTGTTCGTAACCGACTCAACTACTTTAACGCTGAGAAAAAGCGTAGACCAGATATTCAGATTGGTGTCTTAGGCTGTATGGCCGAACGCCTCAAGTCTAAGCTCTTGGAGGAGGAAAAGGTTGTAGACATGGTAGTGGGTCCTGACGCCTACCGCGACCTACCTTCTCTGGTACAGCAGGTTGATGAAGGAGATAAGGCGGTAAACACCTTCCTTTCACGCGAGGAAACCTATGCAGATATTAGTCCGGTACGGCTCAATAGCAATGGCGTGACAGCGTTTATCTCCATTATGCGTGGGTGCGACAATATGTGTTCTTTCTGCGTGGTACCCTTTACCCGGGGACGTGAACGTAGCCGTGATCCGCATTCAATTGTTGCTGAAGCTACCGAACTATTCAATCAAGGATACCGTGAGGTTACTCTGCTTGGCCAGAACGTAGACAGCTACAAATGGAGTCCGGAAATAAACAACAAAGCTCATTTAGAGAAAAAGGAAGACCAAGTATCTACCATTATCAATTTTGCTAAAATGCTCGAAATGGTGGCTCAGGTAAGTCCCGATTTACGAGTACGGTTTAGCACCTCACACCCAAAAGACATTACGGACGAGGTGCTTCATACCATGAAAGCTTACGATAACATTTGCAAATACATTCACCTACCAGTTCAAAGTGGTAATAGCCGAGTATTGGAACTCATGAACCGTACCTACGATCGGGAGTGGTATATGGAGCGTGTAGCTTCAATTCGAAATATCTTAGGAGAAGATTGTGGCATATCTTCAGATATGATTGCGGGATTTTGCACGGAGACAGAGGAGGAACATAAGGACACATTGAGCATCATTGATTATGCACAATACGACTTCTCATATATGTTCTTTTACAGTGAGCGTCCTGGCACCTTGGCGGCTAAAAAATATGAAGACGATATTCCCCTAGACATAAAAAAGCGTCGTCTACAGGAAATTATTGCTCGGCAAATGGACATGTCCTTGAAGAGAAATCAGAGAGACGTAGGGAAAACTTTCAAGGTATTGATAGAGGGTACTTCCAAAAGGTCAGAGGATTTTCTACAAGGACGAAATTCTGCAAATAAGGTAATTGTATTTCCTCGTACTGATGAGAAACCAGGAGACTACGTGTGGGTAAAAGTTCATGACTGCACACAAGCTACCTTAAAAGGAGAAGTCGTATTACAGGATAGCCGCCCTACAGTCTAACCCTCCGTCATTGTGACTGACTCAGAGATTCAAAGTGTAAAGCTTCGGTTTGGCATTATCGGTAACAGCCAACAGTTGAATAATGCCATTCGGGTGGCAATGCAAGTAGCACCAACGGATATGACCGTGCTGATCAGTGGTGAAAGCGGTAGTGGAAAGGAATCTTTTTCAAAAATCATCCATTCGCTAAGCCCTCGGAAACACGGCTCTTTCATTGCCATCAACTGCGGAGCTATACCAGAGGGCACCATAGATTCCGAACTATTTGGCCACGAAAAAGGAGCGTTTACTGGGGCTCAGGAAACTCGAAAGGGATATTTTGAGGTAACCAATGGAGGTACCATTTTCTTAGATGAGATCGGAGAAATGCCTCTTGGCACTCAGGCTCGACTACTAAGGGTACTTGAAAACGGAGAGTTCATTAAAGTAGGTTCTTCTAAAGTGCAAAAGACTGATGTAAGGGTAGTTGGTGCCACAAATGTCAACCTACTAGAAGCAGTACAGCGGGGTAAATTCAGAGAAGATTTATACTATCGTTTAAATACGGTTCCCATTTACGTACCCCCATTACGGGAACGTGGCGGAGATATACACCTCCTTTTTAGAAAATTTGCCACTGATTTTGCTGAACGCTACCGAGTAAAACCTTTGGTTTTAGCTCCTGAAGCAGTTGAAATTCTTAATAGGTTCCGTTGGCCTGGCAACATTCGGCAGCTCAAGAATATTGTAGAGCGCATCTCTGTATTAGAGATGGATAGACAGATTTCAGGGGAAAAGCTAGCCCATTACCTCCCTGAAACGAGCAGCAGCACGCTACCCACTTTATTTAGAGGAAAAGATGGGTCAGACGATAATTTCTCCGAAAGGGAAATCCTATATAAGATTCTGTTTGACATGCGAAGCGATGTAACCGAGCTCAAAAAATTGGTTCATCAGCTACTTAAAGGAGGCGAGATCAATCAAGAATTAATTGAAGAGCATCAAGAGTTATTTGACAACATAGGTAAGGAATTACCCATTGCACCTCCACAAGAGGAACCCAAACCTTACTTACTAGCGCGACCTGCTAGTACAACATCCGCACCTACCTCAATGGGCGCCTCTTCGGAACGCACGCAGTTTGAAGAAGCAAAGTATGAAGAACTTTCGCTGGACGAGGAAGAAGAATCGCTTTCTTTGGAGAAGAAAGAAAAAGAAATGATCATCAAGGCGCTGCGTAAAAACAACAATAAGCGTAAATATGCGGCACAAGATTTGGGGATTTCTGAGCGCACACTTTACAGAAAAATCAAACAGTATGAAATTGACGAGTAGAATTGCGCTACTTACCGTGCTCTTGACCGGAATAGTAACAAGTTGTGGGAAATACTCCTTCACAGGAATATCTATTGACTACAACGTAGTAAAAACGCTATCCATTAGTACTTTTTTCAACGATTCGGGAGGCGGCCCCCCTAACATTTCACAACTCTTCACTGAGGAAATCAAGGACTACTTTCAGCAGAACTCTGAACTAGCTTTGGTCAACTATGATGGAGATTTACAACTGGAAGGAGCTATCACAGGCTATCGTCTTCGCCCGGTAGCACCTACCGCTAGCGCTGATGCGGTTACCTCCACGGGTAGTTTACAGCGATTAGAAATTGTAGTGAAGGCATCGTTCTTCCACACCAAGGACGAAGAACAGAGTTATTCGAACAAATCGTTCACATTTTTCGCAGACTACGACCCAAATGAGCAATCGCTGACGGCGGCAGAGCCTGAATTGATTGATATTATTTTTGAGCAGATAATTTTTGACATCTTTAATGCTTCGGTAGCAAACTGGTAATTTGTTACCTTCACAAAAAAGTCTAACTCTTTCCGTGAATAAACAAAAACTCCTTTCCTGGTTACAAGATCCGACCACTCTCACCTCTGGTGATCTCAAAAAGCTGGACGACCTGCAAAAGGAGTACCCTTTTTTCAGCATTGCCTATGCACTCAATGCTAAACTTAAAAAAGAGGAAGACACCCCCGACGCAAAGCAGGCCTTAGGCATGGCGGCTTTATATACGGCTGATCGCCACGTGTTAAAGCTATTTCTTTCGCCTCCCCAAAAGGTAGAAGAAACTCCTCCGCCATTACCAGAACCCTCACAGAAGGCATCCACGGCTACCGCAAAGGAGGCAACTAAGGCTCAGGAGGAATCACCCATCATACCAGAAGAGAAGAAATCGGAGTCTGAGCAAACCACAAAAGAGTCTATTGATCATTCCGATGACTCTGCTCCTAACATCCGAAGGATTGTATTTGCTGACGAACCAAGTGAGAACAATCATTTGGAAGAGAGTTTCTACGAAGAAGTAGAGAACAACCTCAAGAATCTTAGAGCACAAAAAAGTGCTCTATCCATGTGGATGCGGCTTCATGAGCATGACCTCTCTCCAAAGAATGATCCAACGCAAGAGGAAACAACACCTGAGCCCGAAGAAAGCCCGGCACAAAACATATCTTCGCCTCCCCCGCTTCCAGAAGGTTCAGCCACGACAGATCATCCATCAATACTCCAAAAAGAGGATAATTACCCAAAAACACCCCCTCCCCTTCCAGAGTTGGATTCTTACGTTGCTACTGAGAAACCTGTAGAAGCTCCGTCCGAAGAATCTGTACCACCTCCCCTTCCAAGCACTACAGAAACTAAAACTCCGGAAGCCGATCATCACCCTCCTTTGGATCAGGTGATAGATGCTCAGCAGAAAGAGAAACCCGTTACTGGCATTAATTGGCAGCAGGAGCAAACAGAGATGATTGACCGCTTTTTGGCGGAGGAGAATAAATTAAAGAAGAAAGGGGAACTAAATGCTGCAAGCAATAGCGCCACTCAAGAAGATCTTTCGCTAAAAAGTCAGGAGTTCGGAGACAACATCATATCCGAGAACCTTGCCCGAATACTGACAAAACAAGGAAAAACGGAACGTGCCATTGAGATTTACCGCAAACTCATTTGGAAATTCCCACAGAAAAGAAGTTACTTTGCGGACTTGATTGAGCAGTTAAAAGATTCGGAATAATGTACGTAGCCATTATCATCCTCATAATAGTATTATCCTTCATTCTCATTTTTGCCATCTTGGCTCAGAATTCGAAGGGTGGAGTAGGATCACAATTTGGAGGATCTGGGGCTTCACAAGTAATGGGGGTAAAAC
Organism: Cytophagales bacterium; assembly: GCA_003454975.1. Lineage (GTDB taxonomy): Bacteria > Bacteroidota > Bacteroidia > Cytophagales > Cyclobacteriaceae > DMST01. Next base: position 78,814 of record DMST01000268.1, on the reverse strand, counting down.
GCACAGGAGATTTCTTGGAGCGCGCCACCTGGAGTTTAGGAGCAGCCATCTTAGTTCTTACCCTATCTACTAGTTTCATGGTAGATCGCACTAGCACCCAAGGGGGTGAAAATGTAAACGCCACTCGCGCACAAGAAACTGTAATTCCTCAGGGCAATTTACCAGCCTCTGAGGGTACTCCGGTAAACATTCAAAGTGACCCTAGCACTACCACCGATGATAGTGATTTAATGAATCAGCTATCTACTGGGGATGAAGAAGAAACCACAGACCAGGAATAACCTGGACCACGTAAATAATGAGTGCAAGGAGCCTACGGGCTCCTTTTTTTATGCTCTAAACTGCCACCTGCTTCATAAGTAAGCGTTTGCCTATAGGCAGCAAAGTAGGCTCAATAGGAAAAGGCAATGGAGATGCTAAACCAAAAGTTGCCGGATTAGGCATTTCCCGGTACGTCCGTACCAATTCAAGTTTTAATTGTTCCAGGGTCCTCCCCACCCTTTTCCTCACTCTATCCAGAAAGGTTAAATGAATTCCTCGGTACTTTTCTTTTGCTTGGGTGAACACCGTAGACTGATACCGGTAAACCTCCCAAAAGGGGTGCTTATCTACTCCTAGCACTAAATACCCTTCCCCCTTATATACAGGATGCAACCCTATGGGTCTTAACTCTATTTGCGACTCAATAGATTCATAGGCTTCTTTTCCCCTCTCCAAATTTTCTCGCATTCTTGGAATAGCAAATTCGACCATATTATAAACCTCTTCTAACTCAGAAGGAGTAGAGGCTTCAAGTTTTTCGTAGATCAATTGCAATTGATTCCAATCCACCCCTTTCACAGATTTAGGAAACTGGGCCTCCCAATGTTCCCGTTCATTTTTCAAACGAGTAAGCTGGCTGTAATGCTTGATTAAGTCTGACAAGTGAGGATAAAGCTTATTATCAAAAAACTCAGTGGAAACATGCCGGAGGTAAGCCAATAATACGTACTTCTTATACTCAAAATCTAATAACCCTTCTGTTAGCCAATTATCTGACAAATTTTTCATAAGCTTCCATTTTGCGTATGATAATATACTCATTATTAAAACTGACAGCAAACCGAAAAATTGTCAGCCTTTGGGGCTCGCCAGGCCGATAATACCCTAGTTAAGTGTCACTTTTTCTGGCAGTTTGGCGCATTTATACCCCCAATAGGTAATGGCATGAGAAATGCTAAATGGGCCATAGTAAATGACATTTGAAACCCATTAATAAACGCTTGCATAGCAATGTCAGTTAACATCAAACCTTTGGCAGACCGTGTTCTAGTAGAACCCGCTGCCGCTGAAGAGAAAACCGCTTCAGGTATTATCATCCCCGATACGGCGAAAGAGAAGCCCCAGCGCGGATCTGTAGTAGCTGTAGGTGAGGGCAAAAAAGATGAGCCGTTGACCGTAAAGGTTGGTGATAGTGTATTGTACGGAAAGTACTCAGGCACTGAGATCACTATCGAAGGCAAAGATTACCTCATCATGCGGGAGTCTGACATTTTCGCAATTCTTTAATTCAGAACTGTACCTCTAGTTTTCTAGTACAAACTCATTGAAAAACTAACACGATCATGGCAAAAGAGATCTTGTTCGATACTTCTGCACGCGATGCATTGAAACGCGGCGTAGACACCTTGGCCGATGCGGTAAAAGTCACATTGGGTCCTAAAGGCCGTAATGTTATTCTTGACAAGAAATTTGGTGCACCCAATGTAACCAAAGACGGCGTTTCGGTAGCAAAAGAAATTGAATTGCAAGAGCCCGTAGAGAACATGGGCGCGCAGTTGGTAAAAGAGGTAGCTTCAAAAACTGCCGACAGTGCCGGTGATGGTACTACTACTGCCACTGTGTTGGCTCAGGCTATCTTTTCTCACGGCATCAAAAACGTAGCTGCTGGTGCTAACCCTATGGACCTTAAGCGTGGCATCGACAAAGCGATCTCTGCGGTAGTAGGCAACCTGGATTCGCAAAAGAAAAGCGTTGATAACAACATTGCTCAAGTAGCCACCATCTCTGCCAATGGCGATGAAGAAATCGGCAACATGATTGCCGAGGCAATGGACAAAGTAGGTACTGAGGGTGTAATTACCGTAGAAGAAGCTCGCGGAACTGAGACTGAGATCAAAACTGTAGAAGGTATGCAGTTCGATCGCGGTTACCTATCACCTTACTTCGCTACTAACACCGAGAAAATGGAAGCTGAGCTAGAAGCTCCTTACATTTTGATCCACGACAAGAAGGTATCCACAATGAAGGATCTTCTGCCTGTTTTGGAACAAGTAGCACAAACTGGCAAGCCTCTTTTGATCATTGCTGAAGACGTTGACGGCGAAGCACTTGCTACCTTGGTTGTGAACAAGATCCGCGGAGCTCTCAAAATTGCTGCTGTTAAGGCCCCTGGCTTCGGCGATCGTCGCAAAGCTATGCTGGAAGACATTGCTATTCTTACTGGTGGTACTGTAATCTCTGAGGAGCGTGGCTACAAACTGGAGAATGCTACTCTGGACATGCTGGGCACCGCTGAAAAGGTAAACATCGATAAGGATAACACCACCATTGTAAACGGTGCTGGATCCAAGGAAGATATCGAAGCTCGCATCAACCAAATCAGAGCTCAAATTGAGAACACTACTTCAGATTATGACCGTGAAAAGCTTCAAGAGCGTTTGGCTAAATTGAGCGGTGGTGTAGCTATCCTTTATGTAGGTGCTGCTACTGAGGTAGAGATGAAAGAGAAAAAAGACCGCGTAGATGATGCATTGGCTGCTACTCGGGCTGCTAACGAAGAAGGTGTAGTTTCTGGTGGTGGTGTTGCCTTGATTCGCGCCCAGGAAGCTCTAGAATCCGTAGACGCAGTAAATGATGACGAGGCTACTGGCGTAAACATTGTACGCATGGCCTTAGAATCTCCCCTTCGTACCATCGTTGAAAACGCTGGCTTAGAAGGTAGCGTGATCGTACAGAAAGTACGCGAAGGCAAAGACGATTACGGTTTCAATGCTCGTACCAACGAATACCAAAACCTGATTGCAGCTGGTGTAATCGACCCTAAGAAGGTTACCCGATTGGCCTTAGAGAACGCTGGTTCTATCTCTTCGCTTCTCCTCACAACCGAATGTGTGGTAGCTGAAATCCCTGAAGAAGAGCCTGCTATGCCAGCAGGTGGCGGCATGCCCGGCGGCATGGGTGGAATGATGTAATTCACCTTACAGCATAATAAGTTAAAAAGGCTCCAAGTATGGAGCCTTTTTTATATTTTTAGATTTTAGTTATAACCCAAGAGCATGGACACACCATTCGAGAAATACGAAGAATTTCTGCTTTTCCTCCTGATCCACATTGCCAATGCTGATCACATGTTCAAATTAGACGAGGCAATTGTGATATTAACCAAAATGGAAGACATGTTCGACACCGAAAATGGTGTAGACAAACTCCTTAGCATCTTTATGCAGATGCAAGATAACTACGATAAACTAAGCAATGACGAAATATCCGAGGTCATCAAGGAGAACCTGGTAAAGTTTGATATTAAAGACGATTTGGCAGATCGCTTGTTTAATGAACTTTATGAAGTGGTTAATGCAGATGGGCATATCCACGAAAATGAAACCAAAGCCATTGAGCGGATAAAAAAACTGGTAAATCCAGGTAAGTAAGCACCCATAAAAGCACATTAATGCTAGCCGCAATTTTGTTGCGGCTTTTTTATTGCGCTTGTGCCGTCCTCAGTGCTCTTCGCATAAGGTATTTTTCGGTCAGAAAATCAATAGGGCGAAGCAGTAAAGCGATCACAAGTTTAACTCCTAGCCCTACATAAAAATCACCAGTTTCTTTTTCTATAAGAGGCTCTAGTATTCCTTCTGACACCAAAAAAAGGAGGATTGCAATGATCAATACAATGGTGCCTGCACGGCGACTTACCCGAGCGCGCAACAACTGGTCTATGGTATCCTGGAGAATCTGGTTATTAACCTTGAGGTCTTCGTTGATATTATTTATCTCTTCGGATTGTTCCTTGAGTTTATCATTAGCTTGATTGAGTTTGTGATGTAACCTGTCACTAACGGATGTTAATAACTTTGCCTCACCAAGCAGTCTTTCGTATTTAGAGAGGACATCTACGTAGCCATGGCGCAAATGATCCATAGAAGGATCCTTGGCATCAGCAACTTTTCTTGCCTCTTCTAAGAATTCTAATTCTTTTTGGAAAACACTACTTCTCGCACCGGGCTTCTCATTCATGCAGGTTCGCTACTCTTCATCCTTCATCATGATCATCTCAATGGGCAATTTGATGATCTCTTTGAAGTCTTCACCGGACTCTTGCATGTCCTCGTCCTCCTCATCATAATACCATTTGATGTTGGTGGTATTCCCCTCCTTATGAAGCTTCTCCAGTTTACGGAATATTTCTACCAGGCATTTTGACGAACTGGTATTGAAATACTCTAGCTTGACTTCCAAGTTGGTTTCCGACTTAGGATTATCGACATAACCATCCAGCCAATCCAATAAAGGTTTGTAAAACTCAATAGAGTTTTCCGGAATCGACCGACCAGAAATTTCAAACTTACCTTCGTCAAAGTTGAAGTTAAGCTTCGGTGTCTTCGGGGTTGCCTCCAAATAAAAGTTATCCATAACCAGTCTATTAAGCAGAAACCTTTACCTGAATACTGAAAAACGAATATTCCTTATTCACGTCTTTGAAATCGTATTTTATTTTCTCGCCCGATTTACGAACGATGTCAATAATACCAAGCCCAGCCCCACCTTTCTCGGAGATATCTCCTGCATCCAGGCGGCGGCGGTAAATTGCTTTGAGCTCATCTTGCGTCATGGCGTTGATCTCTTCAATCTTACTACGCAAATTCCCAACCTTATCCGCCAAGACGTGATTTCCCGTCACAATACTATAATCTGAACCTTCTTTTGTCAACAGAAATAAAACAGAGTAGTACTCTTGGTGGGAAGTATCAAGTTCGTCGAAGTGGTGATAGATGTTTTGCAGAACTTCTACTAGGATGTTGAAAACTTTTTTCTTTAGCTTCGACTTGAGCTCAATTTTGTCGAGTTTGTTTTCAGCCAGTTGCAGAATACAATTGAATAGGTCTTCCGACACATTACCCTTGTAAGCAAGGATAATGCTTTTATTCTGCATGGTTTGGTAATAATTATAAATATCCAGCATTTTAAGCTTAAACAAAAAATTTCATTTGGCTTGATGCTAGGCGAAAACTCACCGACCTTTTGTTTGGACTTGAATATACTAATTAATACCCATTGTACTAATCCCTAGGATACATTTTCATATTTCAAGCCACCCCTGTCTTATTATTCCACCTTTTGAATTCTAAGTTGACCGTAGAACTAACGACATTATGCAACAAAACAGGGAGCTATGGAAACATATTACGAACTCCTCTGTGGGAAATTGCATTTGCGTGCAATATATGAAAAAGCCCCTCAGTAATAAGGGGCTTTTGTATTTTCCTAATAAATTTTAGTGGACATCTCGCATCCAACGACGCATGAGAGGCGAAATAAGTAGCACAAACAAACCTGAGCCAAGCGCGAAATAAGATATGTATTCAAATCCATCGGTATAAATCGTCAACCGCTCTAACCCACCAATGCTTTCAGTCCCGTCTATGGCAAGGTTTTTACCAATAAAGCCTACAATCTGGAATGCGTATGCGGAAGACAAGAACCAAACCCCCATCATAAAGGCAACGATGGCAACCGGAGACAAGTCTGTGATTTTTGATAACCCTACAGGGGACATGCAAAGCTCACCCATGGAGATGATTACATACATAATTACCAAGTAGTACATTGGAACCATTCCGTCTCCGTCAGCACTTCCTCTACTCAAAGCGAGTACATAAAATCCTATACCAAGCAGAATTAGGCCTAAGGCGAACTTAATGGGGGTTCTAGGGTTCAGCTTCTGCTGGTCTAGTTTAATCCAAATCCATGAGAATGGAATTGCAAGCAAGAAAATAAATACTGGGTTGAGCGAGTTAGTCTGTGAGGCATTCAAGACCGAAAGGTCTACGTTTCTGCTTGCAAACAAGGTAAGTACACTGCCTGACAGTTCGTGAAAGCCCCAGAAGATAGTCATGAAGAAGGTAAGCAATACTGCAACGACCATTTTACCACGTTCTTCTTTTTTGGCCTTCATGGCAATATAATATGCCAAGTAAAGAAGGATGGAAATTCCGATGAGATAGAACAACACATTGACAATGGTAACCTCACCCAGGAAACTTTCCCCATCTAACAGATACTCATATGAGCTGAGCAGCCACGCAATTACAGGAACTGCCAGGAAGGAAATTACGGGAACCAATGTTTTGATGGGTAAGCCAAATTTCTTTTTCTCAATAATCTCTGGAGTAGGGGGCAATCCCTTATCACCAAAAACGCCTGCTTTAGAGCCACGCCAGAAAACTACCAAGCCCGCAACCATTCCAATACCTGCGAGTCCGAAACCATAATGCCAGCCATAGTTCTCCCCTAACCAACCACAGAGTAAAGGAGATACAAAGGCCCCTATGTTAATGCCCATATAAAATATGGTAAAGCCACTATCCTTACGGTTATCACCAGGCTTGTAGAGTGAACCAACAAAGGTGGATATATTAGGCTTGAAGAAGCCGTTACCTACTATTATGAAGGCCAATGCTAAATAAAATGTAATATTATTCTCAATGGCAAGCACAAAATGCCCGATGGCCATTAAGGCGCCCCCCAGCATTATGGAACGGCGGTAGCCAAGCAATTTATCTGCAATGCGACCACCAATCACCGGAGAAGCATATACCAATGATCCGTAGGAAGAATAAATGATGGCTGAAACAGCATCTCGGTTTGCGAGGGCTTCAAATACCTCGTTTACCATGTAAAGAGTAAGCAGGGCTCGCATTCCATAGAAGGAGAAGCGCTCCCAGAGCTCGGCAAAAAATAGATAAGAAAGACCTTTTGGATGCCCCCAGCGGGTTCCTCCAACAAATTCTTCCGAAGTAGCTAGATTTTCTCCGGCAGTAGATTCGTCTTGAGACATAATATTGTTTGTGTTTAGGCGGGTTCTTCAGAACAAAACAGGGCTAAAGTAATACCTGCATTATCAATTGCGCAAACGAATTCAAAGGAAGGTGAAATTCTTATTCTTCTCTGGGCCATGAAATTAGAATAATCAAATACGTTTCACGAGAGAAACCTTTTGTATTACCTTTGCACAAACGTTTGCATAAGTCTATTGATTAACCTAAGTATTGGAACAATGCAAGAATTTGGGCTAAAGTCGACCCAAGCAGGCCTTGAGACACAAGGGATTGTTGACGCCAACAACGCACACTGGAACCTCAGCCCGGCTGAGTTAGTAGAAGCAGCGGTAGCCAATGGCGAAGGCACTCTCACTGACACCGGGGCTCTTATGTGCGACACGGGCACCTTTACAGGACGTTCTCCTAAAGATCGGTTTGTTGTAGAAGATGAGAAAACGAGGGATTCTGTCTGGTGGGGTAACGTCAATATTCCCATTTCATCAGAGAAATTCGACCAGCTCCATCAAAAAATGCTATCCTTCTTGAAGGGGAGGGATCTCTACGTACGCGATGCATACGCAGGAGCAGATGAAAGTTATCGTTTAAACTTACGGGTAATCAATACCAAAGCATGGCAGAACCTATTTTGTTACAATATGTTCTTGCGTCCACAGCAGGATGAATTGGATAGTTTCGTTCCCAATTTCACAATTATTTGCGCACCGGAGTTTAAAGCGGATCCTGGTGTAGATGGCACGCGCCAAGAAAACTTTGCCATTATCAATTTCACCAAACGGATTATTTTGATTGGTGGTACTGGCTACGCAGGGGAAATGAAGAAGGGAATATTCTCAGTGTTGAATTACATCCTTCCACATGAGCGTAATGTGCTATCGATGCACTGTTCAGCCAACATTGGGCAGGAAGGCGATACGGCTATTTTCTTTGGGCTGAGCGGAACAGGCAAAACCACTCTTTCAGCTGATCCGAACCGGAACTTGATAGGAGATGACGAGCACGGTTGGACAGAAAAGTCAGTATTTAACTTCGAAGGAGGGTGCTATGCTAAGGTAATCGACCTTTCACGGGAAAAGGAGCCCGAGATTTGGGATGCCATCAAGTTTGGGGCAATTGTGGAGAACACTCGCTTTTTCCCTGGTTCACGAACAGTGGATTATTCAAATGGAACGGTAACCGAGAATACACGAACCGCTTACCCCATTCACCACATCGGCAATGCGGTGGAACCTTCCATGGGAGGAATACCAAAGAACATTTTCTTTCTGACCTGTGACGCTTACGGGGTGCTCCCTCCTATTAGTAAGCTGGACAAGGGCCAAGCGATGTACCACTTCATTTCCGGCTATACAGCAAAAGTAGCAGGTACAGAGGCGGGTATTACTGAACCACAAACTGTTTTTAGTGCGTGCTTTGGCTCACCTTTCTTACCCTTGCACCCCACCAAGTATGCAGAAATGCTAGGAGAAAAGATGTCTCAGCACGATGTAAACGTTTGGTTGGTCAACACAGGCTGGTCCGGAGGTGAGTATGGTGTAGGCTCTAGGATGAAACTGAAATACACACGAGCCATGATAACAGCCGCCCTCAACGGAGAATTGGCGAAAGCTGAGTTTGTAGAGCATCCTATATTCGGCATGATGATGCCTACCTCCTGCCCTGAAGTTCCCAACAGCGTACTTAACCCAGAGGATACTTGGGAAAACAGGGACGCTTACCAAGCGAAGGCCCAACGCTTGGCAAATGAGTTTGTAGCCAACTTTGAGAAGTATTCTGACTTCGCGAACAGCGAGATTCTATCGGGTGCTCCTAGAGCGGCAGTAACCGTGTAACCAAATACACTACGAAATTACAGCCCATCCGCCCTTGGTGGATGGGCTTTTGTTTGCTATTTCCCAAAAAAGAGCTCCTCAATCCTGTTTCGAATGAAATCTAGGGATCCAGTATGGAGGGATTTTCAAACTCGGGAACCCTACGTTTGGATGCGGAGAGGTTTAAGAGGTGATGGTTACTGTCTTTTCCTTCTTGGAAAACTTATCCCTTAGTTTCATCATAGGTTGCTCATAGTAGACATACAATACATACGATAGTGCGTAAGAGACTCCCACGAACAGCAACCAAACAAGAGGGCCATATAATCTCCCTGACCAACTCATGTATTCCATGATAAGGTTACGCACCACGGATACGTGCACGAGATAAAGGGAATAGGATATCAAAGAGGTAATAGTCACGAACCTACCGAACCAGCTAGTCTGTTTCTTCCAGGTGCTAGCCATCGGTAGTAGCGCTGCAAAGGAGATATTGGTGATATTAAAATAGATGGTACGGTCAAATAAGCTGACATTACCAGTGGCATTTGGCAGAATATGGTGGAGATAATAGTAACAGTTGACAAGAAACACTCCTGTTCCTAAGGCAAACAACCATTTCTTATTGTGGTCCCACCAAAGGGGGAAATAGAGATGAACAAATGCTGCCAAGACACCTATCCCAATGGAATCTAAACGAAGGGGCATGACCATCCGTAACTCTAATCGCCAATCGACGGATGAATCTTGTGCGGCAAACCACCTAAGAGAGAACGAAATGCCTATATATACTAAAATGGAAAGAAGGATTCTTCCCTTCACTGATAGAAACCTAAATCCGAAATAGATTGCCATCATTACCACTGGTATGGTAAGATAGAACCACTCCTCGATGGTCAAGCTCCAAGATTCGCTGAAAAACTCACCGGGATGATGCGTAACATTCTGAAGAAAGAAAAAATACTTCCAGAGCGTAACCTCTTTCCATACGTCTCCCTCAAGTAGAAGAGCATAGACTAGTATATTAATCAGGATGATCAGATAGTAATTGGGCAGGGTCCGAAACCACCTCCGCACCCAAAATTTCTTGATGGCGGCAAAAGAAACACTGTCTTCCTTCTGAAAGGTTTTTATGAGGATAGTCCCAATTAGGTAACCGCTAAGAACAAAGAACAACTCCACTCCCATATACCCTCCAAACCTAAGGTTGTGGCCGTATGGTTGAGGAATGATAGGATAAAGGAAATGCTTACCATGAGCAATGATCACAAAAATAATGGCCAACGCTCTCAGCAAATCGAGACCCCAAATACGATGATCGGGATTGTAGTTTAATCTCCTCATGATCGATTTAGAGGCTAAACAATGCTCCTGCAATTGCAGCGGTCATCAAGCAAGCCATGGTAGCACCTAGCAGTGCACGCATACCCAGCTTCGAAAGCTGCGAGGTTTGATTGGGCGCCATACCGCCAATGCCGCCAATCTGTATAGCAATGGAGCTAAAATTGGAAAAACCACAGAGGGCAAAACTGGCGATAACCTTGCTTTTGGGGGATAGGTATTCTGGATTAGTTCTTAAGATTTCACCTAACTGAGAATAGGCTACAAATTCGTTGATGGCTGTTTTTTGACCAATCATGCTACCCACTAAAAGGGATTCTTCCCAAGTAGCACCAATCAGCCAAGCGATAGGACGAAACACTTGCCCCAGTAGATATTCCAGTGAAAGCTGAGGAAAAACTCCTTGGGTAGCTGAAGCGATACCATCGTTTACCCCAATCCAACTACCCAATCCTCCAAGTCCCAGGTTAATAGCGGCGATAAGTGCAACAAAAGCTAAAAGCATGGCACCTATATTTGCTGCCAACCTCACCCCATCGGATGCTCCTTTTGCTAAAGCATCGATTAGATTGACCCCTAGCGACTCTTTGTTAATCTCTAGCTTGGTATTAATATCTTCCGGGTTGGCTTCTGGTACTAAAATCTTTGCCATGACTAAAGCAGCGGGGGCATTCATAAATGAAGCAGTTAGCAGATAGGCCGCAATTTGCGGATCATCACCTAACATGCCCACATAGGCTCCGAATACAGATCCTGCAATGGTGGCCATTCCCCCAGTCATTAGCGCCATCAACTCTGATTTCGTCATCTTGGGAATAAAGGGGCGAACCAAAAGAGGAGCTTCTGTTTGGCCTAAGAAGATATTACCAGCCGCAGAAAGGCTCTCCGCACCAGAGAGGCGCATGGTCTTGGACATTACCCATGCAATGGCATATACCAATCGCTGAAGAATACCCAGGTAGTAAAGGCCAGCTGTAACAGTAGAAAAGAAGATCACGATGGCTAAAGCCATGAAAGCAAAACGAAAGTTGGATTCGTCCGCTAAATCGCCTACTAGAAAAGCGGAACCAACATATGCAGAACGCAAAAAGTCCACCAGGCCTGTGCTAAAACTCTGAAGTGCTCGTGAAACGAACGGTACCTTGGTCAGTAAAACGCCAACAATTAGTTGAAGCCCTACTCCGGCCATAACTAATCGCCAATTAATATTCCGGCGGTTTGCAGAGAAAACAAAGGCGATGCCTAATAGGACAGCTAGCCCAAGCAGGCTACGGAGGATATCCATAATGATCGTGATGTTCTTGTACGCAGCGTCCTCATTCGAAAAAGGACTAACTCCAAAGCAACCAAAAGTAAGGGAAAACCCGCTAAATTCCTTTATCTCAAGGTGTTCAGAATGCTCTGAACCGTTTCTTTTACTTTTCTCCCAAAAATGGAGGTTATTGGTTTTTTGGTTAAATAAAAAAGCCCGACGCTTATCGGAGCATCGGGCCTATGCAATTGAATGAGAGTGCTTAATTTCTGCGATTCATCTCATCTCGGATCATCGCAGCTCGCTCATAATCTTCTTTGCCTATGGCTTCATTTAGCATCTCTTCAAGCTTTTGAAAAGGATAATCTTTCAACTTCTCGAGAGGGTTTTTGGCATCGTCGTCCTTTTTAACGGGTTCAACAGCACTTACCTCCTCTTCAACAGAAGCCTCTTCGTCTTCATCCTCGTCAGTTAGAACGATACCGGCTTCGGACAAGATAGACTCGTAAGTAAAGATTTCGGCGTCAAACCTTAACCCAATGGCTATGGCGTCAGAAGGTCTAGCATCTATTTCAACTTGGTCGACCCCGTTGCTACATACAATTTTTGCGAAGAACACCCCTTCCTTTAAGTCAGAGATAACGATTTCTTCAACGGTGAAATTATAGGTATGAGCAAACGACTTGAAAAGATCGTGGGTCATCGGACGATTTGGAACGATTTTCTCGATCTCGATCGCGATGGCCTGAGCTTCAAACATACCAATAATGATGGGCAGCCTTCGATTGCCTTCCACTTCGCCAAGCACTAGGGCAAAGGACCCTGATTGGGATTGGCTAGAGGACAAGCCGAGTATTTCTAACTGGATTTTATCCACGCGTTGGCGGGTTTATTTCGCCGCTCGCACGGCTTCCGTTAATTTAGGTAACACTTCAAAAGCATCCCCAACAATACCATAATCAGCAGCTTTGAAGAATGGAGCTTCTGGATCTTTGTTTACTACAACAATGGTCTTGGAAGAGTTCACTCCAGCCAAGTGTTGGATAGCACCAGAAATTCCTACAGCAATGTATAAAGAAGGAGCTACTTTTACCCCAGTTTGTCCTACGTGTTCGTGGTGAGGCCGCCAATCCATATCCGAAACAGGCTTACTACATCCGGTAGCCGCTCCCAATTCTTTTGCCAAATCTTCGATCACTCCCCAGTTCTCAGGTCCTTTCAAGCCACGGCCACCGGACACTACCAGATCAGCTTCGGGAAGAAGAATATCACCCGTTTGCTTGTCTTCACCAGTAATAGAGGTGCCAAAGTCGGCATCAGAGAAATTGGCGTTGAAGGCCTCTACTGAGGCGGCAGAGCCAGATTCCTCCAAACCAATCGCATTCTTTTTGATAGCGATGATTTTCTTCTCACCGGTCATCTCAGAAACAGCGAAGGCTTTCCCTGTATAAATAGAACGCTTCACCTTGAAGCCATTCGATGTATCAGGAAGTTCAACCACGTTGGAAGCAAGACTGGCCCCCACCCGGATGGCTACTCGCGCCGCTACAGGATCTCCCAACGAAGATTTTGCCAAGATCATCAAGTTAGCACCTTCAGCTTCAATGGCTTGCTGAAGTGCAGCAGCATAGGCTTGGATTACTCCTTTGTTGAGGCGCTCATCTGATACATGAAGTACTTTGCTCGCTCCGTAATTACCAGCTTGCGCAAGAGCATCTTCACTAGCAGCTCCCATGGCCACGGCAGTTACGCTGGTTCCTTCTTTATCGGCGATTGCTTTTGCGTACGCCACTGCCTCCAAAGACGTTTTTTTGATCGCCCCTTCAGCAAGCTCTATAAATGCAACTACTGACATCTTCTATTTTAATGCTTTATCAAATAACCAAAATAATCCCGGAAACCCAGTACGCTTACAGTACTTTCGCTTCATTCTTCAACAAATCGACTAGCTCAGCTACGTTGTCAGCGTCGATCATTTTCACTGCACCTTTTTCTGGTGGCAATTCGAATACCTCTACGGAAGTCATTTTAGCAGTATCAACAGGATCTACTATGTTGAGCGGCTTGGTACGAGCGCTCATGATACCCCGCATGTTGGGGATTTTCCACTCAGCAATGGGTTCCTGACAACCGGCAACCAATGGCAATTTGGCCTCAAGGTATTCTTTACCGCCCTCTATCTCACGAGCCATCTTAACAGAATCACCTTCAACGTCCAATTTCATTACCGGAGACAATGCAGGCCAGCCAAGAAGCTCTCCTACCATACCGTGCACCATACCACCATTGAAGTCAATAGACTCACGGCCCATCAGTACTAATTCATAACCTCCTGCCTTTACTTGCTCAGCTATCTGCTGTGCTACGAAGAAAGAATCGGTAGGCTCGGCATTCACCCGGATAGCATCATCTGCTCCAATAGCCAAGGCTTTCCGAATGGTAGGATCTGATTCGGGACCACCCACGTTCAAAACCGTTAGCGAAGCTCCCAACTGCTCTTTCAACTCAACCGCACGAGCCAATGCATAGTCATCGTAGGGACCGATGATAAACTGTACCCCGTTGGCATCAAACTTTGTATTATTGTCTGTAAATGCAATACGAGATGTAGTATCCGGCACGTGTGTGATACAAACCAGAATTTTCATGTGAAAAGGAATATAATCTAGTGGGATAAACCAATAACTTGGCGCGAAGTTACAAGATATAGCGAAAAGAAAAAACCGCCTAAAACGTATGAATAAGGCCCGTTTAGAGCAACTTTTAGTCTATTTGAAAGAGGACCCAAATGACCCATTTCATTGGTACGCCATTGGTAATGAATATCGTACAGAAAACCCGAAAAAAGCACTGGAATATCTAGGCGAGTTGCGGAGTCGGTTTCCAGGATACCTACCTACCTATTATGTTCTGGCTGAGTTGTACGCTAGCCTTGAAGAGAACTTGGTAGCAGAGGAAGTTTATAAGGAAGGAATAGCCTTGGCAGAAAAACTTGGGGAACTAAAGCCATTGGCCGAATTGAAAAATGCCTATCAAAATTTCCTTTTCGAATTGGATTAGCCGACCCCAGGAACGATCATAATCATGAGACCATAGAATTGCAGGAGGAATAGCGGACCATACTCTTATTCTTCCAAAAGGTCCTATAAAGCAAGAAAGCCGGGCGATTGCCCGGCTTTCTACTCTAATACAAGAGTTTGTTATTCAATTACCATACGGTATACATATCTCTCTTCTTGGTTTGACAAAGTCACCAAGTAGATTCCAGGAATCGGGTCGCGAAGAGTAACTTCCTGACGTTGTGCAGGCACGGCACCAAACTGCTCATATACAGTCTGTCCTAAAGCATTGCTCACTGACAATTGAACAGATTCGTCAGCAGCAAATTTGCTCCACTCTACCGTGAATACTCCATTACTTGGGTTAGGATATACATTGAATGTGGGATCTGTAAACATCTCATCCACTGTAATATCAAACGCAGGAGCAGTTTCAAACACATTTACAGGTGCGCCACAATCAGATGAATTCTGAGAGGCACTTGCAATTACTGCAATATCAGTAGGACTTAGTGCATTAGGATACATGTAGAATTCGTCTAAAGTACCTCCGAACGCACGGCCAGTCTTATCATTCCTATTACCCAACCATAGTTCTGATCCTGAGTTTGCATTCAATGTCCCTTGAATCAGTACACTTGCTTCTTGTACACCATCTACGAAACCTCTGAGGTTTCCATTCTTGAAGGTCCAAGCTATGTGGTGCCAGGTACCATCGGCAATGTTGGTGGTAGTTACAAATGGTCCAGCATTGCTGGTACCACCCATGGTCATTACAGAACGACCGTTGTCAAGTAGTACTTGGTATGAGAAGGAACCGCCCTGACGGTTTTTAGCCAAAATAGTATTGAACCTGTCAGTCTGCGAAGAATTAATCCACATGGCAATGGTGAACTCATCACTCAATTCAAATACCGAGCTACTACCCAGATTAACGTTGTCGTTCACTCCATCGAATGACATACCCGCACCCAAGTAACCAGCAGCACGAGTAGCACCGTTGATAGTACCATCATTGAGTCCTTCTTCATCGATGGCTACTGCGGAAGCACAGCTATCAAAAGCGTAGCCAGCAATAATTGGCTCAGGACAATCAGCAGGAGCATAGCTTACACGTGAGGCTTCGGTAGCCATGGTGGAAGCGGTAAGTACCTCGTTAAAGATCCGCACTTCATCAATGATACCATTGAAAGGACGAGTACCGTCGGATTTGGCTCCTAATATATCTTGACCGGAAGTAGTGAAGGTAGGTGTACCATTGAGCTTATCGATAGTGCTTACCAAGGCACCATCTACATACAGACTCAGAACACTATTCTGGAAGGTAACTCCCACATGGGACCAAGCACCAGCAGTCAGAGGATTAGGAAAACGGTACCATTGAGGTGTACTAAATCCAGCTCTAACCATACCCGCTATGTAAACTTCCAGATCGAGACCGTCCATCCGCAAGGTTAATGCTCTTGAACCCGCTTCTTCACGTCCCAGAACAATGCTCCGGTTGTTATTTGCCGTATTGGGGCTCATCCACAAACTATAAGAGAAAGAATTACCCGCACCCAATGACCACGCTGTGTCAGCTAAGGCGGCATATCCACCTACAGGCCCAAAGTGAGCTCCTTGGTTTACATAACCGCTATCTAATGTGGCATCACCTACCAAAGTGCCTGAAGTACCAGTCACTTCATTAGCAAGTGCGGTAGTTCCGCAATCATCGAGCATCCAATAACCAACTAATGTATTATCATTAGCAGGACAGCTGGTAGGATTAGAGCTTACAGAAGCCAGCGTAGACACAGCACTGGAGTCAATGGCATAGTTGTATGCTTTTACCAAATCCAATGAGCCTTCAAAGAAACGCTCTCCTGGCTTGTTGGCTTGGTGACCCAACCAAACCTCAGACGCTGCATTGGCATTGATCGTTCCGGTAAGGCCGGCAAAACTCCGATCAAGAACACCATCAATGTAAATGCTAAGTACACCCGCGCTAAACGTTACCGCTACATGATGCCATGTTCCATCATTTACTGTACCAATGCTAGTATGAGGACCTGCGTTATTCAATCCTCCCAACACTACTTCTACAGCACCACTGTTCAAGAAGACATTCCAGCTACCAACATTGGCAGAATCGGCGTTTCTACCGATTACCAACTGACGACCAGAATTGGTAGTGTTCAACCAAGTAGCCACAGAGAATGAAGACTCGAATACCATGTCCGAATTTGCTCCCAGGTTCACGTAGTCATTTACACCGTCGAAAACGAGGCCTTGTGCTTCATAGCCACTAGTGTACGTAGCACCAAATGAGGTACCATTGTTACCACCAGCCAAGTCAGCAACAAAATCAGTGTTACATGTATCCAAGGCCAAATCCAATACCAGGGAATCGGTAACCACAGGATCTGGAGGAGTAGAACCACTGAAAGGGAAACCTGTGTAAGCACCGCGTCCGTGAGTAGCTACTGTAACCTGGCCATCAGAAGCACGGTACTGCAGCATATCGGTACGTACATTAGAAAGGCCTGTATTGGTTGCCTCCCAAACTACAGGATTGGCACTCAAATCATCCGTAGACCAAACACCCAGTTCAGTAGCTAACAGTACTTCATTGGTATTATCAGGATTATACAATCCCCAACGGATGGGCATATCGGGCAGGTTACCTTCTTTAGCCGTCCAGGTAGCACCTCCGTCTTTGGTCTCCCATACCGAAGTAACTCCGTAGTTGGTGAAAGTCACCAATATCTCATCATCAGAAGATCCCAAGGCAACGCTTGACAAGTAACCAGCAGGGAAGCTTGAGCTACCTATTTCTGTCACGGTAGCGCTTGACCCTAAGTAGGCACTGTCTACCATGAAAAGGTCACCGCTACCAGTGCCAAAGAATACACGATCAGAAGTGTAGGGAGAAACTTTTACCGCAGAGACCTGACCACCATTGAAAGGTACAGTAGCCAAGAACCAACCATTGGTTTGATCTAGCTGGTTGGAGTATACATATTGGCCTCCATTACCGGCCGCATACATACGCTTACTCTCGTCGTCATAATCAGTAGGGTTAATAAAGCGACCAAAAGACTGGTTGAAAATCAACAAGTTAAAGTTGGCACCATTATCAACTGATTGATAATAGGAAGTAAACACAAATGCTGTGTAGTGATACGCGTTTGTATCCTGGTCCACGTGGCTAAATGCACCGTCACCGCCAGTAGCCATGAAGCCACCGCCAATACCAGGAGAGGAAAGCTGAAGGGAACCGTTGTCTTGAGCACCCGTCAGTATGTAAGAATCAGCAGAGTCAGCACGGGCATCGGCAGAGTAAAACTGAGTAACGTTGTACCCGTTGTTACGGTCATTGAATACAGGCTTGTCAGCAGACCAAAGATCAGCAGTGTAGGAAACACCACCATCAGATCCCATCACGGCAGCGTTAGGGTCATTAGGATTGGTAGCAATAGCATGCTGGTCAGCGTGTACGTACTCCTCACATGAGCCAGTCCAATAAGAAATAGGAGTCCATGTCTGACCACCATTGTTCGATTTGTGGTGTGAAATACCTCCAACTACAACCTCCGTGGGATCGTTAGGATCTACAGCAAGTATTAAATCATACCAAGCCTGACCACGGGCAAAATCTTGTGTGCCTTCTACACAGCTTTGCTCTAAATAAAAAGGCACTGTTTGCTGTGTCCAGCTGGCACCGGCATCGTCAGAGCGATATAGCCACTCAATGAGTGTACTATTGGAAGCTACCGCATACACCACGCTGTCGTTACTAGGGGCGATCGCAATTTCGATCCGCTGACCATTTGCCGCAGGGGTTACGTCAGTCCATGAGTTACCGTTGTCAGTAGACTTGCGCAGCACACCAGTAGAGAAGATACCTTCTGACACATAGATATCGCCATTGCTTGCTACTTCAATATCAGCAAACCGGCCAGAGAATACCGTAGACCAAGAGGAACCCGCATCCGTGGAACGGAATAATCCAGAACGGGTAGCAGCCAATACAATGCTTGAATCTAGAACGGCAATTTTTTGCACGTAATAGAAGTTGCTATTATCGGTACTTGACAGCTGATCCCAAGTGGAACCACCATCGGTAGTTTTCCAAATACCGGCTCCTTGCACTGCATCGGCATTGAACCAGCCTTCACCAGTACCTACATACCAAGTTTGGGTATCGTTAGGATCATAGGCGATACATGAAACTGCCATGTTTGCCCAAAATTCATCTACGATCTGCCAAACTGTGCCCGTATCGGTAACATTATTGTTGTACCAGAGACCACCGGCTACACCACCGGCCCATACTTTGTTGGCTACGTTAGGGTCCCACATCAGGGCTCGGGTACGACCACCAATGTTGTTGGGGCCGCGCTCAGTCCAGGAAACTCCATCAATGGCTTTAGCAGACAATGACTGAGTCATCTTTTTCACTTGACGATAAGCACGCATGCTCGCACCCTCAGGTACATACCCCAAGTTAGGGTCGCGTGTCATCTCAATGTTTTGGAGGTTTGCCAAATCAGGCCGATCCTGCTTTGGCATTGCCATGATCTCCTCGTAAGAGAGGCCATCATAGGTGGCAAGCATATCCAACTGTCTCTGTTCCCACTCAGAAGGTTGGGGAGATTTTACCTGTTGGAAGGTAAATAGACCGGCTAGGATGAGTAGGGATAGGCCTAATCCGATTCTTGCACGTTTTTGAAAGGGTAAAAGGTTTCTCATGTTTTCAGGTTTAAACTTACTGGTGATGGTTGTTTAGGAAGCAAGTACAGGTTAATTGTTACTCCTTAAACAATCCTGAAACGGATTGAAAGTTAATTATAAAAAGTAGGATTGAAGGCGAATTTTTTACGCAATTTCAATTGTCTACCAAATGTCTATGCTGATTATCGAGTCACTTTACACAGAAAACACTACATGGCTCGATGATGTTCGGTGCGTTGACGCATGGCTTCTAGTCCTGCCTCGGCTTTAAGGTCCATCGCTTCGGGATCAGAAAAATTCAGCTGAATGTCCTTGAGTCGTTGCTCTCCGCCAAAAATTACTTCTCTCAGACCTGAAACCATTCCTTCTATGGATGATCGGGCCACCATCTCGGGATCATCCATTTTCCTGTTCATCTTGGCATTCACCATCATAGGGGTATCTGTTGCTGTGGGGAATACAGAAATGACATGAATAGGATCATGGACTAATTCTCTACGCATAGCATCGGTAAATTGCTTCACCCCTGCTTTGGTGGCAGCATACACACTATAATAGGGCTGTGCTATATAACCGAGCCCTGACGAAACGTTCATGATAGCCGCAGCTTCAGATTGCCTAAGCAGGGATAACGCATGTTTGGTAAGCAAGACCAAGCCCGTGAGGTTGATCTGTATCATTTGGACGATATCCTCATCTGAGATTTTTTCCAATGCACCGGCACTTACTACCCCAGCATTGTTAATCAAAACGTCCAAACCACCCCATTTTTCCTGGATGCGCCGCACAGCATCCTGTACGTCGTTTGGGTTACCTACATCTCCTACTATGAACAGGAACTCCACCTTTGGAAATTCTTCGTTCAGTTGTTTTAGCCGCTCGGGGTTACGGGCCATCGCAGCTATCTGAGTCACCCCTTTCTCAGCAAGTACCTTCACCATCGATTTACCAATGCCGGCACTAGCTCCGGTAATGAATACTTTTCTAGTGGAGAGATTCATACAGGATGGTATTTATTTTTTGTTGACCGTAAAATGGTCTTCCGTCAGATCTTTAAGTAATTCATTCAATTGGGTTATCTTCTCAGGAGAAAGCTGGGCAGTTATTGCATCCAAATCGTCCTGATGCTGATCGATTTTAGCCAGCAGATCCATACCCGCTTGAGTTATCCAGACTTGGACTAATCTCCGATCCCTCTTATTGCTCTTCTTTTTTACTAATTCCTTGTTGAGCAAACGATCTACTACCCGTGAGGTATCAGCATAGGGATCACTCATGTGGTATGATATATCCTTGGTGGTTAGCGGTTGAGGATAGTATTCTCTCAGTATCCGTAACACATTGAATTGTTGCTGGGTAAGTCCAAAGGGCTCTAAAAACTTCTTAACCTTATGACGAATCCAATAAGACGCACGGATCAGTCGGTACCGTAGCTCACGGTAATCATTCGCAAAATCCATATTGAAATAATTGGCAAGGGATGTAAATGCTAAAATTAATAACAACGGGTACACAGACCCACAAATATTACTTTTTTGAATAAGTACTTACTATACAAAAGAAGATTATGTTCGTAATTTGACGATAAGCGACCATATTCCAAATTTCACCACCTAGGTAAAGGTCCTCACTTTTGCCCAATTGAAAATGTTCTCTTACATATGTGTATGCAAGAATTTGAAACACCCAATGCGCTTGGTTCGGTTGCCTCTTTTCATAAGACTTTCCAACATCCTGTACTGGACAAACCCCAGATTCCTTCGCCAGATAGAAGTTCTCTCAGAGTGAGTCTACTTGCTGAGGAACTCAGGGAATTGCAGGAGGCCATTGCGGACAATGATTTAACGGAAGTAGCCGACGCATTATGCGACCTACAATATGTATTGGCAGGAGCCATCTTGGAATTTGGCATGGGAAACCAGTTTCAAGCACTTTTTGATGAGGTGCACCGATCTAATATGAGTAAAGCATGCAACACAGAAGCTGAGGCCAAAGAAACAATAGCCCACTATGAACAACAGGGTACTCCCTGCTATTTCGAAGAAAAAGAAGGCAAATTTCTTGTGTACCGAACCAGTGACGGAAAAACGCTCAAATCCATTGGTTACAGTCCTGCCCAGCTCAGGGAATTACTATAGTTATGAGTACCATACTTTTCGAAAGGGGACCTATTCGGGTAACCAATCATTCCTCACCACCTCAGCAGGTAGTGTCACAGCTAGAAAGTACCGCCTACGGTACGGAAGGATTGGCTTATGTACACGGCAACGTACGGGAAAAGATATTGGCATTGCCAGGCCCCAACTTTATCACCCTCCAAAAAAACAGCCAGCTAATGGGCACCGTGGCTCTCAGCCAACGTGATACCCTGCTGCAGGGCGCCCCACAACGGTCCTATTACATCCGGTATTTTTCTTTTTTGGAGGCCATGCGAAGACCCAATGCCCATCAACCAGAACGCCAACCCAGTCGTGCAGGAAATCGATTATTGAAACCATTGCTCTGGTCTTTGTTTGACAGATCAGACCTGAAGGAAGCTACTGACCCACAAATACCCACTCTTTTTTATGCTTACGTAGAGAGTGAAAATCAACGTAGTTATGAAATGTGCATGTCTTTTGGGTTTGAGCGTATCCGCACTATGACTACCATACCCTTTAGCAGGGCCTACCCCAAGGCTAACCTTTCCTTGAGAAAAGCTAAACCGGAAGAGTACCCCTGGTTACTCTCCAACATGAAAGAATACTATCATGGATACAGCATGGTCACTTTTGATACGGTATTCGCGGGTAACCACTACTGGGTGTGGGAAGAAAAGGGTGAAATTATTGGCGGTGTGCAGGCCTATCCCATCACCTGGCGATTCCAGGCATTGCCAGGCTTCACTGGTTGGGCCACGATGAACATCGTTCCCAATCTACCGGTCATCGGGCGGCTCTTCAATCCAAAAAAATATCAGTTTGCAGCGATGGAAGGGCTTTGGACACTGCCTGGTAGAGAAGACATTATTTCACCTATGTTGGAATCTGTGTTGGCTCTTTCCTCTCTTACAGTAGCTATGATGTTTGTGGATAAGGAAGGACCGCTCTATCAAACCATTAAAGGGATCAAACGCCTTGGCCTGATGCACTCGCTAAACGGCGAAGTAGACTCTGAGATCATTGGCAGATTTGCCCATTCTACCCCTGAAAATAAAGCCACCTATACCCAGACACCTGCCTACATATCTGCATTTGACTGCACATAAAGGCCTACTCAATTCCCTCCAAGCTTATAAATTCTTCTTGAAAAAGTCAGACGTTATCTCGATCACTTCCTGACTTAGGACAGGTAGGTCGGCGGAATTCCAAGGATGAGCCATGCTAAACACATGGTCTGCTCCCGGCACAACATGCAACTGGGCCTTGGGCTGCCATTCCTTCAGAGAATGGGCATGCCCTACTGGCACCGTAGGATCTGCATCGCCGTGTACTACCAATAGGCTTTGGGAAAGGCTACGCACCGCATTGGGCACGGATAGTGTTCCAGGATCATCAATGAGGTCTTGCATCAAGCCAAAATATAGAGGCATGTCTTGTCCCGTGCGGGAATTTGGTATGTAATGCACTCCCTTTTCTTTCCATTGGGCTACCACCTCAGGCGAATATCTTTGGGTAAGATCGGCCACGGGAGCCCAGGCGGCTACTGCCTTCACCCGAGGGTCAGCAGCAGCCTTAAGGATAACTCCTGCCCCACCCCGGCTGTGCCCAATTAGGCCCAAGCGAGTCGCATCCAATTCTGTCGCAGGCACCGGCCATTTGCCACTGTGCAGCCGATCTATCCACACCCCTACATCTTGCTGCTCTTGCGAAAATGTATTGTGGCCGAAAGCTTCCAAATCCTCAAAATCCAGAGGAGATTCTGATGTAGTTCCGTTGTGGCTCAGGTTCGCCTTCATCACCACAAAGCCCTGATGAGCCAGAAAATCCATCATGAGGTGCCATCCTCCCCAATCCTTAAAGCCTTTGAATCCGTGCATAAAAATCAGTACTGGTTTGGCAGAACCGTTAGGCACATAGCGTACATCGGCTAGCATTTGCCGGGAGCCATCAGAGGTGGGGATGGTGAAGGATTGATGAATCATGAGCTTATGAGAGGAGTTTTTCAAGGAATAAGTAAGCACATTGTGAAGAAGTAATCCAAAAGGAAGCGCAGTTTTGGTAAAGTAGAACATAACCCTGCTATTCCCAGCTTTTATTACGGGGCATTTGATCGTATACTTGCAGCGCAACTATGGCGCTCACTCTTAAATCTATCCAGTCTCCTATTGCCCAAGAGATGACGGAGTTTGAAGACAAATTCCGTGACTTCATGAAAAGTCGTGTATATCTGTTGGACAAAATCATGAGCTACATTGTGAAGCGCAAGGGTAAGCAGATGCGTCCAATGTTCGTGTTTTTCTCAGCAGGGGCTACTGGTACCATCACAGAAAAGACCCATCGCGGCGCAGCCCTGATAGAACTGTTGCACAGGGCTACCCTGGTGCATGACGACGTGGTGGATGATTCCAATTACCGCCGTGGTTTTTTCTCCATCAATGCACTATGGAAAAATAAGATTGCCGTTCTCGTAGGAGATTATTTGCTAAGTAGAGGCTTGCTCCTTTCCATTGACCATGACGACTTTGACCTGCTCAAATTGGTAAGCGAGGCCGTACGGGAAATGAGCGAGGGTGAACTGTTGCAGCTAGAAAAAGCAAGAAGGCTGGATATCACAGAGGATATTTATTACGAAGTAATTCGCCAGAAAACCGCCTCTTTGATTGCCTCTTGCTGTGCCGTGGGGGCACAGTCAGCTGGGGCCCCTACTGATGTGGTGACCCAAATGAGTGACTTTGGGGAGAAAATTGGGATGGCTTTTCAAATTAAAGATGACCTATTTGACTACGGCACACAGGAAATCGGTAAACCTTTGGGAATTGACATCAAGGAGAAGAAAATGACTCTTCCCCTTATTCATTCCTTACAGAATGCCAGCAAAAGTGAAAAGCGCCATATTAAGAACCTGATTAAAAATCATAGCCACAAAAACGCCAAGGTGCAGGAGGTAATCCGGTTTGTGAAGGATAAAGGTGGGCTTCAATATGCCACTGAGGTGATGGATGGCTATTTCAATGAGGCCATGGGGATTCTGGCCCAGCTGCCAGAATCAAACCACCGTGATTCGCTCAAGGACTTGGTACAATTTACCATTGAGCGAAATCGCTAATTATTGCCCTGAATAGAGCTATACTGCTACACCCTCCCCTTTTGCGGCTTCCATCCGTTGAACCGATTTGAAGGTTCCTTTACCTACAGGCACCAACTTGCCAAACCGGCCCATGCCCTGTGGGGGCATATTGACATAGACGTTCTCGTATTTTTTCACAATAAATGCCTCGTGCCAAATACCTACATCGCCGTTAGTACCTACGGTTTTGTTAAACTTACCCCATGCCGGAAAATGAAGACCTTGGCGGTCATTGGCAAACTCAAGCATTTGCTCATAGCTTTTCCAATACTGGATAAAAATAGGACGCCTTCCCAACAAGCGTTGTTCGCCACCCAAAAAGCCACTCTCTGGATGAGCCCTTAGTTCCCGTAGCATATTCAGCATGGCAACCGCAGTTCTTACCGTCTTCCGGACCTTCCAAAACTTATTGATTCTCATGCCGATGAGCAAAACGACCAACCCTTCTTCTGGTTCTACTTTGGCGGTGACTTTCTGGCTACTTTCCATAGTTTGGCTGCTTGAATTATGAACAGGAATTTACTTAGGGTTATTTAACTCCTCACTAAATTTAACAAATTCATTTTCAATTTCTACTACCGGAGGCTTTGTCAATATACTCCCTACATAAATAGCCAACAATGAGAGAACAAATCCGGGGAAAATCTCATATAACTGGAAAATACCACCGTACTCAGAAAGCACTTCTTTCCACACTACGGTAGTTACTCCGCCTACCAAGATACCGGCCAGAGCTCCGGTAAAGTTCATGCGTTTCCAATAGAGAGACATAATGACCAAAGGACCAAAGGTGGCACCAAAGCCAGCCCAAGCATAGGCAACTAACGAAAGGACAGAGCTGTCAGGATTCCAAGCAATTACTACGGCAATTAACGCTACAATGACTACCGCCAATCGGCTGAGTAGAACAAGTTGCTTATCAGTGGCCTTGGGATTGATAAAGGCCTTGTAAATATCCTCAGTTAGGGAGGAAGAGGTGATCAAAAGCTGGGAGTCGGCCGTACTCATGACGGCTGCCAAAATAGCCGCAAGCAGCACTCCTGCTACGGCAGGGTGTACAATAGTATTCACCAAGCCCATAAATACGGTTTCGGCATCTCCTCCCGTAAGCACCTGATTGGCATCGAATCCTAGGCCTACCATACCGATTAGCACGGCCGCGCCCAAGGCAATTACCACCCAAATCATAGCAATGAGGCGGCTCTTACGTACATTCTCGGCCTTATTGATGGCCATAAAACGGGCCAGGATGTGCGGTTGTCCGCAGTACCCCAGCCCCCAGGCCATGGAGGAGACGATGGCGATCCAGCTAAGGCGCTGACCCGTGGTGTCGGTAAAGGCATCCAACATGTTGGGATTTGCAGCAGACATCTCGCCCTTGAGACCTGCCCAACCTCC
The DNA here is from genome assembly GCA_003454975.1 of Cytophagales bacterium. GTDB lineage: Bacteria > Bacteroidota > Bacteroidia > Cytophagales > Cyclobacteriaceae > DMST01. The sequence goes on along the minus strand of DMST01000268.1, from coordinate 52,869 downwards.
GGTCATACCCAAGCCGATGGCCGGAACCAGGATAACGGCAAAAAACATGAGCATGCCTTGGAAAAAGTCCGTCCAGCTAACGGCCGAAAAGCCACCTAAAAAGGTATAGCTAATGATGACCAGAACACCAATGATCAATGAGGTGTGATATTCCCACCCAAATACGGTTACAAATAGTTTGGCTCCGGCGACAAAACCACTGCTGGTGTATATCATGAAGAACAGCAGGATAAATAGGGCGGCTACTACCCTAAGCACCCGGCTTTTATCATGGAAACGATTCTCAAAGAAATCAGGCAAGGTGATGCTATCCTGGGCGATCTCGGTATACACCCGAATACGCCGTGCCACCAACTTCCAATTGGCATAGGTACCCAGGGCTAAACCTACAGCCAACCAGGACACTTCATACCCACTATTGTAGGCTGCCCCCGGCAATCCCAGCAAAAGCCAGCCACTCATGTCGGACGCTTGGGCACTGAGCGAGGTAACCCAGGTATTTAATCCACGTCCACCCAACACATAATCAGAAAGGTTTTTGGTACGCAAATAGAAGTACCAGCCCACTCCCAACATCAACAACAAATACAGAATGAAGGAAATGAGAATACCCGGATTATCAGCAGCCATAGGTCAGCAAGTGGTTTGTTTTCGAAAACCTCCAAAAAAAGAAAAAAACGAGGGATTTCTCTAATTTGGAATCACTGATCCTACTTCGATGCGACGGCTCATTTACCTCCTGCTTGCCTCCTTGGATTGGTTAGCGCCTGTTCGCCTAACCTATACACACAACAGCGCAGCTACTTCCCGGAGGTAGTACTGGAGATGTACGTCGGCATGTCCTATGCCGAATGGCAAATGATGCATAGCGAGCTACTCAATCAGGGCGAGGAAGACTATTTTCAACTGGCCTGTGTAGATGACTCCCCAGCCGATGATATAGGGTACGTGGTGTACTACTTTGACAATGAAGGCGACCTTCTACTATATGAGATGATCATCCATTATGAGGAAGAAACGTACGTGATGCCTGGATTGAAAAGCACATGGGCACACCCAACTACGGCGATGGAGATTGGCTGTTTGATAGCGGACTTGGTTATCAGCTGAACCTATGGACGTTCCATAACAAATTGGTGAAAGCCGCCGCTATCGCAGGCTGCGAATGGAACGAAAATGGAGATGACATAATAGACCTGCCCATGGAATAGGGCTACCCCGCCACCTCGTCAATAAATTGTATTGCATCGCCTACACGGATCGTACCCCCTGTGATTACCCTGGCGGTAATACCCCCGTGTCCGCGCCTGGCCTTGTAGCCGCCAGGGCCAAAAGCTTCTTCCATTCGGCTACAGGGATGACACGGCCCGGAGCCTAGCAGCACCACCTCTCCTATCGAGAACTTCTGGTCCTTGAGAGCGATCAGGTTGATGCCAGATATGACCAGATTCCGTCGGGTGAGCAAAGGATCGATGGACTCCAAACCTAACATGCCCGCCACAGCCGTAAGATGTTCCTTCTGAATCAGCGTTACCTGACGTACGCTATCCGGTTTTCCAGAAAAGCGGTCCCCATTTATACCTGACCCTACTTCTACCTCCGCTTCCTCCAATGAGACCATCGGCTCTCTTCTACCGGGGCGAACGGCAATAGTTTCTAATTTACCCACTTGGGGTAGCTGTTGCCGTAGTTCGGCCATCGTCATTTTCATACTCACACGTTTGTCAACTTAGCTACCTACAAACTTGCACCTTTTCTTTATGTTTGCATCAGTTTTTAGTCACAATGAAGGTGTATGTCAAGACCCATCATTAAGGTGGTCATCCCCGCTTTCAACGAAGAGAATTCAGTAGGCAACGTAGTTAGGGATATCCCCACGGATTGGGTAGACGAGGTAGTGGTAGTCAACAATGCCAGTACCGATGCCACCCGAACTAATGCCTCTGAGGCCGGTGCCACCGTTGTGGATCAACCCATAAAAGGGTACGGCAATGCTTGTTTGAAAGGCCTGGCCTATTTGCGTGAAACCTCTCCCCCCGATATCGTGGTTTTCTTAGATGCCGACTATTCGGACTATCCGGAAGAGTTGGTGAAATTGGTAGAACCCATCATGAATGATCAGGCAGATATGGTGATTGGTTCACGCGCCTTAGGTAACCGCGAACGTGGAAGTATGACTTTTCCCCAGGTTTTTGGTAATTGGCTGGCTACCAGCTTGCTAAAGTTGTTCTACGGGGTGAAATTTACCGATTTGGGGCCTTTCCGTGCCATTCGCTGGCAGGACCTGGAAGCCATAGGCATGGTAGACCGCACATACGGGTGGACGGTGGAGATGCAACTCAAAGCTGCTAAACATAAACTACGCTGTGCTGAGGTGGCTGTCACCTACCGGAAGCGTATTGGAAAGTCAAAAGTCTCCGGCACAGTGAAGGGGACCATCATGGCAGGGTATAAGATTCTTTGGACCATTTTTAGGTATTTATAATGCATTACGTAATCATCGGGCTTTATATCATCGCGCTGCTGTTCACATTTCTGTTCAGCCTGGCCCAATTGCACCTGACGGTCCATTATCTGCGCCGGTTGCGCCGCAAGGGTAAACAAGGAATTTCTACATTACCCCCTGCGGAAGATCTGCCTCAGGTAACGGTACAGCTACCCATCTACAATGAGTTGTATGTAGTAGAACGGCTCATTGATTGTGTGGCGGAGTTGGATTATCCGAAAGATAAACTAGAGATTCAGGTACTGGACGATAGTACCGACGAAACGGTAGCCCTAACCGCCAAAAAAGTAGCCGAATGGCAAGCCAAAGGCATTGACATTCAGCATGTACGCAGGCCAGAACGTAAAGGATTCAAGGCCGGAGCCCTGCAGTATGGAATGGGGATCGCCAAGGGTGAGTTTTTAGCCATCTTCGATGCCGACTTTCTTCCCAAAAAAGACTGGCTCCTCCAAACAGTACCCAATTTTTCTCGCCCCGAAGTAGGGGTAGTACAAACCCGCTGGGGACACATCAACAAGGACTACTCCCTGCTTACCCGCCTGCAAGCCTTCGCCTTGGACGCTCACTTTACTATTGAACAAGGTGGCAGGAACGAAGCCCATAGTTTTATTAATTTCAACGGCACGGCCGGTATTTGGCGCAAAAAGTGCATCATCGATGCCGGAGGCTGGTCAGCAGATACCCTCACCGAAGACCTGGACTTGAGCTACCGCGCCCAGATGAAGGGCTGGCAGTTCGAATACCTGGAACATGTAGAGGCGCCGGCTGAACTGCCCGTGTTCATGCCCGCCATTAAGTCGCAACAGTACCGATGGAATAAAGGCGGAGCACAAACAGCACGCAAGAACCTGAGCAAGGTGATGGGTCACTCCCTCAAATTAGGGAATAAGTTTCACGCCATTTTCCACCTGCTTAACAGCACCGTTTTCCTAGCCATTCTTACAGCTGGCATTCTGAGTATCCCTATGCTGTTTATTAAGGTTGCCTATCCAGAATTCAACCTACTGTTCAACCTGGGCAGCATCTTCCTAATTGGGTTTGCCAGCATCATGATTTTCTATTGGGTGGCCTCTCGAAGGCTCTACCCTAACCAAACGCGAACCTACTTTTGGTCTAACTTTCCGTTATTCCTTACCATGAGCATGGGCCTCAGCTTACACAATGCGATTGCGGTGGCAGAAGGCCTTATGGGTAAACAGTCCCCTTTTATTCGCACCCCAAAATTCAATGTCGAAAACAAAAAGGAGGGCATTAGCGGAAACATTTACGTCAAACCTACCATTACTTGGTTGACCGTTTTCGAAGGAATATTAAGTTTATATTTCCTTTTTGGTATTGCTGCAGGCATTTGGCTAGGTGACTATGGCTTACTATTATTTCATGTCATGTTGGCTTTTGGCTACGGCCTTATCTTCTATCATTCTGTCAAGCCATTAAAGTATGTATAGACCTCTTGAAACCCCTGCGTTACGCCAAAGTATTTTTTGGGGCATCGCAGGGGTTTCTTTGGGACTCTATTGGCTCTTTTATTATACTCTGGAGCGCCAAGACACTACCAACCTACTAACGCTCTATTTAGGATTATTTACACTTTATACCCTTTCATACAGTCTGGTAAAGAATGCCCAGGAGGTCCGGTTTTTCATAGCCATTGCTATAGCCGCCCGGCTACTCTCCTTTGGCGGCATGCCCGTCCTGTCAGACGACATATACCGGTTTCTTTGGGACGGATATTTGCTTGGTGCTGGGGAAAATCCCTTTGTCAAATTACCTTCTGAATACATGGCCGAGGGGGTCGCCATTCCAGGGCTGACGCAAGAGCTCTTCTCGTTACTCAACAGCCCAGAGTATCACTCTGTGTACCCACCCTTTTGTCAGGGCATTTACTGGCTGGCCGTTAAAATCTCTCCCTCCTCATGGTTAGGGGCTACTATTGTAATACGCGTCTTCCTACTCTTAGCCGAAATTGGCTCTATCTACCTTATTTCTAAGCTCTTAGCCAAATACAAGAAGCCTCCGGGTCCGGTCCTGCTATACGCCCTCAATCCCTTGGTAATCCTTGAGTTCACCGGCAACCTGCACTTCGAGGCGCTCGTTATCTTCTTCCTACTACTAGCCGTCTACCTACTCAAAACCAAGCGTCGTGTACTATCCTCAGTAGCCTTTGGCCTAGCTGTCATCACCAAATTGCTTCCCCTCATGTTTTTGCCCTTGTTCTTCAAGCGGCTCAAGCTTGACCGGGCGGTATTGTACTACAGCATTGTAGGCGGGGTAGTCGGGCTCTCTTTCTTACCCTTTCTGAGCCGGGACTTTATCATGGGCTTGGGCGATAGCTTGGGGCTCTATTTCTCCAATTTCGAATTCAATGCCAGCATCTACTATTTGGTACGAGAGGTGGGCTACTCAACTGTTGGTTACAACATTATTCAGTCCGCGGGTACAGTTTTGGCCGTCATCAGCCTAAGCAGCATTCTTGCCTTTGTGCTATTAGAGAAACCACGCCGGAGCAGCCTTCCCAAGGCTTTCATCTGGGTACTTTCCATCTACCTACTCTTCACCACCACGGTACACCCTTGGTACGTACTACCCTTGGTGGCTTACTGTACCCTCACCCGGTTCCGCTTTCCCATTGTGTGGTCCCTGCTCATAATTGTTTCCTACACCGGGTATACCGATACCGGCTTTCAGGAAAACCTTTGGTTGGTGGCGCTGGAATACATCATCGTGGCAGGATTTGTGTTTTTCGAACTGTCCTACGCCAAGCCTAAGCGTAAAAAATCGACCAAGGACACCTTGGTGGTTTCCGATACCGTTACCTTGCGATCATGAAATACCTACTACTATTCTGGCTGCTATGTTGTTCCGTAATTACCCTGGCCCAAATAAATAACCCTTGGGCGGAATTGGCGGATGTACAAATAATGACTCGGTTAGGCGAAGACAGCCCCTTTCCGGTACAGTATCCGGTGTTTGGTCCCAATGCTATGGCCTTGGATGGAAAGACCATCACTATAAAAGGATACATGGTTCCTTTGGAAGAAATGATGGGTCAGAACTACTTCGTGCTCAGCTCCCTGCCCTTCAATCTCTGCTATTTCTGCGGCGGGGCCGGTCCTGAAACGGTCATGGAGGTTTTCACAAAAAAAGAGCTGGAGTTTGACAGCGACCTGATCACTCTGCAAGGAAAGCTGTACCTCAACCCAGACGATCCAAATCGATTGATGTACATCCTGGAAGAGGCGATCCGAATCGATGATTAGTAACCATTGAATAGGTTATTTTTTAGCGAATAGTCACTCAGCATCTTCCTCCAACACCCTATCGCCAAAGTAATACTCTTCGAGGTTTAGCAATCTGCCCTCAGAATCCCAAGTGGCATGCGGGCCGTGAGGAATGTCCGCGACCCAATATTTTTTAGTCTCCACCAGTCCAGAAGGATAATACTCCGTATGCAAGAGGAATTTCATTCCGTATAGCGTAATGCCTTCGGATTTTACTCGGCCATTGGCATATCGTTCAATCTTCCGATTGATGCCCAACGTGGTGCTCAAAAACAGGATGGTAAAGACCTGTAAGGTTAGCACAATCACTTGGCGAGTTTTTCCCATTGAGTAATAGTAGCAAACAAATATGGAGGCTGCAACGCCTCCGTATAACGATATGGACCTTCCAGAGACCTAGTTTTCACCTTTTATCACGCAATCCCGAACCTAGAGTTGCATCCAAGCCACCCCTTGTCTAATAGCGAAGATTCGCACACCTGAACACTTCGCTCCTAGCAAAGCTTTGCTCAAAATAATCTATATGCATACAGCGAACACCCCTGATTGTGTTACCTTTAGGGTTAGCATTTGGGATAAAATTGGTGTGAATGATTAAAGAGGAAAATATTCGGCTCATTTTTGGACTAAAACTCAAGCAGCTACGCATGGACCAGGGCATTTCTCAACAAATGCTCTCCCGCAAAACCGGCATATCCGTTTCTTACCTCAACGAAATAGAAAAAGGGAAAAAATATCCTAAACCGGATAAGGTTGCTGTGCTAGCCGACGGGCTAGGAGTTGAATATGACCAACTCACTTCACTCAAGCTAGACCGGAATCTGGCCCCCATTTCCGACCTTCTCCAGTCCAACATCCTCAGTGAACTGCCGCTGGATATGTTCAACATCGAGGCAAACAAACTACTGGAGGTACTGAGCTCTGACGAACCGAACAAGTTCAGCGCTTTTGTGAATACCATTATTGCGGTATGCCGCAGCTATGACATCAAGTTGGAAACGTTCTTTTTCTCGGTACTGCGGTCTTACCAGGAAATGTACGAGAACTATTTCCCGGAGCTGGAAGAGGCCGCCGATACCTTCCGCAAAGAGTACGGCCTTACCCAAGACCCGGTAGCACGTCGTCAAATCTTGGAGAACTGCCTACAGGAGCAGTTTGGGTACCAAATTGAATACGGAGGGCTGGATGCCCATCCCGATCTGCAAGACCTGCGATCGGTGCTCATCCCCGATGAGAAAACTCCACGCCTTCTTCTCAATTCGTCGCTCACCGAGCGGCAGGTCATCTTCACCCTGGGTCGTGAGGTAGGATACAGCTTTCTCAACCTTACTGCCCGCCCCTACACCGCTTCGTGGGTCAACGTGACTTCTTTTGAGCAGGTACTCAACAACTTTAAAGCCTCCTATTTTGCTAATGCCCTGCTGATGCCAGAAAAGCCTTTTATTCAGGCACTCAAATCCATTTTTGTCGAGAAAACCTTCGAGGCTAGTCAATTGGTAGAACTCATGGAATCTTCCGGAGCTACGCCCGAGATGTTCATGTACCGTCTCACCAACTTACTCCCCAAGCATTTGGGTATCAGCGACTTGTTCTTCTTCCGGTTTAGCTCTGACTGGGAGGTAGACCGAATTGAACTTACCAAAGAGCTTCACCTATCGCACCACCTGCCCCACGGTACTTTCCTAAACGAACACTATTGCCGCCGGTGGGCCAGTGTGCAAGCACTACACGAGGCGAAACAGCTCACCGAAGCCGGAGAGCTAACGCAGCCGATATGCCTGGTACAGCGATCGTTCTATTCAGAAAACAAATCGGAGTTTTTGATCCTGACCCTGGCCCGGCCTCAATCTACGGTAGCCTCTACCCTTTCCAGCGTTACCATTGGGCTCAATCTGAACGAAACACTCAAACGCAAGGTGCGTTTCTGGAACGATCCCAACATTCCTACTCAGTTTGTGAGCACCACTTGCGAGCGCTGTGCCATCAACGATTGTGAGAAACGCGTGGCCCGTCCGGTGATTCTGCAAGAGGAACAACGGCTGGAAACCATGCAACTGGTATTGCAAGACTTGCTGAAATAGCAAACCTATGTTCGGCAAATCAGTTTAGGAGAAAACCCCAATCCCATGTCTCGGAAAACCCTTCTGCTGGCCTCACTTTTCCTCCTGTTTCCCTTACTAGTCCAAGCCCAGGCCCCTACCCTGTTGGACGTTAATATCCAACGCATGCAGACCGCGCGGGTAGGTATGTATACTCTGGGCGGCTGGGCCATTGCCAACATGGCCATTGGGGGTATTGGGATGGCGCGCACCACCGGAGCTACCCGGTCTTTCCATCAGATGAACTTGTTCTGGAACGTAGTCAATCTGGGGATTGCCGCAGGTAGCTACTTCGGCATGGCTTCCGACGACCCCACGTCCTGGACCGCTTGGCAAGGCCTGGAGCACCAGTTCCTTCTAGAAAAAGCTTTCCTGTTCAATGCCGCTCTGGACATCGCCTACATGGGCGGAGGCTTGTATTTGCGCGAGCGTTCCAAGAACGACCCCGCTCGGGCCGACCAATGGATGGGATGGGGAAACAGCATCCTACTACAAGGAGGCTTCTTGTTTGCCTTTGATCTTGCCATGTACTTCATTCTCCACCCTGGACTGGCCGAACTACAGCCCTTCCTCACCGGTGTTCAAGTAAGCCCAACAGGCTTCTCCATGGTTATCCCGATAGGCCGTTAAGGCTCGTAATCCGCAAAGAACTCGCCGATTCCGGTCAGGGCCCTGCGCAGGTCTACCACACTGGGTAAAAAGACCACTCTGAAATGCTGGGTATCGATATGGTTGAAGGTACCTCCGTGAGCAAGCAAGATTTTCTTCCTGGTCAGCAGGTCCAAAGCCATTTGCTCATCGTCCTCAATTTTGATCTTCTTTGGGTCTATCCTGGCAAAACAATACAGCGCCCCCTTGGGAGTCTGGCAAGACAGCCCAGGAATATCGTTGAGCATCTTCACCGTTAGGTCGCGTTGCTGGCGAAGCCTACCTCCCGGTGCTACCAAATCATTGATACTTTGGTAGCCACCCAAAGCAGTTTGCACCCCATACATAGCCGGCACGTTGGCACACAAGCGCATGCTCGCCAGTATATCCAATCCCTTCACGTAGTCCTTGGCCCGATGTTTGGGCCCACTCAGGTACATCCAACCTGACCGAAAACCGGCCAAGCGGTAGGCCTTCGAAAGGCCGTTGAAGGTGAGAGTAAGCACATCATCGGAAAGTGAAGCCATGGGCACATGCACGGCATCTTCGTAGAGAATTTTGTCGTAGATCTCATCCGAAAACACAATGAGATCGTGCTCTTCTGCCAAAGCAGTGATTTCTTCCAGTACCTCCCTGGAATACACCGCCCCCGTAGGGTTGTTAGGATTGATCACAACAATACCCCGGGTATTTGGGGTGATCTTACTCCGAATATCGGCCAGATCGGGCTGCCAACCGGCCAACTCATCGCATACGTAATGGACAGGCGTACCTCCTCCCAGTACCGTTGCGGCCGTCCAAAGCGGGTAATCCGGGGCGGGTAGTAAAATCTCGTCCCCAACATTGAGCAAAGCCTGCATGGCCATGACAATGAGCTCACTTACCCCGTTGCCTAAGTAAATATCGTTTACCTGCACATCCATGATGCCTTGCCGCTGGCACTCCTGCATCACTGCTTTGCGTGCCGAATACAAGCCCTTGGATTCGATATACCCCTGCGCCTGAGACAGGTTGTGCACCACGTCTTGCAAGATTTCGTCAGGAGCCAATAGATTGAAAGGCGCCGGATTACCGATGTTGAGTTTCATAATCCGATGGCCTTCCTCCTCCATATGGTAGGCTTTTTCCTGTACCGGCCCACGGATATCGTAACTAACCGAACGGAGTTTCTTTGAGGATAAAATGGGTTTCATGAGTGAAATAGGGGAAGAAATGGAAAGACAAGAAAGAGAGAAACAGGATTAGGCTCCTGCGGCCGCGCTGCTATTAAAGCAGTGGAGTAGGAATACATCGCGCGCGCGAAGCGCTCGGGGGCCCGCATGCAAGGCAGTACCAAAGGAAATCTCATGCTCCATGACTACCCTACCCTCAGGGGTGTATTCTACAATAAAAAGCTGTGCTCCCTCTTGCTCCCGCAAAGCCTTCGGAACCGCTACAAACTCTAAATATCCGCGAAGTTGTTTGTTGTATACCGGGCAGTCCTCAGAAGGAAGAAACACGGCCAACTGAAGCCGATCTTCAGGCTGCACTTTTACGATATGGTGCACCTCATAGTAAACCGAGTCCATCGCCCATTTGGCACTAGGCTCCATGTCAATAAAAAGTTCGCCATGTTGACGGCCGTCTTCCAAATAATTGAGCCAGCACAACTTTTCGTCCCCTCTGAAAGCGGCCCTACCTTTGAGCACCCCCTCCTCTGAATAGTATTGTTCGTATACTATCCCTTCCTCATATTCCACGGCCACGCTGTCCATAAACTCACCCGTGGGCTGATACCGCAGCATATAGCCCATCTGACCATCTTCATCGTAGATCTTGTGCAGTTTATTTCCGTAAGGATCAGCCTCAATCTGATATTGCTGCTTCCCTAAGAAAGCGTAACCCTCGCCCGACTGTACTCCCGTACGCGAATAGTAGTGCTGGTACCCCTGGGCATGACCAAAGAAATACCACGCTTGGCTTTCTTTCTGTCCAGTAGCATAGTAGCTGTAGTATCTGCCCACCTTCATGCCAAACAAAGTAGTTGAAGACGACTTGAGACTGCCCGAGGGATAATATTCTTTTTGCCGGGCACTGCCCAATACTAGAATGCATAACAGACTTCCCCCGATCATGAGGGTAAGTTTGGGCCCTGTATGATCAGAAAACCAACTGCGTATCTGTTTGCGAATTCCCAAAGGACTACTTAGCTATTTGGATGAATCCCAAATATTAGAAAGATTCTGCAAAGGATGGGGCCCAAAGCCCCAATTTTTAGCAATTCAGCAATGGGAATTCTTGAAGTAGGGGTAAGAAATCAGTCTTCTTGAAGCTCCACACGGGTAGCTACCCAGCGTCCTTTCCGACGAACCAAACTCACATCTGCGGCATACCCACCGGCAATAGGCCTACTGGGCACGCCTCTCCACTGCGCAAAGGAGAGAGTAGCGGTATTGCCGGACTGTACAAAATCATTTATAGCATAATAAGTGGTAATTCGGTTCTGCCGAATACCGTCCTCATTCAATACTACTAGCTGAGCAGAATGCAGCTGAATGGATTGTACATCGGCCGTAAACTCATTCTGTAGCAAAATCAACTGGATAGGAGCATGCTCCCAACGGGGTACATGGATAATGGCACGTTCAACCTCTCGGTGAGTAAAAACGGCGTGAAAAATGGCTTCCTCCTGATCGTGTGTATCAGAAGAGGTGAAGGCTGAGAATAAGCATGTAATCAGCAGAAGCCCAATAGAAATCTTCATACTTTACAGTTTTTCCTCAAGTTCAAAATATTCCTTGTAAAACCACAACTCCAATACACCAAATTTAGGGCCATTTGGTCACTGTATTGATACACATAACTGAACTACAGCCGGTGCGTTTGGGGCATCACCACCTGTTTTGTACCTTTTGGCCTTCATTCAAATACGGGTACATTTTTTAGAGTTATGGTTCCCACCTCCCACGTGCTTTTTTTGGGCGCCGCACTATTTTGTCTGGGGCTGGCCATCATCCTTACCAAGAAGAATACCATTGTGGTACTGATGGGGGTGGAGCTGATGCTCAATGCTGCCAACCTCAACTTTATCGCTTTTGCCCGTATGCATGAAAGTCTGGAAGGACAGATCATGAGCCTATTTGTAATAGTGTTGGCTGCGGCCGAAGCGGCTGTAGGTCTGGCCTTGGTACTGCGGGTGTACCAATATTTCAAAACTGCGGATATCGACCGCATCAACTCGGTAAGGGAATAGCTTATGTGGATGCTGGTTGGGATATTTCTCCCTCTTTTATCCTTTATTTTACTGATCACCATAGGCCCCTCTTCTAGACGTTGGGCAGGTGTTCTGGCAAGTTTTTCAATAGCCACTAGTTTGCTGCTGTTTCTTGCCTGGGGAATCCCCCACTTCCCTGAACTATCCGGCAAACGCTTTGCCTGGTGGACCTGGCAAATGCTCTCCCTTCCGAATATCCCCACTTTTGGTGGAATATCCGGTGGCATTCAGATAGATGAGCCGGCCCTCCTCATGTTAGGTCTGGTAGGTTTTATCTCCCTATTGGTACACCTCTTCTCTATTCATTACATGAAGGATGATCCCGGCTTGCATCGGTATTTTGCGTATCTGGGCTTATTCACAACGGCTATGTTTTGCTTGGTAGCGGCTACGGACCTGATTACCCTATTTTTCTGGTGGGAGATCGTTGGGGTAGCCTCTTTCTTACTCATTGGGTTCTGGTACCGCAAACCTGCTGCTGCCAGCGCAGCAAAAAAGGCTTTTATTGTTAATAGGGTGGGCGACGTGCTCTTTCTTGCGGGTATTTGCCTGCTCATTGCACAGGGAATAGGTGTTGAGTTTACTGAATTTGAGACCGCCTTAACTGGCAACACGCTACCCTTCTACTGGTTGCCCGCGCTTTTCCTGGTATTGGGAGCCCTGGGCAAATCTGCACAGTTCCCTTTATACGTTTGGCTACCAGATGCCATGCAAGGTCCCACCCCGGTATCTGCGCTTATCCATGCAGCCACTATGGTCGTGGCGGGCATATTTCTGCTATTCAGAGTATCTCCCATATTAGGGCCCGTACTCCCCTGGATCAGCATACTAGGGGGCACCACTGCCCTTTTAGGCGCCTTTAGCGCCTTGTACCAAACAGACATCAAGAAGGTTCTGGCCTATTCCACCATATCCCAGCTCGGGTTTATGATGATCGGGATAGGATCTGGCGCGCCCGAAACAGGCTTCTTGCATCTATTTACCCACGCCTTTTTCAAAGCCGGGCTATTCCTGGGGGCCGGCGCCATCATTCACTACCTGCACCAGCAGCAGCACGCAGGCACTTTCCCCAAGGAGTTGGATGTGCAAGATATCCGCAATCTGGGCGGATTGCACAAGGCCATGCCTGGGTTGAGCATCGCCTTCGCCTTGTGCGGAGCGGCCTTAGCTGGGCTACCACTCCTTAGTGGTTTTTTATCCAAGGAAGCCATCCTGGGGAGTGCCTTTGCAGGCCCTACTCCAGTTGCCGGCTGGTTGGGATTGGCCGCCGCCGCACTTACTCCCCTATACATTACTCGCCTTTG
>DMST01000268.1:29812-39714 GCA_003454975.1 Cytophagales bacterium | reverse complement strand
CGCCCGCCATCCAGAATTACACCCTGGCGGCCCCGCTTTGCCAAGGATGATGCCCATCATAGTACTTGCACTGGGAGTACTTTCCCTGGTCTTCTGGTTCAGCTTAGATCCCTTGCATGCGCACCGGAGTTGGCTCATTACCCTGCTCCACGGACACCCAAAAGAAGGTCCAGGGTGGCTGCTATGGGTATCGATGGCCCTTTCTGTATTGGGTGTAGCTGCCGTTTTGTTTCGTAAGCGACCTGGCAGAGCCAAAGTAGAGACTTCACCCGGCATTTTGGCTCGGCTTTCCTACCAGGCCCTTTTCCTCGATTTATTCTACCAAAAGACCGTAGTTCCATTTTCAGTGCAAGTAGGCAAAGCCACCAACTGGCTTGATTCACGGGCTTGGGATGGCTTGGTTCATTTGCTGAGCAAAGGGCAGGTGGTAGGGGCTCAATTGGTCCAATTTGCAGACCGGTACTTGGTAGATGGGTTGGTCAATGGAGTAGCCAAACTAGCCAAAAGAGTAGGTCACTGGTTGAGCACGCCACGCAGTGGGCAGATCCAGACCTACCTGATCCGTGCCTTGGCGGTCACGGTACTTGTTTTAGCCATTTTGATTCTTTGGTAAGCAAACTATGGAAGATAAACTGCTTTCCTACCTGATATTCATTCCGCTCATAGCGGCCGCATTGGTGGTTTTTCTACCCTCCAAGCAGGCTCAGTTTGCACGGTGGGTTGCGCTGGTAGCCACCAGCCTCAATCTTTGGTTGGGCGCAGGGTTGTACTTTCTTTTCCAAGGAGCCGAGGATACCGATGGGCTCGCACTCTTTGAAAAGCAAGCATGGTTTACCCTCGATTTGGGTGGTCTGGGACAGTGGTCAGCGGACTACTTTGTGGGCGTAGACGGTATTAGCATCACCATGGTACTCCTTTCGGTCCTCATTATGTGGGTAGGGGTGATTGCCTCCTGGAAGGTACAGACAAAAACCCGAGGGTATTTTGCCTTGTACTTACTGCTTACCAGTTCCGTACTGGGATCCTTTTTGGCACTGGATTTACTCCTGTTTTACCTATTCTTCGAGTTCATGCTGCTTCCCATGTATTTCCTCATTGGAATCTGGGGCGGAAAGCGGCGCGAATACGCTTCCATCAAGTTCTTTCTCTACACCCTGGTGGGTTCGCTCTTTATACTGGCGGTTATTATTGGCCTGTATGCCAGTACCTACCACCCCGAAGCTACCGGGGAGTATGTGGGTGTGGAGAGAACCACCGATGATGCTTTATCTTATGCCCGGTCGGTGCAAGAGGATGTAGAAACCGGGATGATTGCTCAGGACCAATTGGTGCGGAAACTGGATCTTACCCAGCTCCCCGATCCGCGAAACACCCTCGTAGATTCAGTATTATCTATCACCAACCATGCTCATTGGCTGGGTTGGTCTTTGCGGGGCTTAGCCTTTTTGCTTCTTCTTATTGGCTTTGGTATCAAGCTACCCATGGTGCCGCTCCACACTTGGTTGCCCGACGCCCACGTGGAGGCCTCTACGCCCATTTCGGTGGTGCTTGCAGGGGTACTATTGAAGATTGGCGGCTACGGACTCTTACGGATCGCCTACCCCATCTTCCCAGACGCCGCTGTTAGCTTCAGTACTTGGGTAGCAGGCTTCGGAGTATTATCCATAGTATACGGTGCCTATACCGCCCTGGCACAAACTGACCTAAAGAAACTGATTGCGTATTCTTCAGTCTCCCACATGGGCTTCGTGCTTCTAGGGATTGCCGCCCTCAATACCGAAGGCGTAAGCGGTGCCATCTACCAGATGTTCAGCCACGGTTTTATCTCGCCACTCCTATTCCTGCTGGCAGGCGTGCTTTATGACCGAACCCACAACCGGAACATCGCCGATTACCGTGGGTTAGGACAAGTAATGCCCAAGTACACCGCCGTAATCGGGGTAGCGTTCTTTGCTTCGCTGGGTTTGCCTGGGTTTAGTGGTTTCATCGCCGAGCTATTCGTGCTCATTGGGGCATTCAGCTCAGAGTTTGTACCTACCTGGATGCCCTTTGTGGCACTGCTAGGTATTGTGCTGGGGGCAGGTTATTATCTCTGGACCCTCCAGCGTATGTTCTTTGGGCCTTTGCAGTTAAGACAAAGTAGTTGGCGCGAGTCCCTCACTGACCTCACTCCTCGTGAGTATTTACTTACGCTACCTCTCGTAATCGCCGCCCTACTTTTCGGACTGTTCCCACAGTGGGTACTCAACCTTACCAACGGTGGAGTATCCCGGTTAATTGAAGGGGTAACCAACAACCAGGCTTTGCTGCAATTATTGGAAAACCTATGAGGGAGGTCACAATTACGGATCGGCTAAGTAGTATTTCCGAACAGCTCCCCTACCTGTTGCCTGAGGGTTTGGTGGCCATAACGTTGTTGGCGGTGGTGCTCGCCAATGTCATTCTCAAGGGGAAAGACCACAGAGTATACGGATGGATTACCTTGGTGGGCCTCCTGATAGCCATCGGTTACCTTTGTTTTTTTTCGCTGACTCCTCCTTCCTCTACGCTATTCTTTGGGCTTATACAGTGGGACCAACATAGCCAATATGTAAAAGTCATCGCCTTACTAGGTACCATCTTAACTACCCTCTGGAGCTTATCCGCCTCCAATGAAAAATTCAGAAGCAAGGGCGAATATTATGTGCTGGTACTGGGGCTCCTGCTGGGGGCCATGTTCCTCGGGGCTAGCAGCCACTTGCTCATGGTGTACCTGGCACTCGAAACCCTCTCCCTCTCCGGATATTTAGCCACACACCTGAAAGAGGACAAACGCAGTGCTGAAAGCAGCATGAAGTACCTGCTCTTCGGGGCGGTCAGCTCCGGGGTGCTGCTGTACAGCCTATCTTGGGTATACGGCGTCACGGGTACGCTCAACCCGCTGTCACCTACCTTTTGGAGTCAATTGAACGGTCTACCTCTCCTGGCACAGATTGTACTAGGGTTGGGCGTCACCTTTGCCATAGCCTTCAAAATATCTGCGGCTCCCGCCCACCTATGGGCACCGGATGTGTACGAAACAGCGCCGCTCCCGCTGGTGGCCTTCTTTTCTGTAGTACCGAAAATAGCAGCGGCAACGCTCCTGTTAAGACTTGGCCTCGTTGTGTCTCCTGAAACAGCACCAGGCCTCAACAGCTATTGGGGCACCCTGTGGCCGGCAATCATCGTGGCTACCCTGCTGGTAGGCAATCTGGCAGCCCTGCTGCAGGGCAAGGCCATGCGGCTGATGACCTACTCTTCCATAGCACACAGCGGATTCCTTCTGCTGGCTGCACTAGCAGCCCCCTGGGCTTCTGTAGATGCCTTCCGCATATACGGCTTGGTATACTTGATTATGAACTTCGCCGCGTTTGGACTTATCCAACAACTACACCAGCATACCGGTACCGACAGGATCAGTCAATGGAAAGGTTGGGGTCAACAGCTTCCCTATCCAGCCATTCTGCTCTTGGTGGTCATGATTGCCCTAGTAGGATTACCCCCCACCGCCGGGTTTATTGCTAAACTAATTACGCTGAGCGCAGTTTTCGATGTGTATAGCCATACAGAGAGCGTTTGGATGGCTTGGGCAGGAGGAATAGGACTTTTTAGTACTGTAGTAGCGTTATTTTACTATTTAAAGATCCCCTACTTTCTCTTCTTCAAGAAAAATGAGATTTTTGCCACAAATCACTCTAGAATCTCGTACAGAGAGGTACTTGTCAGTGTACTGACACTTCTGCTCTTGATTGGATTTTTCCGGTCCGACTTGATGTTAGAAGCCTTGAACCGTTTATTCTAAACTACACACAACTCTCGGGGAACCGACGGCCATTATGAGCGAAGCAATTAAACATGAATGCGGGATAGCCCTCATTCGTCTGCGCAAGCCAATGCAGTATTATGCTGACAAATACGGCTCGCCTCGCTACGGTATGAGCAAGCTCTATTTGCTCATGGAAAAACAACGCAACCGGGGCCAGGATGGCGCGGGTGTGGCAAACATCAAGGTGGATATTGAACCCGGTTACCGCTACATCAGCCGTACCCGCAGCATCGAGAAGGAACCCATCAAGGACGTCTTCGAGAAAATTCACGCAAAGTTCAAGAAAGCCAAGGATTCTGATCCTGAGAAGTATTACCACGACATGGAATGGCTGCAAAAAAATTGCGCCTTCAGTGGTGAGGTTTGGCTGGGACACTTGCGGTACGGCACCCACGGCAAAAATAGTTTAGAAAACGTTCACCCCATGCTGCGGCAAAACAACTGGCGGAGCAAAAATCTGGTAGTGGCCGGCAACTTTAACATGACCAATGTGGATGAGCTATTTAAAAAACTCATTGACCTGGGTCAGCATCCCAAAGAGAAGATAGACACCATTACGGTGATGGAAAAAATGGGCCACTTTCTAGACGATGAGGTGCAGCGCATTTTTGAAGAATACAAAGATCGGTATACCAATCAGGAGATTACCGAGATCATAGAATCAGAATTGGATTTGCAACGCGTGCTAGAGCGGTCCAACAAAGACTTTGACGGCGGATACGCCATGGCAGGCCTCACTGGATACGGTGGGGCTTTTGTGGCTCGTGACCCCAATGGCATTCGCCCGGCCTATTATTACGTAGACGATGAGGTGGTAGTGGTAGCCTCTGAAAAGGCCGCGATCAAAACGGCCTTCAATGCAGATTACGATAGTATCCAAGAGGTACCCCCAGGCAACGCACTCATCATTGACAAGCACGGCGACTGGGCCATTAAGCAATTCATTCAGCCGCGCGAGCGTAAAGCCTGTAGCTTTGAGCGTATTTATTTCTCAAGGGGTACAGATCCGGAAATCTATCAGGAGCGTAAGCAGTTAGGTCGCCAGTTGGTACCCCAGATCTTGGAGGCGGTCAATTACGATCTCAAAAACACGGTTTTCAGCTACATACCCAATACCGCTGAAACCGCCTTCTACGGCATGGTCGATGGTTTGGAGGACTACCTGGTGGAACAGCGCAAGCGTGCATTGGTGGATAAATTACCCACACAAATGACACCCGAGGAGCTGATCTCCTTTCGGCCTAGAGTAGAAAAGCTGGTACTGAAAGACGCGAAGCTTCGAACATTCATTACTGGTGATGAGCACCGCGATGAGATGGTATCCAATGTATACGATACTACCTATGAGGTCATCAAGAAGGGTGTTGATACACTGGTAGTAATTGATGATTCCATTGTGCGGGGCACTACGTTGGAGAAGAGCATCATCCGTATGCTGGACCGTCTGGAGCCCAAGAAAATTATTGTTGTTTCATCGGCTCCTCAGATCCGCTACCCCGATTGCTACGGCATCGACATGAGTAAGATGAAAGAGTTTGTGGCCTTTCGGGCCATGCTCGCCCTATTGGAAGAGCGGAATAAGGAGTACTTACTGGACGAAGTATACGATGAGGCCAAGGCTGTGATTGCCGAGAAACGCATCGAGAATCCTGTACAGCGCCTGTTTGATCAGTTTACCAATGAGGAGATTTCGGCCAAAATCGCTGAGATCATCAAGATGGACACGGTGAAGGCTGATGTAGAAGTGATTTACCAAACAGTAGAAGGCTTGCACCAAGCCTGCCCCAACAATCTGGGCGATTGGTACTTCACGGGCAATTACCCTACTCCTGGCGGTATGCGCGTCGTGAACAAGGCTTACGTCAACTTTATGGACGGCAACCTGGTAAGGGCCTACTAAGATCTTACTTCCCTATATAAAATTGAGCCCACAAGGTGTACCTGTCGGGCTTTTTCGTTCTTTGCCTAGTGGCAGATCCCCTTATGCCTCTATCGGTTCTTCCTTATCCTTGTCCAACCATTTTTCGAACAGCTCAGGCGCCTTCTCAATCACCGAAGACAAGCCCCCTTTGCCTCGGGTAGGTACAAAATCTATGGTATCCTTTCTTGATACCAGGAATCCGATAGGGTCTAAACCAATCCCCCCACCCGCGGCTCCTCCATCACCTTTGCCTGTGCCTTTGGGCCCTTCGCCTTCGCCACCACCGGAGCCAAACCCCATCCCCAGACGCATAACCGGCACACAGGAAAATTCACCAAGCGTAAATTCCTCACCAATAATAGTTTTAGTATTCGCCTCATCTTTCAAAAAGGCTGTCACTTGCGGCAGTACCGTACTCCAATCTGTAGTCATAACTTGATCTTTTTTGAGGGTTTATAAATGAATGCTTTTGCTACCGCCCAGCCTAGTCTACCCACCCGGTTATCAATCTGGAGGTCTACGGTGGTTGGTAAATGGAAAGCTACTTGAAACCGGTCTCGGGGCATGCCCAGCAGATAACCTAGTGGATAAAGCCAAGCGTTCCAGAGCGGGTCCCCGGTATTGACAATGACGTGAAACCGCTTTACCTGAAAACTTTTCCTTGCGTTCAGGACTACGCGCCTAATCTTACTCACAGTCAAGCGTTTAGGCTTCTTTTTTGGCCGTTTCCTTCCCTTTCTCTTCTGCTTTCTTAATCCAGTCAAATCTTCCCAACCATACACTTTCTCATAAAATGGTGCCTTAATTGCCACTGCAGGTAAACCAGCTGCTAGTACCAACCGAATGGTTAGCCATTTTCCAATCCTGATTAGGTACTGCTCTTCCTGGGAATTGATGACTAGTGAGAAAGGCAACAGGCAAACTCCCAGGAGGAGCAACCCCAAAATTCCCAGCAGTATAAATAGCCAGATCATGGTCCTTCTTTTTTGCACTCCCAAATTGCTTCTTAACCCAAGTATTTTCCCTGATGCTCATTCCATACACAACCTGATTCTTGTCAGTTACTTTTCTCCGATTTGCAAACCCATAGGAAAGCGGTTACCTTATTTTCTAACCGAAACCGCTTATGAAAACCACCCTAGTTATCCTACTATCTACCCTTCTTGCGCATCCGCTTTGTGCACAGTCCGATTTGGCAGAACGATTGGCAAAAGCAACAAGAGACTCTTACCCCACCCTCATCGAATTTTATTCCATTCCCAACGATGCTCATTTTCCAGAGCAAATTGAGCCCAACGTGGTTTGGTGTGAAGAGGCGTTCGGTGAGTTGGGATTCACTACCCAACGATTAGAGACTGAGACGGTCCCGCTCCTTCTTGCCGAGTATCACATAGCAGGCGCCGAGAAAACAGTACTGATCTATCTCCAAATAGATGGTCAACCGGTAGACCCCTCCAAATGGGATCAGGAGACGCCTTTTACCCCCACCCTAAAGGCCCAAAATGACCAAGGAGAATGGGAAACCATACCTATGGAAAGGCTATATGACGATTACGATCCGGAATACCGGATGTTTGTACGGGCTGCTTCTGATGCTAAGGGCCCCGTGATGATGTTCCTCACTGCCTGGAAGGTAATGCAGGAGTTGGGCGAAACGCCCTCGTATTCGGTGAAAGTAATTATGGATTTTGAAGAGGAGCTCGGTTCTCCCCACCTACCCCAAGCGGTACAGGAAAACCGGGAGGCTTTGGCCGCAGATGCGTTGCTCATCTTTGACGGACCCCGTCACCCAAGCAATTTACCTACCCTTACCTTCGGCGCACGGGGCATCGCTACCATCACCCTCACGGTGTTTGGTCCCAAAGCTCCCCAGCATAGTGGACACTACGGCAATTGGGCTCCCAACCCGGCCTTCCGTCTGATGCAATTGGTGGGTGGCATGAAGGACGAACAGGGTCGAGTGGTCATACCCGGTTACTACGACGGCATCACCATCGACGATAATGCCAGGGCCATCATGGATGCGGTACCAGATGATGAGGAGGCTATTATGCAACAGCTAGGCATTGCTGAAACGGACGCAGTGGGCATTACCTTGCAAGAGGCTATCCAGTACCCCTCGCTCAACGTACGAGGCATGTCGGCCGGATGGGTAGGCTCTGAGAAAAGAACCATCGTCCCAGCAACAGCGGTAGCCGAAATTGATGTTCGGCTGGTAAAGGAGAGCGACCCAGAACGGCTAATTGGCTTGACCAAGGGCTTCATCGAGGACCAAGGCTACCATTTTATTGCCGGCGATGAACCCACCGACACCGAGCGCAAAGAATTTGGAAGGCTGGCCCATTTCACCTACAATGTCTCCTACGGAGCTTTCCGTACTGAGGTAGACTCAGAGCTAGGCCAATGGCTCATCCAGGCTGTAACCCATACCTTGGGCCAAGAGCCCATCATCAAGCGCACCTCTGGCGGCTCCATCCCCATATCACCGTTTGTGAATACCCTGGGAATCCCGGCCGTAACGGTACCCACCGTAAATCCTGATAATAACCAGCATAGCCCAAATGAGAACATCCGGATGGGAAATTATACTGAGGGGATAAAAGAGTTATTGGGGATATTGAGGGAGGAATGGTAAGTACACCCGAGGTAAAGAATTCTTCATCAACTCCCTAAAAACAAAAAAGGCAATGCCATAAGCACGCCTTTTTTCATACAACTAAGCATGAAGAGGTATTACCCCCTCTTCCGGGGTATATCATCGGCGGGCACCCTTCTCAATGAACGCCCGTAAGTCTTCTACTTGTTGGTGACTCATCCGTTCCAGCGTATAATGCGGCATGTAGGGCCTGTGACCCGGTTCCGGATGGGTTCCGTATCGAATAACTTGATAGATGCTATAAAGGTTACCTTTTGTGAGATTATCCTTTAGTTTCTTCAAAGTAAAGCGACTTTTATCTAGCACTACATCCGAAACACCCTCTGGCTTATGGCAGTTTTGACAGCCCAAAGTGAATACTAATTCCCCATTTTCAGAATCTCCTTGCAGTCCTTCGTATCCCTTTTTTTTGTCCTGCGGGGCATTTCCAAAGGTAGCAGGGGAGTAAGTAAGGTACTTGGACTTCAACAAAGTGATCATTTCCTGGCTTCTTGCCGGATCATCCAATCCGCTTTCTAACGTTTGACGCTCAGAAGCCGAAAGGTTTAAATCGCTCACACGAAAAGCGAGTTCACGGTAGTACGCCATAATGGCCTCCATCTCCCATTCCTCTACAGGCCTGCCCTGGGCACACTCCTGAGCACAAAGCTGTATGGCTTCGCGTACGTCATGATTGGCAGCATACACTAGCTCACCGTATTTCTTGTAGTAATCTTCGTTGTACCAGCTCTCCCGGTTCAGTATGCCATGAAACGTAGTAGCCTGCAAGAAGGGCAATCCGTTCGCCTGTGCATATTTCAAACGATCATCAGGATTAGGATTGGCCAGATCCGGATCTTCCTGCACCTGATTGTGGCACGAAGTACAGTTGTAATACTTACTCACAAAGTCTGACCGGCGACCACTAGGCCCAATGGTCCTACCAAGTTCAATAATCTCTCGACCTCGCTGGATAACTTCAGGATCGGTGGAGACATCCTGATACCGCAAGGCAACCGTATCACCTAGTTGAATGAGTAAATTGATGACCGAGGTGTCATCGGACAGAGTATCGGCAGGCCGGAAGGCCACTAGCCCCCATAGTAGTAAGCTGCTCGCGGCTGCCAGTAGTAGGGTGTTTCGCATGGGTACGTAGGTTTCAAAAAAGTTAACGTCCTGAAGGTAGCAGGTGTTGGTGCAATCTCCCCGAATTTCTGGTGAACATGGGGTGGACAGACACCAAGAAAAAGCGGAGACACTCTATTCGAATGCCTCCGCCTCACTTTAACCTGGGTATTTTTACAATCCGTGCTGATCGATGAGGTACAATAAGCTGGCAATGGCCGCTGCACCCATGTGCAGTTCCCGATCGTCTACCTTTTCAAAAGTATCCTCATGGGTGTGGTGGTAGTCAAAATACCGTTGCCCATCAGGTCGGAAACCAATTAGTGGCACTCCCTGATTTTTCAATGGGCCGATGTCTGCACCACCACCGCCTGGCT
>DMST01000268.1:28400-29775 GCA_003454975.1 Cytophagales bacterium | reverse complement strand
CCACCGCCTGGCTCAAAGCGGTCGGCCATATACGGCCGGAAAAGTGGTGCCCAGCTCATGAACTTAGCCACCTTCTCATCGTCCGAGTCCATGGTAAAGCCGCGGGGCACAAAACCTCCACTATCTGACTCTAAAGCCACGAGGTGTTTCTGATCCGCCTCAGCAGCTACATCGGCGTACTTACGGCCGCCCCGTAGTCCGTTCTCTTCGTTCATGAACAACACCCCACGGATAGTATTCTTGGGTTGGTAATCCAAAGTCTTTAGCAGGCGCAGGGTCTCGATGGTGTGCACCGTACCAGCGCCGTCATCATGGGCACCTTCGCCCACGTCCCAGCTATCCAGGTGTCCGCCTACCAGAATGATATTGTCCGGATTTTCAGAGCCCCAAAGCTCACCAATCACGTTGTAGCTCAGCTTATCTTCCATGAATTTTCCGCTGGTTTCCATGAACAGCTTCACATCAGGTTCTTTTTTAAGCAAGTCGCTCAGCAGGTCAGCGTCCAGAGTGCTGATGGCAATGGCCGGAATCTGAGGTACGTTCAGCTGGTAACGCGTACCTCCCGTATGGGGTACATCATCGCGGTTGCTGGTCATGGAGCGCACTACACAGCCGATAGCGCCCATCTTAGCAGCCTCTACAGGGCCCCCACCCCGTTGGCCTACGGCACCACCATATGCGGCACCTTGCGAGATCAAACCATCATCAAAGGGACGGTTAAAGAATACGATCTTCCCCTCTACATCAGCCGGGTTCATCTCACGGAGTTCATCAAAGGTGGTCACTTCCACCAGTTGAGCAGTAACACCGCCCGCAACAGTACCAATGCTGTTGCCTAGGCCAATAATATCTACCTCTACCGTACCCAGTTGACTGGAGACAATACGGGCCTGCTCTACCTCGCCACGTACCCAGTGGGGCACCATCACCGGTTGTAAGTATACGGTATCGAAGCCATAGGACTCCATCACCTGTTTGCCCCATTCTACAGCCGCAGCCGCTTGGGGGGAGCCACTTAGTCGCGCTCCTATACTCTTGGTAAGGTAACGCAGATTCTCGTAAGCCTCTCCCCGGTAAAGCGCTTCGTCATATATTTTGCGGATCATCTCCTCGTCGGTAGGTGGCTGGGCCATTACCGCACAGGAAACCACCAGTGCCCCCAGCAGGGCATGGATATAGCGTGTCATAAGCGAAAAAGAATAAAAGAATAGTTTAAGTATGGGGCCAAGATAGCCAAATCAGCCGTTCCAGAAAGCGGGTCATCGGTTAAGCGGTTGGGGCTAGGTCAGTCCCGTGACTTGTAGTAGGCTAGTCTGGCTAACGATAACAAGAATACCGGACCTTTTTAAGAGGTACCCCTTAGCTGCTCCCATGA
>DMST01000268.1:18098-28372 GCA_003454975.1 Cytophagales bacterium | reverse complement strand
CCGGACCACGTAGGACCCGGTCCGTCGGTTCTAGCAATTCTGAAAGTCCGACGGGACGATCGCGAGGGCATAAAACTAGCCTCAGGGGTATAGTTCATCACCATCCTAAATCAGACCGTCTTCACTGAGATTAATAAATCCGGGATAGATCGAATGACCAATCTCTAAATCCTTCTGAATCCTCGATAAACTGGGCAGGATCACTTGTTACATCCAGAAGTCGAAATGCCCATTCTTTGGATGGTAATTTTCCATTCCGCAAACCCGCATAGTCACAATAGCTAGAATATGGCCATTGATGCAACTCTTGTACAATCCTGGCCGCGACTGGATTCCAATGAATATATTGGAAACAGGTATATGCATAGTATCCATCTTTGGTTAGCAATTTCGCTTTGGTTCCTTGTTGGAAAAATGAACCTGAACGATGGTACCTTCTATTCATTGCTTGACTATAAGAGCTGATTAGGTTACCAATTGCAAATGATAACGGATGATACTCTTCATCAACTCCATTCTTTGGCCTCAATAGGAAATGGAAATGATTGGGCATCAGACAATAGCAAAGAATATCTGCGAATGGAATTAGCTCACTCCCCACTTTCCTTAAAAAGTATAAATAATTGGCACGCTCAAAAAATATCTTCTGAGAATTATTCCCTCGGTTATAAACATGAAACAGGTCTCCATCTTGCAACTTCACGAAGAAATATATTCACTATTTACATTTAATAAAACTGTCGATATTCAATGAAACTCCTTTTATCATGAATTATGTCCAGCATTTTCCACTGCTTTAAAAGTGCGACAAACGGGTTATGTCGATACACTAGCAGTGAACGAAACTAGCGTCCGGGGCATACTTTCACTACTTACATAATGCCCCGACCGGATGGGGACGGCCTGGCGGGTATTACCAACAAACAAGTTTGCCGCCGGGACGTCAGCGAGGGGAAGTCAGCTTGTCTCTTCAAGGCAAGAACAATGTCAGGGTATGCCTTCACATTTTATAGAGCTTCCAGTCAGTAGGATCCACCTTCAATCACTGAAAATGTAAGTTCGTCACTAGGTATGGTATTCGGTACCAAGTTTTTGACAGCCTCTTTTTGAAGACCTTCCTTTGCCATTGTTGTTGGAATTCAGGGGTTGATTTTGGCCACTTGCGTGGGAGACCACGCACCTCAACCTTCTGGATGGAACATGTTTTCCACTGCAAAGTGGTTTTTTGGTTTTGTAGGTTTGGGCTACTCCTGCTGGGGGTAGCCCTCCTTTTTAATCCTAAGGCTACCCGGAAAAGGAACCAGTTTTCCGCCCAAATATCTCCCAAGAACAATTACCTTCGTCACTGGTTTTTTAGGAAAAACATACGGTTTTGAACGATACTCCTGCCCAGCGTGGGCTAGCCATTTTAGGCTCTACCGGTTCTATAGGTACCCAAGCCCTCGACGTAGTGAAACGCCACCCCGAACGGTTCCGCATTGAGGTACTCACTGCCCAAAACAACGCCGACCTACTCATCACTCAAGCGTTAGAGTTTAAGCCCAACGTGGTGGTCATCGCCAACGAGGACAAATACAACCAGGTCCAGGAAGCCCTTGGCCCGAAGGACATCAAGGTATATGCGGGACAGAAGGCCCTGGCATCGGTGATGGAGATGGATACCGTAGATATGGTGCTCACGGCGGTAGTAGGCTACGCAGGGCTACTGCCTACGGTACGGGCCATCGAATACGGAAAGGCAATTGCCTTGGCCAACAAAGAGACGCTGGTGGTAGCCGGTGATCTGGTAACGCGACTGGCGAAGGAAAAAGGAGTCAACATCTACCCCGTAGACTCAGAGCACTCCGCTATTTTCCAGTGCCTGGTAGGTGAGTTTCACAACCCCATCGAAAAAATCATCCTTACGGCCTCCGGTGGCCCTTTTCGCGGTCGCGACCGGGAGTTCTTGGCCTCAGTGACCAAAGAGCAGGCTCTAAAGCATCCCAACTGGGACATGGGAGCCAAGATCACCATTGACTCGGCCTCTCTGATGAACAAAGGCCTGGAGGTGATAGAAGCCAAATGGCTTTTCGGTTTGGAACCTAGCCAAGTAGACGTGGTTGTACATAAGGAGTCTATCATCCACTCGCTAGTGCAGTTTGAGGACGGTAGCATCAAAGCACAGCTAGGCCTGCCCGATATGCGCTTGCCCATCCAATATGCGTTAGGATTTCCCGACCGCTTATCGGCGGATTTCCCCCGGTTCAACTTCGCAGATTACCCGGCATTACATTTCGAACAACCTGATATGGAAACCTTCCGTAATCTCAAACTAGCATTCACTGCTTTGGAGCGGGGCGGCAACATGCCTTGTATTCTGAATGCGGCCAACGAGATTGCAGTGGCGGCATTTTTACGCGATCAGGTGAGCTTTTTGGGCATGTCTGACGTTGTAGAGGGGTGCCTGGAAAAGGTTGCTTATATTGCACAACCAACGCTGGATGAATATGTGGCGACGGATGAAGAAACGAGAACACTTGCGAAAGCATTAATCGATTAAATGGACGGTATTATCATGACGGTTCAGCTGTTGCTGAGCCTCTCAATTTTGGTAGGTGTACATGAGTTTGGACACCTCATTGCGGCCAAGGCCTTTGGCATGCGCGTTGAAAAATTTTCTATCGGCTTTCCTCCCAAAATCTGGGGTATCCAAATAGGTGAAACCGAATACGGGATTGGGGCTATTCCCTTGGGTGGTTTTGTGAAAATCACCGGTATGATTGACGAATCACTGGACACAAAAAGTCTGGATAAAGACCCAGAGCCCTACGAGTTTCGAGCAAAGCCAGCCTGGCAGCGTCTGATTGTCATGCTAGGGGGCATCATTGTGAACGTCATAGTAGGAGTCACTATTTTTATTCTGATCGTTTTCTCTTTTGGAGATGTGTATATCTCTCGCGATGAGGCCATCAAGCACGGTATTTCTGCGGGCACATTCGCTGAAACGCTCGGCTTCCAAGACGGGGACAAGATTTTGGAGGTAAATGGTCGCGAGTACGTTGAGTTCAATGAAACTTTCAATGCCGACATTTTACTGGCAGACGGTGAGGTCACCTACACGATCGATCGAGACGGCAAGGTGTTCGAC
The DNA here is from genome assembly GCA_003454975.1 of Cytophagales bacterium. Classification (GTDB taxonomy): domain Bacteria; phylum Bacteroidota; class Bacteroidia; order Cytophagales; family Cyclobacteriaceae; genus DMST01. The sequence continues at coordinate 25,245 of DMST01000268.1, read as the reverse complement.
CTTACACTCACCCAAGACCAAACGGCAGAGCTTGCCGACGAAGAAAACAGCAAAGAGTTTCTTTCCGTAAGGGCTCCGTTTGAGTTTAACGGTGAATTTTCGAAAGAGTCCAATGCCCAAAAGATTGAAAAAGGGGACCGCATATTGCAGGTAGGTGATGTAGAGGTAACCTACTTCCAGGATTTTAGAGCACTGCTAGATGAGCGCTCCAATCGGATGGTAGACCTGACGGTAATGCGCAACGAGCGTCCCATTACCCTCACGGGCATCAAAGTAAACGAAGAAGGTGCTATCGGCGCCGGGGTGACCACCCTGTTTGACCCCTCTATAAGAACCTACACGTTCGCAGAGGCACTCTCAGAGGGCCCTGCACGCGCTTTCAATGTGGTATGGGTAAATGCCAAGGCTATTGGCCGCATATTTACTGGCGGCTTGGATGCTCGTGATTCACTAGCCGGCCCTATCGGAATTGCCCGCATTTTCGGTGGCAATTTTGACTGGGAACGCTTCTGGCGCATCACGGGCCTACTGAGCATGGTACTGGCCTTTATGAACCTACTCCCCATTCCTGCTTTGGACGGCGGCCACGTGGTATTCCTGCTCACGGAAATGATCTCAGGCCGGAAACCATCGGACAAATTCCTGGAGAACTCTCAGAAAGTAGGCATGGTAATTCTGCTTTCTTTGATGGTATTTATCATCTTCAATGATGCCATCAAAGCTTGGTTCTAAGCCCCGATTAGGTAAATAAAAGAAGGCTACCTGGGAAACCGGGTAGCCTTCTTTTTTGCTCAACTCCTGAACCTAAAACACCAATGCATTACCTGATCAACCTAGCTTATTACTTACAAACTCGAAGACCATGTAGACAAAAAGGATAAGCCCTATGAAAGTAACCACTCCACGAGCGATGTCACCTGCCATTTCTGCTCTTCGTCGGCGTTGACGTACAGCTTCTCCTTCTCGGTATTTTTGATAGCGATCGGTTGAGTCTTTCTTTTCCATATCCTTCTGAACGGAATATTCGCTGGAAAGGATAGGCCATAGAGCAATCGTGGATCCAAAACGGGGATACATAAGAACAGAACCTTGAAATCCTGCTCTCTAGACATTCCCAAGGAATTGCCCTGCAAGTCCATTGGAAATACCTAGTGTGACAACCCCGAATCAAATAGTGGGTATTACAGAGTATTAACGAAACGTGAACCGTCGTAGCCCAAAATCTCAATAGAGAAGTCAGCCAAGGCGAAGTTATTCACCCGGTTATTAAGGTCCTCAGAGCCTTGCGTGTAGGTGAACGCTATGAGTTGATCTCCGTCTTCCAGGGTGACTCCGGCAATCTCGAAGGTACCATCAGGCAATACGTTGAAGTAAGAATACTCGCCGTCTAACAATTCCGGTTCAAAGTCAGCCCCGCGGGCTTCCAAAATACCTTTAAACTCCGCGTACTCATCCTCCGCCTTTTCGGTACCAGCACGCACTAGCCCCCAATAGAAGAAGCTAGGCACCTTCACCAATTCGTTGTTGATGAGGGTAAGCATGTTAGTCTCTGTCAGATCAAGAAAGTAGCGAGAATCCGTGATACGCAGCACACCGGTGCTTACAAACTCTCCCTGAGTAAGGGTAAAGGTGCGGGTTTCTTCTCCACTAGGTAATAAAACTCCGTTGCTAGCGGTACCAATAGCCTCCAAACAAACCCGTGGCTTTTCCACTCCATTTACTGTGATATTCACTTGGTCGATTAGACTATCCGCCAGAGATATGTCGAGGTTGTAGTTGCCGCATTCGTACTCCCGCTCGGTAGAGATAAATAGCTGCAACCGGCTGACATCTGGCGACAATACTTCAACCATTTGCATCCGCAGCGCCTCGGGGGCGGGATCAATGGTCACCTGGTTACACGCAACAGTAGTCCACAACAGGCTACTGAACAGTAGGATACTTCTCACCTTCATGCTTTCCATCAATTGATTACAAAGTGCAAACGTAAGACAACCGTAATTGATATGCCGTTGGAACCCAGACTTTTTCCAAGAATCAGTTAGGCAGACTCCACCAGACGGTCCAGAACTTTTTTGATGAGACTGTCAATGACCTTGTTGGGATCTTTAGAGAACCGGTTGGTAATGCGGTTTGCGATGAGCGCATTGGTACTGAGCACCTCATGCCCCAACAGGCGACCCAGGGCATAGTATCCGGCAGTTTCCATTTCGAAGTTGGTGAGCCAGAAGTCATGATGATGAAAGGAGGTAAGCTCATCAACAAATTTTGGGTAGCGTAGCGGCAGGCGTAGTTGCCGCCCTTGCGGGGCATAGAAACCCGGACAGGTCACCGTATTACCTTTTACCATACCCCCTCCCAAACGAGCAAGTAGTTTTTCGGACCCTTTCACAATATAAGGAGTGAAGGGCAAGCCAATTACTTTCTGCAATGCTTCACCCACAGACTCTTCCAATTCAGTGTGTGGCAGATTGTAGAAGCACATGAGGGTATCTAGCCCCACAGCATATTCAGAGGCCAGATGGCTACCCAAACGTAGGTCTTGCTGCAGACTGCCGCTAGAACCTAACCGAATGATATCCAGGGAAGTGTGAGACTCCTTTGGCACCCGTGTCTTGAGATCAATATTGACCAAGGCATCCAATTCGTTCATCAAAATTTCGATGTTATCGGTACCCATTCCGGTACTAATAACCGTAAGGCGCAAGCCCTTATAGTGACCGGTATGTGTGATGAACTCACGTTTGTTCATCTCAAAATCAACGGAATCGAAATGCTGACTCACCAGATGGACACGGCCGGGATCACCAACCGTAAGTATGATAGGAGCAATATCCTGAGGGTGTAGCGACAGATGATACACGCTACCATCCCGGTTAAGGATTAGCTCCGACTCAGGTATTTTAGGTGAATTCTTTGGGTCAGTAGTTTTGGAAAGCAGTTTTGCCATTGGTCAGGAAGTTACGGCAAATCGGGCATTGGCTAAAACCGAACTCGCGAGAAATAAAAATTTAGGACTTTACGGGTTGTGCCGGATTACCGAACACGGTATCACCAGCTTTTACTTCGGCCACTACCACCGACCCCGCTCCTATGCGAGCACCTTTGCCCACTTTTACCCCGGAGACAATTACTGCTCCTGCGCCCACAAATACCTCATCGGCCAGGGAAGCACCGCTGCTAACAATACTGCCAGCACCTACCGCCACAAAATCACCTAAGGTGGCACCGTGGTCTACCACACTAGCCGAATGCAGCAAGCAATGGCTGCCTATGGTAGTTCCGGCCCCTACTGTGGCCCGTGCATTAACAAAGTTGCCATGGCCCAGGCTAGCCGTAGTGGCTACCTCCGCAGTGGGGTGCACCGCATTCACAGGCTGTACTTTACGACGCTCGTGGAGCATCTCCACCAGGTGCTTGCGTACCTCTCGTTCTTCCTCAGCAATAAAAGCCTCTGCTTTTTGACCAATAAATTTGAGAAAACCATCATCGCTGGTACTGCCCAGTACACTTACCTCGCCAATTTCTTGTCCATGACGCTCCTCATCGTCATCCAACAGGCCATAGGTAACTACTCCATTGCGGGTAAATATCTCCAGGGCGGCTTGCCCCAATGGGCCAGCGCCAAAAATCATCACAGGTTTGTCCATGCCAGGTAGCTATTTTATAAATACAAAGGTACTTACAATTGGCAAATGAAACTTGTAGAAGTGAATTCCGTTAGGTTACTTTGAATCCCAAAGTACTTCGAATGAAAGAAGAGCAAAACTACCAGGAAGACCTCACGCATATCCGCGACATCATGGAGCGGAGCTCTCGTTTTCTGTCACTAAGTGGTTTGTCAGGCGTGATGGCGGGGGTTTACGCACTGGTGGGTGCGGTGATGGCTTTCTTGATTCTAAACCAGCGCCAAGAGCTACCCCAATGGAAGCGCATGCACCCCAACGATCCGTTTATTGCACAGCAGCTCATCTTGGTAGGAGTAGGCATCCTGGTAGCAGCTATTGGCACAGGGTTCTACCTGAGCCGTAGGCGGGCGCGCAAGATGGGGGTGAAATTCATGAGTGCTACGGGCATGCGGCTGGTAATCAATCTGCTGATTCCCTTAGGAACCGGAGGGCTCTTTGTGCTCATGATTACTTACCAGGGGTATTACGGGCTAGCGGCTCCGCTGATGCTGATTTTCTATGGATTGTCGTTGCTCAACGCTTCTAAATATACCCTACCGGATATCCGGTCACTTGGGCTAGCAGAGGTGGTGTTAGGGCTCATCAATACCGCCTTTATTGGGTACGGCTTATATTTCTGGGCTGTAGGCTTTGGGGTATTACATATCATATATGGCATAGCCATGTACCAGAAATACGAGCGGTGAAATCCATCATAGACAAATTAAATAAGGCGTTTGAGAATCGGGTGCGGCTGGGCATTATGTCTGCCCTGATGGCCAATGACGAGGTGGATTTCAATCAACTCAAGGACCTCTTAGGCGTAACGGATGGCAACCTGGCCAGCCACCTAAAGGCATTAGAGGAGAAAAAATTCATTGAGACTCGAAAGCAATTCATTGGGCGAAAACCCAACACCCGCTACCGGGCTACCTTGGACGGCCGACAGGCATTTCAGTCGCACCTGGAGGCGCTAGAGGCACTACTCAAAGGGCAATAAAAAATTTTAAATATAAACTTTGAATTACAAAGTACTTTCAAAAATTAGATTATGGAACAGTCTTCAAACACTCCACCTTCTCTACTGGATCGACTCAACCGCTGGGCTGGTCAGTCAGTTATGCTCAAAATGGCTACCATCTCCATTTTGGCTTTGCTCTTACTAATACCGCTGATGCGGGTGCAAAATCTGGTGTATGAACGCCAGCAGCGCAAACAGCAGGTGGTAGAAGAAATCAGCGATTCTTGGTCCGGTACTCAGGGCATTGCAGCACCAGCGCTGGTAATTCCCTATGTGACCTACACCAAGGTGGACAACGAGATGAAACAACAGCAGCACCAAATGATGGTGCTTCCTGAAACCCTGGAGGTGGAAGGTGATATGACTACCGAAAAGCGGGCCCGTAGCCTGTTTGAGGTGGTGCTGTATACTACAGATCTGACTTTTGAAGGCAACTTTGTTTTACCTGACTTTCAGGACATTGCCAATGTACCGGACCGACAGGTACAGTGGGACCGAGCGTATTTGACGTTCTCATTATCAGACAAAAACGGAATTACTTCTACGCCTACCATTGATTGGGGAGGCGAAGTATTGGCCTTTGGCCCGGGAGAGAATGTGTTGGTGGGTAGTGGGATGACTCTCCCGGAGCCATCCGGGGTCAATCCGTACGAAGGCTATTTCAGCAAAGAGTCCTATTACTCTTCTGGTTTCAAAGTAGCATCTCCCCTACCCGCAGACCGAACGGCGTCTATTCCCTTCCGGTTCAATCTGGACATTCGCGGCAGTGGTGAGCTAGCCCTTATTCCTATGGGCAAGGAGACTACTTTTAAGCTAACGAGCCCCTGGCCCTCTCCCAGCTTTGCCGGGGAGTACATTCCTACGGAGCGACAAATTTCTGAAGATGGGTTTACTGCCGAATGGAAAGTGAGTTACCTGAACCGGGGATTTCCGCAATACTCCAATGACTTTATCAAACAACACACCCTGGAGTCTAGTCTGTTTGGGGTGCGCCTGGTAGAACCGGTAGACGGATACGTACAGACGGAGCGCAGTGTGAAATACGGGATTCTCATCATTGCGCTTACCTTCCTCTCTTTCTTCCTGATGGAGGTAATCTCCAAGAAACGGATTCACCCGTTCCAGTACATTCTAGTGGGTGTGGCGCTGGTAGTCTTCTACACCCTGCTGGTGGCTATTTCAGAACACGTCATCTTCGGCTGGGCGTACCTGATCTCCGCCGCAGCTACTATCACGCTGATTACTTTCTATATCTCTGCCGTGCTGAAGTCCGCCAAACTCACCTTTACCCAAGGTGCGGGGCTGGCGATCATCTATACCTTCATTTTCGTCATCCTACGCTTGGAAGACTACTCGCTGCTAGCCGGTAGTGTTGGTCTCTTCCTACTGGTAGCTATACTCATGGTATTGACCCGCCGGGTAAACTGGTACCGCCACCTGGAGAATCCTTCTCAACCTGTTAGTACTTGATTGCTCACCCATTTCTAATTCTCTCACCTATATTTTTCGTAGAGGCGCCCAAATGGGCGTCTCTTTTTCCACTTTTTGAATACTTTGTGAGGCCAACTAGAAGGAAGCTGTCATGAAGATTCGCAATTATCAACCCCATGATTTTGAAGCGGTTATCCGACTTATTCAGCTTAACACTCCTACTTATTTTGCAGCAGAGGAGGAAGCCGATCTACGTCACTATCTACATCATGAACTGGATCTCTATTTTGTTGCGGAAGAAGCAGACCAGGTGGTAGGTGCCGGTGGTATTAATCGGGGATTTGACGAAGGCAAGACAGCACGGCTCTCCTGGGATTTCGTAGACCCAGAACACCAAAGCCAAGGCATAGGTGGCGCCATCACCCAGCACCGGTTAGGCCTACTGAGGCAAGAACCCGGAGTGGAGAAGGTGGTAGTGCGGACTACTCAGTTGGTGTATCGGTTTTACGAGAAGCAGGGCCTTACGCTGAGGTATCAAGAGAAAGACTATTGGGCACCCGGGTTCGATTTATACCTATTGGAACTATCTCTCACAAAAAGCTAAACAAGCCTCAGTCGTTCACGTTTTTATACTTGTTCACTTTTTATGAACACTAAGAACTTTCTGAACATATGGAGGACCATTTTGTCACAATCACATTGCCCCGACTGCGGGAGATGCTCCCCTTCCCTATAGAATGGCATCCCTACGGCCCTCTAGACGGCGAACTCCGCATTATTCACCATGGTATAAGCCATAAACTACTGGTGTCTCAGCACCCTGAGGTACGGCCACTGCAACTGGAAAGACTTACCCAGCTGAATGCCGATCATCCGAATGTGCTCATCATGGCCGACCGTATTACCTCAGATGCTAAGGAGGCCTTGCGTAACCGAAAGGTGGCTTATCTGGAAGCCAATGGAAATATTTTTTTGGACCAGCCGGGACTTTTTCTGTGGGTAGATAGCCAACCGCCCCTACCCTTCC
>DMST01000268.1:17711-18048 GCA_003454975.1 Cytophagales bacterium | reverse complement strand
CCCCTACCCTTCCGGCGCGAAGTGCGCAACCGCGCCTTTACCAAAACGGGCCTGAAGGTGCTTTTTCACCTGCTGCAAGATGCCTCGCTGATTGAGCGCACGCAGCGGGAACTCGCTGAGCTGGCAGGGGTAGCTCTGGGCAACATCCCCCAGGTGATACAGGGCCTTCGGGATAAGGGATACCTCACAAGCAAGAAGGAAGGCGGTTTGGCTTGGCAAAACCGGGAGGAACTGCTACAACGCTGGATGATCGCTTATGAGAATACCCTCCGCCCTTCACTCATGCGCGGCCGGTATCGGCTACAAGGCGATTGGACGGAGGCTCCGCTCACCACGT
>DMST01000268.1:11793-17659 GCA_003454975.1 Cytophagales bacterium | reverse complement strand
ATGGGGAGGCGATGCCGCCGCCGATTTGCTGTTTAACCATGCAGAACCACAGCATTTTGTGCTCTACACGCTGGAGGCGCCCGGGGAGTTGCTCACCAAATACCGGTTATTGCCCAGCGAGGAGGGTGAACTTACCGCCCTGGAACTTTTTTGGAACCCGCCAGCACAGGCAAAAACAGCCCCTCCTCTACTGGTATATACCGAATTGACCCTTACAGGGGGGAAGTACAATGAGGAGCCAGCACAGGCACTGTATGAGCAGTATATTTTGCCAAACCTTTGATACCACGGCACCGAAGGGCGGAAAAGTGAAAGAACGATTTGAGAATACCTGGAATCAAAGCTCTGCTGGTTTTGCATACAACCCCAGAACATTGTTAGCTAACCAAAAACAATCTATACCACTTCTTCTTCCAGCTCGCGAAGCAAATGCTTTAGTCGTGTAATTCGGGGAACGTAAAGCAGAAGAGCATAGACCGTCATAATCGAAGCAATTAGTCCAGTCACCAAAAGGAGGTTTTGCCCCTGGGTACCCATAAGCCATTCACCCCATGAAGCTTGAGGTTCTCTAGCTTGCTTGACCAAAATGGCCGTTGCCACCAAAATGGTAGCCGCAGAAAGACTAAAGGAAGCCAAATAAGCCTGAAAGAAACGAAGGGATCGATCCAAGTAGGCTTTGACATCGCTTTGAAAAGTAATCTTTTTGATCCGCCATAACGTAAGCCCGGCTAACATGGTAGAAAACCAGAGGATAAACATCATCATCCCCTTCAAAACATCTGGCATGCCAGCCAACCACCAAATACTGCTGATGAGCAATACGGAACCTACTCCTAATTCAATCCGAATAATGCGCTCAAACAGACGCAACTCACTGGTAGACTTGGATTGAAGGTAATTATCTACCGTATGCTCTTCGATGGTTTCCTGGGGCTGCTCGGCCCAAATGTCTTCCAGCTCAGCCATGAATAATCTTTTTTAACTTTTTCTTTATCCGATTGATTTTGACTCCCACGTTGGATACCCCCAAGCCTACAATTTCTGCGATCTCCGCATGTTCCAGCTTATCCAGGTAGAGCATGATGATGGCCCGGTCGATGGGTGCCAAAGTGTTGATGGCCCGATACAGCTGGTCGATCTGTGGGTCTTGTTGGCCGTGATCGCCCTGGGCTTCCACTACCTGATGGAGTACCCCTTGCTCAGTAGGTACCAGCTCCACCCGCTTGCGGCGTTTAAGTAGTGACAGGCACACATTTAATGTAACCCGGTACACCCAAGTACTGGCCTTGGAATCACCTCGGAAGGAGTCGAAAGAACGCCATAGCTGAAGACATACCTCCTGGACGGTATCTTCAAAATCTTCTTCGCCATTGGTATATCCGCGGCTCAGTTTCCGGATGATCCCGATGTTCTCCTCAATCAGCGAATGGTACCTTTTCTTCTTGTCGCTCATAGGGGCGTACCCATTACCTTTTTCTGATTAGTAGGGCGATGCTCAGATTCTTTACAGCTTACCCGTTTTATTTTTTCCCCTGTAAAGAACCGTGCTGGGCTGCACACCAATGAGGAAATCGAACTTCTATGAAACAGAAAATAGTACTCCTTCTCCGCTTCTGCATTGGCCTTACCCACGCAGCACAGGCACAACCTCTTCTGATAGAAAATGTAAACTGGATAGAGGTAGAAACAGGTCACTTACACACCGAGCAAGATCTATTGATTCAAGACGGAATAATAGATCAAATCGGTGAGCACGGCACCCTCGCACAGCTTCCAGTGGGTACCCAACGAATATCCGGAACAGGCAAGTACTTACTGCCTGGTTTCATCGATTCGCATGCCCACATCGCCCTAGGGCCGGTGGGAGGTAAATTGGAAAACCGCCAGGTGGTCCTTTTTATCACCCCGGACACCCTTTTACTGCGCAATTCGCTAGAGCAACTGGTACAGTACGGGGTGACCACGGCCCGGGATCCCGGGGGGCTTACTGAACTGACGGTGGGGGCCAAACGTGCGGTGGCCGAAGGGCGTTTGCTGGGCCCTGAGCTACACGTAGCCGGAACGATCATTGACACCCTGCATTTTGAAAACCTGACGCAACGCGTACGTAGTGAGGAAGAAATCCGTCGGGTAGTACGCGAGCAGGCAGCTGCCGGGGTAGATTGGGTGAAGTTGTATTCCGGGCTTACTCCCGACCTGATAGAGGCGGCTATTGAAGAGGCGCATAGCTTGGGGATTCTCACGGTGGGGCACTTGCACAATACCTCCTGGACCGAAGCCTCTGAGTTGGGCATTGACAATCTGGTACACGTGATTGTAGGAAATGCATCCTACTTACCCGAAGAAAAACAGGCCGCCTATGCAGTAGAGGTTAGCCGGGGCATGCAAGCTGCCTATGCCTGGTTTGAAATGGTGGATCTGGAGCACCCCAAAATACAGGAGTTGATACAAACCCTGGCCACAAATGGCACCTCGGTAGATCCTACGCTGGTAGCTTTCCATGCTGCTTTTTTTGGCGATACTGACCAATACAAGGAGAACCCTGCCTTAGCCAACTACTCACCCGCCATGATCGAAAACTGGAGTACTCTTTTCAATTTTAACCTAGGCTGGACTCCAGAGGATTTCGATCGGGCACATCCTGCCTGGGACAAGGCTGAGCAGTTCATCAAGCTACTGCATGAAAGTGGCGTGCTATTGACAGCCGGAACGGACGCTAACAATCCATGGATAGTACCGGGTGATAGCTTTCACCAAGAGTTGGTTTTACTACGCGATTGTGCGCTGCCCAATGAAGAGGTGCTAAAGATTGCCACCTGGAACGGAGCCAAACTGTTGGGTATCGAGAACCGGGTAGGTAGCATTGCCCCTGGCAAGGAAGCAGATTTGGTACTGCTCAGTGAAAATCCCCTGAAGAATATCGAAGCCACCCGCACCATTGAGCAAGTAATTAGGGATGGGGAGTTAGTGGAACGGCACCAAAACCACTAAATTCCTTGAGCAGTAAAAAATGCTTGGTAAGTTTTCGGTAGCCGCGAGGTTGTTAACCTTCGCACCTTTGAAGCATGGAAAGTACGCTAACTTTTGAAGAGAAATACCAGATTATCGTGGAAAAGGATGCTCGCTATGTGGGCATCTTTTATACTGCCGTGAAAACCACGGGCATCTTCTGTAGACCTACTTGTACAGCCCGAAAGCCCAAACCTGAAAACGTAGAGTTCTTCGACGAAGCGAATGAAGCCATCCGGCACGGCTACCGCCCCTGCAAGGTTTGCAAACCGATGGAAGACCCGGAGGAAACCCCGCAGGAGATTCAGGAACTAATAGAGGAATTGGTTAAGCACCCCTACCTCAAGATATCGGATGCCCATCTGCGAGAAAGGGGGCTGATGCCCAATACCGTGCGTCGGTGGTTCAAAAAACACCACAAAATGACCTTCCAAGCCTACCAGCGAATGCTCCGCATTAATACGGCGTATCACAAAATCAGTCATGGAGAGTCGGTAACCGAGGCAGCTTTCGATACTGGGTTTAATTCGCTCAGCGGATTTACTACCCGGTATAAGAGCATCTTCAAAATCTCAGCTTCTCAGGCCGAGGGCAAAAACGTGATCACCCTGGTGAGGTTCACCACCCCTCTAGGCCCCATGTTTGGCGCTACTACGGATCAAGGCATCTGCCTGCTGGAGTTTACCGACCGCCGCATGTTGGAAACGGAGTTTCAGGACTTGGCAAAGCGCTATGGAGCGGTAATTCTACCGGGCACACATCCGCACTTGGATCAGCTTCAGCAGGAGGTAAAAGAATACTTCGAGGGGACGCGTACCCACTTCTCCCTTCCTTTGCATCTGCAGGGCACACCCTTTCAAGAACAAGTATGGGAGCTACTACAAGGAATCCCGTACGGCACTACGCGTAGCTATGCTGAGCAGGCTGAGATTTTGAGCAAACCTAAAGCAGTACGCGCGGTGGCTTCAGCAAACGGTTATAACCGGGTAGCCATTGTGGTACCCTGCCACCGGGTAATAGGCAAGAATGGCTCGCTCACCGGATATGCTGGCGGGCTAGAGCGAAAGCAGTGGCTTCTATCTCATGAGCGTGATCATGCTAATTGAAGCACCGTTTCGGGCTTTTGCTGCAAATCTGCTACGTAGTTAAGGGCAGAAAACACATCTTCTGCCATGCGCAAAGGCATCTTACGGGCTGCTGGTTGTCCCAGAATATACCGCGTCACCTCTACGTTAAACTCGTCCTCACTATCCACCAGAACGAATAGCTCAATGCTGGAATCGCACAACCGGGGGAAAAATGAATCTAGGGTCCAGGCCTCATTTTTCAGAGACAACATGCCCATATCCCGCTGATTGGCTACCCAATACCGGATCTGAAAGTTCTCGGCAATATCAAGGCCTTCCTGTAAGCTAGCTTGGTAGGCTTGGGTTGAGATTATGCCTTTTTTCCAATGGAAAACCAGACAATGGTGTTGCGGATCAGCATCAATTCTCACCAAATCCGATTCATAGTATGTCCGCATAGTATTCAATGCTTGTAGGTTTGCGATATAAAGGTAGCGCCCCACCTTTTTTCTCTTTTCCTCCAAGCCGAGCATTCCCTACATAAGCATTGAATAAAAAGCTTTTGCGCAACTGGCCCACATACACGGACAGATTATCCGATTATTATAATTTTTTTACAGAAAAGGACGGTAGAATATATATCGAACAAATACATTATCGTGATTTTACAATTTAACCAGTCTCATTTTTCTACACATTCTTAAGTTTTGGACTGTTTCTTACATCAATACTTGGAAGAGAGTCTGGTATTTGTCCCGAGGTTATATTCTTAACCACTAAATGAATTACTCCTCGTGTTCTATTCAAATCCTTGAAAAACCACCAATTTCGAGGTGTTTTCTAGAGAATGATGGAATTCCCCGCTGAGGAAAATGCCCCGCTTTTGTACTTCAAGGTTATGGAATTAGATAAAAAGGCGGTACTATTGAGTTTATCCCTACCTGAGTATGCAAACCGAAATCGATAACATTGCCCTCAATTTTAATGAGGCAAGCCTGACTACGCTAAACATTGCCTTGGCTTTCATCATGTTTGGTATCGCGTTGGACCTTACTCCAAACGATTTTCGCCGATTAGTACAATCGCCCAAAAGCACGCTAGTCGGTTTGCTATCCCAGTTTCTCATATTACCAGCCCTTACGTTCCTACTGATCCTGATTTTCCGTCCGGCCCCTAGTATGGCTATGGGCATGATTCTGGTGGCCGCGTGCCCCGGTGGTAACGTATCCAATTTCATAAGCACCATCGCCAAAGGCAACATAGCCCTTTCTGTTACTCTCACAGGTTTGGCATCTACGTTGGCCATCTTTTTCACTCCACTCAACTTTGCCCTGTGGGCCAAAGCCCTGCCTGATTCCAGCAGCTTGCAGCAGGAATTCAGCATCAACCCGGGCGAGGTAGTTTTCACCATCCTTACGCTTTTGGCCGTACCCCTTGTCATTGGCATGTACACTAACCACAAGTTTCCGGAGTTTGTAAAGAAGATCAAGCGGCCCGTGCGCAACATGTCTGTGATGTTCTTCGCGGGTTTTGTGGTAGTAGCCTTTACCAACAACGTAGAGTACTTCCTGGAACACATCCACCTGATTGCATTCCTGGTATTTGTACACAACGCCGTTGCCCTCAGCAGTGGCTATGGAATTGCCAGTTTATTCCGCTTGGACGGCCCTACCCGCAGATCCATCAGCATTGAGACCGGTATTCAGAACTCAGGCCTTGCTTTGGTGATTATCTTCAACTTTTTCGATGGTATCGGCGGCATGGCCATCATAGCTGCTTGGTGGGGAAGG
>DMST01000268.1:8623-11730 GCA_003454975.1 Cytophagales bacterium | reverse complement strand
TGGTGGGGAATTTGGCATCTGATCTCTGGCAGCGTGATAGGATACTTCTGGTCGCGCAGGGCTACACCCGAACCTGCCTAATATAGTGCCCCAATGAGGGAAAAATGGGCCAATTTCCCTGCGCAATCGCCGTTATTTTGATACATTAATAACGGGATTCCGTTTCCCTCATTCTCCAATCTTTTTAATCCTAACGCACGATGAACTTCTTCGCACTCTCACGCAACCAGATAGCGGGTCTGCTATCCTTGGTGGGCGTACTCCTGTCCGGTATTTTTTTCACCCAATGCAACACCTCCTCCGCCGACGCCCGCACTGAAGGCAACGCTGATGCTGCCTACAGTGCCTACATCACGGCCTACACCTCGGGCACCATATCTAATGGGTCCAGCATCCGGGTCCGGTTTACGGAAGACATCACTCTGCCAGAAAACATTGGCAACCCCGCCAATACCTCGCTGTTCAACTTTTCTCCTAAAATAAAAGGTACAGCCACCTACGAGGATGCCCAGACCATTGTGTTCACTCCCGATGACCGTTTACCCTCTGGCGAGCGGTACGAGGCTTCCTTTGAGCTAGATGCCTTGATGGAGGTACCGGGAGAGCTTAGCGATTTCGATTTTAGCTTTTCTACCATTCGGCAAAACTTTGAGGTACGGGTGTATGGAGCGGAGATGTATGACGACCAGGACCTAACGCGCCAAAAAGTGGTGGGCGAGGTGATTACCGCTGATTTTATGGCCGGCGATCAGGTAGAAAAGTTACTGAAAGCGGTGTATGACAGTGGAGATAAGAACATCACCTGGGAGCATGGTAACGACGGAATCCACCATGACTTTGTCATTGAAGACATTAAACGCCAGGACGAAGAAGCTACCCTGAAGCTAAGCTGGGATGGCAAACCGGTAGAAGTGGAAACGGAAGGTGAACGGGACGTAACCATCACGGCGTTGGGTGATTTTAGCATCACCGATGTGAGTGTGGTCAACGGAGCCCAGCAGTACGTAAGCGTGCGCTTCTCTGAACCCTTGCAGAACAATCAAAATCTGCGCGGACTCATGTCTATTCAAGGGGTGGGCGATGTGCGCTACACCATAGATGGCAATGAGGTAAAGGTATATCCCTCTACCCCCCAAACGGGCAATAAGGACCTAACCATATTTCCGGGCATCAAAAACGTGCTGGGCTACGGCACCAAGCAGCGTTTTAACCGTACGGTGGCTTTCCGCCAAGTAAAACCGAACATCCGGCTAGCCAGTAGCGGAACCATACTGCCCAGCACCGACGGGCTTACCTTCCCTTTTGAAGCGGTAAATCTACGTTCAGTAGAGGTGAAGATTGTACGTATCTACGAGAAGAACATTCTGCAGTTCTTGCAGGTGAACAACATGAACGGGTCTAGCGAAGTGAAACGCGTGGGCCGCCCCGTGTTTCATCAGGATGTACCCTTGAGCGGCACAGCGGCTGACCTGAGCGAATGGCATCGGTATTCGCTGGACCTGGCTGATCTCATAAAAACGGAACCGGGGGCCATCTATCAGGTGGAACTGCAATTTCGTCGTAGCCAGTCTACTTACTACTGCGAGGGGCAAACCCAAACGATGGACGAGCTGACGGGAACGGGTGGTAACTGGGACGAAAGCGACCCGGAGGTGGACGATAGTTACTGGGACGGTGCGGAGGACTACTACTATTATGAGGACTACAACTGGCAGGACCGGGAAGACCCATGTACGGATTCGTACTATACATACAAGCGTAACTATCAGGAAATCCGCCAGAACATTCTGGCCTCTGACCTGGGCCTGATGGCCAAGCGGGGCAGCGAGGGTGACCTGTGGGTATTTGCTACGGACCTACTAACCACCAACCCACAAAGTGGTGTGGAGGTAACGGCCTACAATTACCAACAGCAGGAGTTGGCTACCGGTACTACTGATGGCGAAGGCCGGATTCAATTGCCTCTGGAATCGAACCCGTACTTGCTAGTAGCCGCACAAGGCACCCAGCGCGGATACCTGAAACTGGACAACCGTTCCTCCCTCTCCGTAAGCAATTTTGACGTAAGCGGTACCCGGGTACAAGACGGCCTGAAGGGCATGATCTACGGTGAGCGCGGTGTGTGGCGGCCCGGAGATACGCTCTTCCTCTCGTTCATTCTGGAAGACCAACTCAACCGCCTCCCAGATAACCACCCTGTGGTCTTTGAGCTCTCCAATCCTATGGGGCAAGTGGTCAATCGGCAAGTAGAAACCGAAGGCCTGAACGGCTTCTACCGGTTCACCACCATGACCGAATCCGGTGCGCCTACGGGTACCTACACAGCCAAAGTGCGTGTGGGCGGGGCTACCTTTACCAAGTACTTGCCTATAGAAACGGTAAAACCGAACCGACTCAAAATCAATCTGGATTTTGGTGTGGAAAGCCTGAACGCCGAAGATGCTAGCTATGGAGGCAACCTGAAGGTAACCTGGCTAACAGGAGTAACCGCTGGCGGACTACGGGCCCGCTTTAAGGTAACGCTGAAGCAGTCCAAAACCACCTTTCCACGATACAGCGACTTTACGTTTGATGATCCTACCAAATCCTTTGAGGCGGAAGAGCGTGAAATCTTTGACGGCCAGCTAGACGGCAACGGAGAGGCTACCATTTCGGGCACCTTTTCTCGCGAACCCGATGCCCCGGGTAAGCTAATGGCCTACTTCCGTGGGCAGGTATTCGAAGAGGGTGGTGACTTCAGCATCGACCAGTTCGCTATCCCCTACTACCCCTTCACCACTTTTGTAGGGGTGAAAATGCCTGCCGGAGATGCGGCACGGGGCATGCTACTTACCGACACCACTCATACGGTGCAGTTCCGCACTGTAAGTGCCGAAGGAGAGCCTTCTGGCAACCGCAATCTGGATATTGAGATCTATAAACTGAGCTGGCGCTGGTGGTGGGACAACTCGGCCAACAGTGCCAACTACATGTCAGGCTCCAGTAGTAGCCGCATTGCCAGTGGTAGCACCCGCACCAATGCCAACGGAGAAGGCACTTGGAACTTCAAAATTGAATACCCTAGCTGGGGCCGCTACGTAATTGTAGCCACGGACCGGGAGTCGGGC
>DMST01000268.1:8421-8591 GCA_003454975.1 Cytophagales bacterium | reverse complement strand
CTAAACGGGAAAAGTGTTCTACGCCGACTGGCCAGGCTGGGCCGGCCGCGCGCACCGGGAAAACCCTGGCGGGGAATCTATCCTGAGCTTTGGCACGGACAAAGCCAAGTATGAGCTGGGCGAAACGGTAAAACTGAGTATACCGAGCAGTGGCACCGGCCGAGCTCTGG
>DMST01000268.1:6965-8382 GCA_003454975.1 Cytophagales bacterium | reverse complement strand
CGGCCGAGCTCTGGTGAGCCTGGAAACCGGCAGCGAGGTACTGCGCACGTACTGGGTGAATACTCAAAAAGGGGAAACCAATTTTGAGTTTGAAACTACCTCCGATATGGCGCCCAGCACCTATGTACACGTAACGCTACTGCAACCGCACAACCAAACGGAGAACGACCTGCCCATAAGGCTCTATGGCGTATCGCCCATCAAGGTGGAGGACCCTAATACTATTCTGGAACCGGTGCTGGAAATGGCCGATGAAATACGGCCGGAGTCAGAATTAACGGTACAGGTGAGTGAGGCCAACGGCAAGGCCATGACCTACACCCTGGCAATGGTAGACGAGGGGCTACTAGACCTAACTCGGTACCGCACCCCCAACCCCTGGAATACTTTCTATGCCCGTGAGGCCCTGGGCGTACGTACTTGGGATTTATACGAAGACGTAATCGGAGCCTACGGAGGTGACCTGGAACGCATCCTGGCTATTGGCGGTGACGACTTTGCCGAGGACGAGGACAGCCAATCGGAAGCCAACCGCTTCAAACCGGTGGTCCGTTTCTTTGGGCCCTTTGAGCTGGGTAAAGGGGATGAGAATGAGCATACCTTTAAGATGCCGCCCTACGTAGGATCAGTAAAAACGATGGTGGTAGCGGGGCAAGCTGGCGCCTACGGGGCGGTAGACAAGGCCACGCCGGTACGCAAACCCCTGATGGCCCTGGCCACGCTACCCCGCGTGCTCGGCCCGCAGGAAACCGTAAAACTACCGGTGAATATCTTCACCCTATCAGACGACCTGAAGAATGTAACGGTGACGGTAGAGACCAACGACCTGTTGCAAATCCAAGGCTCTAATTCCAAATCGCTCCGTTTTAGCAAGGCCGGAGACCAGATAGTGGAGTTTGACGTAAAAACTGCCGCCAAGCTGGGCGTAGCTACGGTGCATGTAGTAGCCAAGAGCGGCGGCGAAGAGGCCGAATACGATATTGAGATCCAGATACGGAACCCCAATCCCTACGTTACCGATTCCGAAGCCAAACTGATTGAGGCCGGTGATTCATGGGAGGTAAATTATTCGCCAGTAGGTATGGAGGGCACCAACACGGTAACGTTGGAAATGTCTCGGATCCCTCCCATTGATCTGGGCCGTCGCCTTAAGTACCTAATTCGGTACCCCCACGGGTGTATTGAGCAGACCACTAGTTCGGTATTCCCGCAGCTTTACCTAAGCAAGCTTCAGGAGCTGGATTCGAAACTGGAAACCCAGATTGAGACCAACGTGAAGGCAGGTATCCAGCGCATTCGCTCCTTCCAAACATCGGACGGGGGTTTTGCCTACTGGCCAGGCAATAGCGAAAGCAGCACCTGGGGCAGCAACTACGCCGGGCACTTCTTGCTGGAGGCCAAAGCGCTGGGCTACAAC
>DMST01000268.1:6737-6909 GCA_003454975.1 Cytophagales bacterium | reverse complement strand
CTGGCGCCGCTACCAGCGGCAAAAGGCCCGCAGTTGGCGGCAAGGCAGCAACGGCTACACCCGTGACGACCTAATGCAAGCCTACCGTTTGTATACACTGGCCCTGGCGGGTTACTCAGAAAATGGCGCCATGAACCGCCTGCGCGAGTCGGGCGAACTGAGCCAGGCAGGC
>DMST01000268.1:0-6678 GCA_003454975.1 Cytophagales bacterium | reverse complement strand
TGGACCGCTGGCGCTTGGCCGCAGCCTACGCTGCTGCGGGGAAAACGGATGTAGCCAAGGAAATCATAGATGGGCTAGGACTGAAGGTAACGGCCTATACCGAGATGAGTGGCAGCTATGGCAGCAACGTACGGGACGAGGCCATGATCCTGGAAACGCTAGCCCTGATGGACGAGCGCGAACAGGCCGTAGAGGTGCTGCAAAATCTATCCGACTACCTGAGCGACCAACGCTACTGGATGAGTACCCAAACCACGGCCTACAGCCTGCTGGCCATTGGGAAATTCAACGCCGAAACCGGTGACTCCGAAACCATGCAGTTTACCTATAACCTGAACGGTGACGGCAATGTGAAAGCCTCTACGGAGCTACCCGTAGTGCAAATAGATGTGCCAGTAGCTGATTTGAGCCAGGGTAAAATCACTATAGAAAATACCCAGAGCGGTGTACTCTACGGCCGGCTAATCTTGCAAGGTCAACCCCTGCGCGGTGAAGAAACCGCCAGCGAAGAGAACGTGAGCATCACCGTTCGGTATAAAGATCTGGATGGAAATACCATGGACATCAGTCAACTGAATCAAGGCGATGAATTCCTGGCTGAGGTAGAGATCTACAACCCCAGCACCCGAGGTCGTTTAGAGGAAATGGCTCTTTCGCAGGTATTCCCTAGCGGATGGGAGATCATCAACACTCGCCTAAACGGTGGCCCTGATGTGTATGCGGGAGACACCCCCGAGTACATGGACATCCGCGACGACCGGGTGTACACGTACTTTGACCTGAACCGGGGCCAGCGGAAAACCTTCCGGGTACAACTGAACGCCGCCTATGCGGGTACCTTCTATTTACCCGCCGTCAACTGCGAAGCTATGTATGACAATACCATCAATGCCCGTACCACCGGGCAAACAGTAACCGTGCAAAAGCCGTAGAATAACCTGTCCCAAACCAAGGCCCTGGCATCATTTTTTGCCGGGGCTTTTTTTTACCTCACTCCCTGAGAAGATCTAATCTCCTCACTTCGTTTATTATATTACTTCTCTTTTCACTGGTAAGAATGAGGCTTTATCTATCACTTTTCCTTGTCATTCTATCTAGGCTATGCACCACTGCCCAGCCTCATCCTATACCCGGCGAGGGCAAGTTTAGAATACTATCCACCAATGATGGTTTGGCCCAAGCGGCGGTGTCGGATATTATTCAGGACCGAAAAGGCTTCGTCTGGATGGCTACCCGTGATGGCCTTAGCCGATACGACGGCCAGTCTTTTACAAACTTCCGTAAAACCCGCGGAGACACCACTTCGCTCAATGACAACTCCGTTTGGCGGATTCTGGAAGACAAGGAAGGTGACATCTGGGTAGGCACCGACTATGGCATAGCTTGTTACCGATACAGGACGGACAATTTTGACCAATTCATTCCTATTCCCGGTGAGTCCTTTCATGACAAAAACACTGTGAATGCCCTGGCCTGGAATCATGAGGGTAATCTCCTGGTAGGCACCGGTGGTGGTGTAATCCTATTTGATATCAAGAAGAAGACTTTTTTGCACGATGTATTCCCGGAGACCACAGGCGCGTTTGTCCACTCCATCCTGCAGTTGTCTGATGGTACACTCTTTATAGCTACGGGTAAGGGCTTGTTCGAATACAACCGGCATTACCAATTCGAATTTCTACACCTGGCAAACCCTGATGTGCTAGGCACGCTCATACATTCTAATACCTATGGCCTGGCCGAAGATCAAAATGGGCAGCTTTGGGTAAGCACCGTAGGAGCTTTGCATTTATACCACCAGCGTTCGCATTCCTTCAGCATATTCCCCGTTCAGCTAGATAGTGTGGGTAACAATGAAATATTTGATATAAGCTTTGATGAGGAAGGAACTCTCTGGTTGGCCGCACGGATGGTACTGAGTTTCAAGGACGGAGCCTTCCATGAGTACTACGCTCATGTTCCCAACAATCCCAACAGCCTTTCTCAGAATTTGGCCCATTGCCTCACCTTTGGTAACGATGGGGTGATGTGGGTAGGCACCAATGGATATGGAATAAGCATTCTAGCCCCCCGGGCATACCCCATCAATCACATAAAGCAGGAATCTAAAAGAGCTTTTGGGTTATCGTCAAACTATGTTTCATCTATCCTTGAATTAGACGACGGCACCGTACTGGTGGGAACGGGAGGGTCTTTGGATCATTTCTCATTGGAAAATCAACAACCCCTAGGCAAATACCTCATCTATAATTCTACTCAACAACGATACACCGGAATCGGGAAGATATTACCGGACCAAAGCCCGAATAGATATTGGCTGGGTACTTCTGAAGGGCTGGCCCTCTTCAACCTGGCAAACGGAACCTACACACGGCCCCTCTCTCCCAGGATACGCGGAAAGATCAATGATTTGCTATGGCTCTCTGAAAAGGAATTGTTGATTGCAGCCCGTAGGGGATTGTTCTACTGGAATGCAGAGACAGATTCTATCGTAGATTATAACGAGAAGTTAGCCCAGGGGGGCAAATTCAAAAACTATCAAGTACAATCCTTATTACGACTAGGCAGTCAAATCTGGATAGGCACCCTACAAGGGCTCAAGGTACTGGACTGGGAAACACATACGGTAAAACAATATCTGTACGACCCCGGCAATCCCAACAGTATTCCGTCCAATACCATAAAAAGCGTATATCAGGACCAGCAGGAAACCATCTGGGTAAGTACTTGGGGCGGAGGGCTAGCTCGATATTTTCCCGAGGAGGATCAGTTCATTACTTACGATACAAAATCCGGGCTCCCCAATAACGTAGTATATGGTATGCTAGAAACGCAGGACACTGTATTCTGGCTAGGGACCAACGGCGGCATCGTTCGGTTTGATCCCTATTCCAAGACCAATACACGTATTTTCACCTTCTCTGAGGAAGACGGGGCACAAAGCAATGAATTCAATACCGGGGCCTTCCACAAAGGCAAAAGCGGCACCTTTTATCTGGGAGGGATTAACGGCCTCAATTGGTTCCGACCAGAGGAGATCGTCATCGACCAAACCCCTCCTTCTACAGTGATCACTGAGTTCTACCTAGACAATTTACTGGTAGAACCCGGCCCTGATAGTCCTACCCCTCGTCATATTTTAGAAATAGATACCCTGCGGCTCCGGTGGAACCAGAACAATCTGGCCTTTCGCGTAGCGGCCCTGGACTATACTTCCCGCAAGGAAAACCAGTTTCGGTATAAGCTGGAAGGATATGACGACAGGTGGCAAAGCCAAGACAATAACTTCATCAAGTATACCTCTTTGGAACCCGGCCGTTACCGACTGATAGTACAAGCCGCCAGCGCGGCGGGGTATTGGGATGAGCAAGGAAAGGAGCTGGTCATCTATTTGCGCCCTCCCCTGTGGAAGTATCCCGCCTTCCAGATTGTAGCAGTCTTCCTTGGCGTGCTGCTGCTCATTGGGGCCTACTTTTTCCGTCTGCGTCGTTTGAAACAAGGTAACCGAAAGCTAGAGCGAATTGTGGACGACCGCACCCGGGACCTGCAAGAACAACAGGAAGAGTTGGCCACTGCCCACGAAGAGCTGGAACAACAAAACGAGGAACTACGACTTACCTCCGATGATCTGGAGAACCGAAATCAGGAACTGCGCGAGCAGGGCATGCAGCTATCGCAACTGAAAAACAACTTGGAAAATCTAGTGGAGGAGCGCACCATAGAACTCATGAAGGCCAATCAGGAACTGGCGCAACAGAACAGCCAATTGGAGCAGTTTGCCTTCATTACAGCCCACAACCTGAAGGCACCCATCAGCCAGTTTCAAGGATTGCTTTCTATTTTGCCTCCCGAGCACACCTTCGATGATTATACACGCGAGGTGCATGACCGCATGCTCCGTAGCGCTGATGAGCTTAAGGAAGTAGTAGACGATCTGAATCTAATTCTTGACATAAAAAAAGGAATGGGGCGTGAATTTACCCCCGTCAATCTGATTGAGCATATCAACAAAGTAGAGGCAAGCCTGCGTCCCCAAGCCAACCAAAACCGCATCACCATCCAGCTACCCAAAGAGAAGAAACTATTCATACTGGGTTTTAGCCCGTACGTACACAGCATAGTGCACAATCTGCTGCACAACGCCGTCAAATACTCTTCTAACGAGCGTAATTCTTGGATCAAGGTGGGTTTATCGCTTGGTGAAAACATAGTGGAGCTAATTGTTGAGGATAACGGAATAGGAATTGATCTGGACAATGCCCGAGACAAGATTTTCCGTCTTTACCAACGATTCAATACCACGCATCCTGGCAAAGGATTTGGCCTTTTTCTTGTGAAAACACAAGTGGAAGCCATGGGAGGGAACGTCTCTATCAACAGCACATTAAATCAAGGCACTTCCGTTCACGTACAATTTGTGCGCATGCCCGAAGAAGAAGGCCATTGACACGAAAGCCTACTTGGTAGTCTTAAGATACAGCCGAAGTTTTCGAACCTTATTTGATGAATTTGGTCAATTCCCCAATTGACTAACCCTGAATTACAATTCGAATTACCTATTTTAATGCCCCGTCTTATCGAGGTACATGAGAGGTACTCTGCTAATTCTTCTGTTTCCAAGTATTCTTTTCGCCCAAAACCCATTACCGAAAGGCGAAAACCGATTCAGCCGTCTTTCTATAGAAGATGGACTTTCGCAGGTAGGGGTTCTGGATATAGTACAAGACCGTAAAGGGTTCATGTGGATTGCCACCCGGGATGGGCTCAACCGGTACGACGGTCAAAACTTTGTAGTATATCGGAAAAAGAGGGGCGACACGACTTCCCTCAATCACAACCGCATATGGTCGCTTGCACAAGACCTAGAAGGCAACATATGGGTAGGCACCAACTATGGCCTTGCCAAGTATTCTTACCAAACCAACCGGTTTACGCAGTACATCCCCTTTAGAGCAGAGCCCTACGACCTTCGCAATACTATTCGTACCATTTATTGCCAGCAAAACGGTCATCTGTTGCTAGGCACCGAAAATGGTGCTTGGGTCTTCGATCCTGAAACGGGCAGTTTTGATGACGAAGCACTCACGGCTACCAGTGGAAGCTTTGTCTCCGATTTTCTGGTGCTCCCATCCAAGCAACAAATTCTCATTGCCACCCAAAAAGGTTTGCTGCTCTATAATCAGCAACTTGAATTACTCCATCAGTTCCATCAGGCGGATGGTCAAAAGGGCAGCCTGGGAAATGAAAAGGTAAATTCACTGTTTCAAGACTCACAACAGAGAGTTTGGGTAGGGACCGATGATGGGTTGTACCAATACCACCCTGATCAAGGTAGTTTCACTTTTTTTCCTAATCCACTCTCAGAATCTGAAGAAGGAGCCAGTACCATTCTGGATATGGAGGAAGATGATGAGGGAAAGCTATGGATTGCGGCCAGCTATTTATATTCCTTTCAAGACGGCCATTACGTAGCCTACTTTCCTCATGATGGGGAAGATAAGGCCAGTATATCGGGGGATTATGTTACCTGCATCTCCAAAAGTAATGATGGTGTACTATGGATGGGTTCTGATCGGTTTGGCCTCAATATTTATAATCCGACGGCCTATCCCTTTGAATACATGGGCCTGTTTACTTCCGGTAAACGCGGCTTGGGTAACAGCTTCGTAACGGCCATTCAGCCCACCCCCGACGGCAAGCTACTTGTGGGTACCGCCACCACCTTAGACCTGGTTTCGTTGGAAGACCAGCGGAGATTACGGTCCTACAAGAACCCGGTGCGGTTTCGAAACAATCCTCTATGGGTTTTGGGTATTCTGCCTCAACCCAACAAAAACCAGTACTGGCTAGCCACCATGCAAGGAGTAGGGGTGTACGATTACCCGTCGGGTGAGATTGCCTACCCCCTGGCAGGAAGGCTCGACATTCGCGTAAACCGTATAGAGCTCCTATCTCAGAACGAGATTCTCATAAGTACACACGGTGATGGCCTGTACCGATATAATCACGTACAAAATACCCTTACCAAAATCACTTCTGCCGATCCACACTATGCCAGCTTCTCAGAGGAGCTAGTAAGGGCTACACTCCTGCTGCAAGACAGTCTTTGGATAGGAACCGAACGAGGACTGTACGTGTATCATCTGCCTACGGAAAGCATGCACAAGTTCGTGCATGATCCTACGGATCCTACCTCTTTGCCCGAGGATTACATCAAACACATTTTTGAGGATAGCTCAGGTACTCTCTGGCTGGGGACTTGGGGTGGAGGTCTCGCCAGATACAATCCCATTTCCCATTCCTTTACTACCTACGGTTTGGATGAAGGATTGCCCAACCAGGTGATCTATGGGATCATGCAAGACGATGCCGGATACCTGTGGTGCAGTTCCAATGTGGGAATCAGCCGGTTTGATCCGGAGGAAGAGGCGTTTCTCAATTTTGACGTGGACGACGGTTTGCAAGGCAATGAGTTCAATACTGGGGCTTTTCATAAACGGCAGGATGGGACCCTATTTTTCGGGGGAGTGAATGGGCTCAATTGGTTTCATCCGACCAAAATCCAGCCCCAGGGTATGCCTCCCACCACAGTCATCACCGAATTTTATCTGGATAATGTGGTGGTGGAGCCTGGCCCCAACTCAGTACTCCCTCGCAACATTCTGGAAACTGATACCA
>DMST01000040.1:2348-10901 GCA_003454975.1 Cytophagales bacterium | reverse complement strand
GGCATTTCGCGCTGTGGGGTGATGGTTAAGTCCTCCAAACGGTCGCGCATCGCTTGATCAAACTTGGCCCCAGGCAAAATGAACCAGAAGAAGGCCAACCGACGGCGTTTTTTCTTTTTCTGCTCTTCCTCCTGAGCGCCTGCCAGCATCCACTGCTGCAATTTTTTGCGGGCCCGAGCCAAGTGCGACTTCGAAGTACCCGGGCTTATTTTCAACATTTTCCCGATCTCTTTATGCGAATAGCCGTCGATTACATACAAATTGAACACCGCCCTGTGGTGGGAAGGTAACTGATCCACAATCGCGAGTAATTGGTCCATGGTCAGGTTCTGGGCTACAGGTTCCCATGCTGTAGGCACCTCATCCTCTTCATTCACCACTTCCAAGGTATCCACATCATGGTCCGCAGGCTGGCCCTTCTGCTTACGCAAGTGCTGCAGCACAGTAGACAATACCACCTGGCGCAGCCACCCCTCAAAGGCCCCGCGGCCAGAATATTGATCTATCTTAGACATGGCAGTCAGAAACCCCTCGTGAAGCAGATCCTCGGCCTGAGCCAAGTCGCCCACGTAGCGGCGGCACAAACCCAGCAGCCTTGGTGATTCTTTCGCGTATGTAACTTCCCAGTTGATCATATGTAGTGCATGTTCTGTACTTAGGATACAAGAAGGAAAAAGGGTGGCAGGTGATTTAGGAAAAATTTTTAAAAACTTTTTCAATACTACTCGACCTTGCCCTCATTGGTTACATCGCATTGTACCTATTGCCCGGAGGCCTAGTAATTCGTAATCTTCTGGTATGGAAACTCCCTCCCAATGCCTCAACTGTGGTGCTGACCTTCATGGTCCCTATTGCCATGTATGCGGGCAAGCGGCCTCGGTAGGCAAGGTGACGTTTCGGGAAACCTTTGAGCAGTTCCTTTCTTCGGCCTTTTCTTTACAGGGACCACTCCGCCGCACATTTCGGGGACTGTTGATGCATCCTGAGAGGGTATATCGGGAGTTCATCGCTGGTAAACGCAAAACCTATTACCAACCCATATCGTGGTTCATCCTACTTACGGCTATCTATCTCATTATCAGAACCCTACTAGCCTTCGATCCATTAGCCGGGCAAGATTTTTCGCCTTCGGGTCAGCCCTCTGAAATGGGCAAGCACATCCGTGAGGCTGCCTACTACATGCTGCGCAATATCAACAACATCATGTTCTTTCTGGTACTCTCCACGGCCCTTTGGCTCAAGGTCTTCTTCTGGAGAGCATATTCTCTTGCAGAGTACGCCGTGATAGGCCTGTACGTTGGTGGCATGTACATCATCCTGGCCATCATCATCATGTTGATTTCCCATCTATTTCATCTACCCCACGGTGTCATCCAGCTGCCTTTGCTAGGCATCCTCATCCTGTTTCACACCATTAGCCTATTTCTGCAGCGTCGGTTGGGTACCTACATCAAGGCTATCTTCGTAGCCGTTTTCAGTGTGCTTTTCTATATTCTTTTCAGCTTCGGATTTTCTCTGCTGGTAATAAGCTTCTAATTGGGCGCCGGAGGAGCTACGATGAAGAATCCATCTTCGCCTTGCGCTTGGTACAAGGGCATAAACATGAGTCCACTACAGGGCGCGTGAATAGGGCCATTTTCATCATCCGCCAGGTACTCCCCTTCCGCTACGGGCATGAAGTTTTTGTAACCGGGCCGCATCACAAACCTATCTCGGGGCTGTACGCGGTGGTGGTACCGCACCTGTACCGTTTCGGGCAGGGCATGGGCTATTTCGGCCAGCAAGGCCGGATGCGGATTGTGCTCAGACACTACGCCACGAGGCAAGAGAGCTGCCGCCCGTATGATTTCCCAAATGCCCGCTTCGTGCAAGTTCACGGCTTCTGGAGTACCCAGCTTCCCTCCTTCTAGGGCAAAGGAAACAAATCCGTGGAGCGCCAGAAATTGTAGCAGAGTACCGCGTAGGTATTTGGCCAGATCTACCACTACGGGTAAGTGCAACCCGTGTACCAACGGCAATTGCAATTCGGACTCGGGCACTACAATGAAGTTACCGTTCTCGGCCGAAGTAGTGTGCAGATCGGCGCAAATGCGCTGAGTGTAGTCTCCCTGGCTGAGCTCCCGGAATAGCGTATTGAGCTCAAAAAACTCCTGGTCCTCTCCCATCCACTCTTGCCGGTCCTTGGCCAGCAGCCGCTGCCAACTCTCCGTAGTCCAGCAGCGATTGAGGTCATAGTGCACAAACCGGGCACCGTGTTGCAACGCGGGGCGGTTGCCCACTACGCCTACCACGCGGCCCCGCAACTGATCTTGCTGCTCGCGCAGCACTTCAAACACCTGCTTTATGGCCTGTACACCAGCAGGTTCGTTGCCATGAATCCCCCCCACCAACAAAAGTAAAGGCCCGCCCGGGGCCCCTTGTATATCACCTATAATTCGTTCGCTCACTATCGTCATGCGTGATCTTCTTCCGGAATACGATCCAGCATAGTTAGCAAGCTTGACGTGATATTCAAAAAGTTGTTTTCAGTGATAATGCCCACCAGTCGGTCTCCTTTGATTACTGGCAAGCAACTGTGCTTGTGTTTGCGCATTACCTTCATCGCCTCGGTGATGAGTGCTTCCGGGTGTATCGTCACTGGGTCAGCAATCATGATGTCTTTCACTCGCATGTCTTTTGGCCGCTGTTCACGGCATACACCTAACAGATGCCGCAGTAGGGTCCGGGAGCTTACCAGCCCCACTAGCTTGCCCTCACCATCCTCTACAGGTACGTGCCGTACCTTTTGCCAATCCATAATGTCTGCGGCCAGCTCCGGGATATCATCTTCGTGCACCGTGAAAAGATCACGGGTCATAAACTCCTCTACCACCAAGGATTCCGCCCGGTAGTTGGCTACATCTTGCATGCCTGCCAGCTCCCAGGTATGGATGGGCCGACCGGTGGCATTCTGACGCACCATACTGGCTGTGAGCGCCACGCCAATCTCCTCACGCCCCACATGCTTCTTCAGCCGGGTAAAGGAATTCACCATCCAGGAGGCACCCGTTATCTTTTTCTCGTTGCGCTGTTCTATGACGCCCAAATACCGATCAATGTCCTCACGCTTCACTCCACGGGCCGCCAACCCTTCCCGGGCGATGGGCAGCAACTCCTTCTGTACCACCTCCTGTACCGAATACTTGCTTCCTTTTATCCAGTTCAGTTCGGTATCCATGCCCAGCTGCGACACTGCCACAAAGTTGCTCCGTACGGACATAAAATCGATATCCTCGGTCAGGTTAGGATACACCTCCGGTAGGCGGTCCGTCAGCCCCAGCCAGAAAGCCGCATTCGCCATTTCATCCAGCACGGTAGGTCCGGCGCCAAACACCCGGTTTTCGATCCGCAGGTGGGGTTTACCATTATCACTGATGCCGTAGCAGGGCCGGTTCCACCGGTAGATAGTGCTGTTGTGTGTAGTCAGGGCTTGTAGCTTGGGGGTATCCCCGTTTGCTACCATCTCCATCGCGTTGTGCTCTATATCAGCGGTGAGCATAATGCGGAACCGGGTGATGTCCTCCTGAAACAGCTCCAGCACACTGTTCTCTACCCAGCGGTTGCCAAACATGACCCGGGGGCTGCGCTCCCGCAAGTGTTCGGAGGAATTCCGAGTATCAATAGACTGTTGGAAAAGGGCAATCCGGGTAGCCGACCACAAGCGCTTGCCAAAAAGTAAGGGCGAGTTGACCGAGAGGGCCATCACGGGCGCGGTGAGAAACTGCGCCGCGTTGTATTTATCTACAAAGGTATCTGGTGTTACTTGCAGGTGTACCTGAAAACTAGTGTTGCAGGCCTCCAGCATGGCAGAATCCTGCATAATGTTCAACTCATCCACCCCACTCACCCGCAACTCATAGCGGTCTCCACGCATCTTCTTCACCGCCTCCATCAGGGCAAAATACCGCTGCAAAGGCGTCACACTGTCCAGACCCAGGTCAAACTTCCTAATGGTGGGCAGAATGCCCGTAAGGACGTATTTCAGGTTCTCTGGCTCCAGAATGGCTTCCAGCTTATTGAGTTTCTCTTCTAGCCGATTCTCCATCTGGGAGAAACAGTCCCCCGTAAACACATACGGCGGCAGGTTAGTCTCTATGTTAAACTGGGCCAGTTCGGTGGTAAAGTCAGGGTCATTCAAGGCCTCCAGAATCTCCATGGACCGTTTGGCTGGCTTGAAATGTTCGTCTACCAGACACAGCTCTTGCTCGGCCCCAATCCGGATGGTATCCGTTTCAAACCAGCCTTCTTCCAGCATGCGCTGCAGCGCCTGAATATCTTGCAACATCAGGCGGGTAAAGTCATTGAGTTGCTTTTGGCTGCTGACCAGCTTTACGTTTAGACTTCCCATGGG
Source organism: Cytophagales bacterium (assembly GCA_003454975.1). Taxonomy (GTDB): domain Bacteria; phylum Bacteroidota; class Bacteroidia; order Cytophagales; family Cyclobacteriaceae; genus DMST01. The sequence goes on along the minus strand of DMST01000040.1, from coordinate 6,511 downwards.
TGATCGGTGTAGGTGTTGAATCACAAAATATACAATGATACTACAGACCAAAAAAAGAACCTTTGTCAGCTATTGATCGAAAAAGTGGAATATTAACAAAACTTTATCTCCATATTTCGTAAACTTAACATAGGATAGGTAATGGCGTTGGCATTGTGTGTTGAAAGCCCATCTAGCAAGAGCGAAAGTTTTTGCGAGTTTGATGTTCAGCGGGTCACCTGGCGGGGTGACCCGTCTTTTTTTGCCTACCTTTCGCTCATGGATTTATTCAATCCGAACCCACACGCCAATCTGTTACCACAGGACGGTGAAGTGATTTACTACGGCCCCATCATTCCGGTGAACCGAGCCACGGCATACTTTGAGGATTTGTTTCAAAACCTACCCTGGAAAGCCGATGAGGCCATTTTACACGGCAAACATTATGTCACGGACCGCAAAGTAGTATTGATGGGAGATCGTCCCTTTGTGTACCGTTATTCGGGTGTTACCAAAACGGCTCTGCCTTGGGCAGAGCCAGTATTGGAGCTGAAACAGCTGGCAGAAAAGACGACGGGGCACACCTACAATTCTTGTTTGGCCAACCTGTACCACAACGGCTCGGAGAGCATGGCTTGGCACAGCGATGGGGAGCGCAACCTACAAAAGGATGGGGCTATCGCTTCCGTTAGTTTGGGCGCGGAGCGAAAGTTCAGCTTCAAGCACAAAGACACCCAGGCCAAGGTGGATGTGCTGCTTCAGCACGGGAGTATATTGGTAATGAAAGGGACGTGCCAAACGCACTGGCTCCACCGGCTCCCGCCAACCAAAAAGGTACAACGGCCCCGAATCAGCCTTACCTTCCGAACGATTGTGGAGTAGGAATTTAGAGGTTGGAGGTTGGACGTTGGATTTTAGACGATAGATTATATTGTTTAATACAAATATACCTCACATCCAAGGATGACTAGCCATGGTTCCGAGGCCTTACAAAATCACTTTTCGTATCTTTTGAACATGATCACGGTAGATGTAGATAAGGTTTATACTTACGCGGACTATTTGCAATGGACTTCCGAAGAACAAGTCGAACTCATCAAAGGCAAAATCTTCCCGATGACGCCTGCACCAGCCAGAAAATATCAAACCATTTCGCAAAACATCAATCGGCAATTTGATCGTTACCTCGAACCCCGCAATGGGAATTTTATTTATTATGCTCCCTTTGATGTGCGCCTGCCAAAACCTGGGGAGGAAACAGACGATGAGGTAATTAGTGTTGTCCAGCCGGATCTTTGCGTCGTTTGTGACGCAACCAAGCTAGACGACCGTGGGTGCCTGGGAGCGCCAGATCTGATCGTGGAAATCTTATCGCCCAGCACCAGTCATAAGGATCTTAATGAAAAGTATGATCTCTACGAAGAAGCGGAGGTGAAAGAATACTGGGTGGTTTTCCCTGGTGAAAACGTGGTACAGGTATACACTTTGGGCGCAAATGGCACGTACAGTGCGCCTCAAAATTATGCCCAATCCCAAACTATTCCCGTGGGGATCTTCGATGGCGAATTGGTAGTCCACTTGGATAAGGTTTTCGTAGAGTAAGTGGGGAATTAATGTTGAATTTTGGTGATAAATGTTGAGTTGCATTCGTTCAAAATTTCCCTTTCGCAGGGATGTTACCAGCAAGTACTCAACCTAATTGAGGAATTTCATTCCCAAATCTATCTCTTACTCCTTCCCCTGCCTTCTCTGCGAAAAACTCCTCAAATCTGCGTGAAAACGCCTCGCCCCTCTCAGTAAAGCTAAGAGCAACAAAAAAGCCGACCCATTGCTGAGTCGGCTTCGCTATATCGGAAAAGGAGTGGCTTAGTTGCCGCCTTCCATTTTCTTCTTCAATTCTGCCAGAGCATCCAGTTCGCCCAAAGTAGATTTCTCTACATCGGCATTCACTTTCGCTACGCCAGACTTCTTAGGCTTCTTAGGCTTATCTGCCTCTGCCGACCATACCGACTTGTGCGATACGATGATGCGCTTCTCGTCTTTGTGGAACTCCAACACTTTGAAGTCTACAGCTTCGCCTACTTCGGCTTTGCTGCCGTCTTCTTTGGCCAAGTTCTTCAGAGAAGAGAAACCTTCGATGCCGTAAGGCAACTCGATGGTAGCACCCTTGTCGTTTTTGCCCAAGATGGTACCCTTATGCACAGAGCCGCTCGAGAACACATCCTCGAAAGTATCCCAAGGATTCTCCTCCAGGTGCTTGTGGCTCAAGGCCAAACGACGGTTGTCTACGTCCAGCTCCAGTACTTGTACTTCCAGCTCGTCGCCTACTTTCACAAACTCCGAAGGGTGCTTGATCTTGCGGGTCCAAGACAGGTCGGATACGTGTACCAGGCCGTCGATACCTTCTTCCAGTTCCAAGAACAGACCGAAGTTGGTGAGGTTGCGTACGATACCGCTGTGGCGAGTACCTACGGCATACTTCTGCAACAGGTCTTGCTTGGTCCAAGGATCTTCGCTCAGCTGCTTGATACCCAAAGACATCTTGCGCTCGTCGCGGTCCAGTGTCAACACTACTGCTTCTACCTCGTCGCCCACTTTGATGAAGTCCTGAGGATTGCGCAGGTGCTGCGACCATGACATTTCGGATACGTGGATCAGACCTTCTACGCCTGGCATGATTTCCAAGAACGCACCGTAGTCAGCCACGTTAACAATTTTACCAGCAACCTTAGAACCTACCTGCATTTCGGCAGCCAGAGAATCCCAAGGATGAGGAGTCAATTGCTTCATACCCAACGAGATACGCTTCTTGTCGTCGTCGAAATCCAACACCACGATGTTGACTTTCTGATCCAACTGAAGCATTTCCTCGGGGTGGTTGATGCGACCCCATGAGATATCGGTAATGTGCAGCAGACCATCTACACCACCCAAGTCGATGAAGACACCGAAGTTGGTCATGTTCTTGATCACACCCTCGAGTACCTGACCTTTCTCCAGGTTGTTGAGGATTTCTGCTTTTTGTTTTTCGAGATCTTTCTCGATGAGGACTTTGTGAGAAACTACTACGTTGTCATTCGCGTAGTTGATTTTCACCACTTTCACCTCCATTTTCTTGCCTACAAATACGTCGAAGTCACGGATAGGCTTCACGTCGATTTGAGAACCAGGCAAGAAGGCCTCTACGCCATAAACGTCTACGATCAGACCACCTTTGGTACGGCGTTTTACCACACCTTCGATTACCTCATCGTGTTCGTAAGCATTCTGGATGTTCTCCCATGCTTTTACAATCTTGGCCTTACGACGTGACAGGATCAATTGCCCATTGGAATCTTCCTGCTCTTCAACAAATACGTCTACTTGATCTCCGATTTTAAGTTCGGGAATATCCCGGAACTCGGAGGTTGACACCAAGCCGTCCGATTTGAATCCGATGTTCACGATCACGTCGCGATCAGTGATACCTACTACCGTACCCGAAATAACTTCTTTCTCTTCAATTGTAGAGAGGGTTTGGTCGTAAGCAGCGGCCATTTTCTCCATTTCGTCTTTGGAGTAGCCTTCCCCGAAACCACCGGATTCGAGTTCGCCCCAGTCAAAATCCTGGATCGCTTGTTCTTCTGCCATAAAAAAGGAATGACTCTATATGGATTACCTAAGGAAGCGAGTCGACTGATCCTCAGGCTCTTAATGAAACAAATTCCGCATTTTGCGGACCCGTTCAGTCGAACGGACTGCAAAGGTACGAAAAATTGGTTCAGAAAGGGCTTATTCAGCCGAAATGGGCGGAATTCTTCGCTCATGGAGGCCACTCCTGCCAGCCAACTCACATGTTAAGAGAAGCCTATTCTAGACCCGCAAACTTTTTGGCTAAAGCAATAGACAATTCGTAGGCAGCATCGCCATCCCCTTCAAAATTGGCGGTAATCGCCACGGCGGTGCGTAAATCGGCCAGGATGAGCAGATAGCTTCGTCCACCGGGAGAACCACCACCCATGGTAGTGTACAAACCCAAGCTTTCGGAGATTCCCATTCCTCCACCAAAGCTATAGCCACTGGTTTTACCCTCTAGCCATTGCCTACTCACCCACTCCTTCAGGGCATCCGCAGGAATGAAACTCGGGTCGCAGAACATCTGCCCGGCCTCCACTAGCTGATCGGAGCTGGCAATAAGGCCACCA
>DMST01000040.1:2132-2318 GCA_003454975.1 Cytophagales bacterium | reverse complement strand
ACCACCGCCGTACTTGCACTGCGCATTCAGGTTAGGGAACTCCTTCCAGCGGGATCCTCGCTTTACGTAGCCCGTGGCTTTAACTGCCCCATCGGCATCTAGTTGAATGGGATCAGAAAAGGGCAACTGGGCGTTGAGCGCCTCGGCGTACGGCTTGCCCGTTATCTTCTCCAGCAGATGGCTGCG
>DMST01000040.1:0-2080 GCA_003454975.1 Cytophagales bacterium | reverse complement strand
TGCCAGCAGATGGCTGGCCAGCGCCATGCCGTAGGTGGTATATAGCTGGTCCTCTCCCGGTGCGAACTCCAGCGGATCGTTCACAAAATGCTGCAAAGCAGCTTCCGGGCTCTCGCACCGCATATCGGCAAAGGCTTTCCAATCTCCACGGCCTTTGTAGTGGCGAATGCCGGAGGTATGGTTGAGCAAATGGTGTAGCGTAATTTCCTGGTAATGAAGGGGTAAGTTGGGATCAATCACCCGAACCGAAACATCGAGGCTTTCTAATTGCCCAGAATGCAGGAGTTTGAGGTAGGCCAGCCCGGTGATTTGCTTGGAGGTACTGTATATGTTGAAGCGCGTATTGGCGGTAACAGGTGTCGCTTCTTTTACATCCGATACCCCATGCGCGGCGCGCCAAACAATGGAGCCCTGGTAGGATACGGATACCGAAACGCCGGGATAATCCTCGGCAAATTGGGCTACCTTTTCCTCAGCAAACGAGAGAACCGAATCGGGAAGGGCTTGTGCATACACAAAAGGCTCGCTCGCGGCCAGGAGCAGGCAAATAAGATGGCTTTTCATGTGAATTTGTTGTTGCGGTGATTTTGAGTTGTGTAAAAGATGATAGAATCATCGAAGGGTTGCTTTTTCTCACCAAAAGCCCCCCTGTTTCGATGTAACTCTGGTTACTTGCCCGGGAATTACAATCCCGTTTCTTCGTGTATTGTTGAAAACTGATCGTCCCTATGAAAGAAATGTGGAATGCGCGCTACAGCGCGGAAACCTACGCCTACGGCACAGCCCCCAATGCCTTTCTGAAAGAATCGCTCGCCAACTTTCCGGTCACCGGAAAAATGCTCTTTGCTGCCGAGGGCGAAGGCCGCAATGCGGTGTATGCCGCTAGCCAGGGCATCAGTGCATATGCTTTCGACATCAGCGAGGCGGGCAAAGCCAAGGCAGAAATGCTTGCCCAGAAAATGGGAGTTTCCTTGAAATATGAGGTAGGAGCATTTGAAAACTTAGAGCTTAATGCCGAGCAATTTGATGCCGCTGCCCTCATCTTCGCCCACTTTCCGCCGCCGCTGCTGGCTCCGTATCACCAGCGCATCGGCCAACTACTCAAGCCCGGCGGGCTAGTAATGGTAGAAGCCTTCAGCAAGGGCAATCTACCCTACCGGGAAAAGAGCCCGGCCATTGGCGGTCCGCCCAATACCGAGATGCTGTTCTCCACCGAAATGATGGAGGAACACTTTGCCGGATTTGAGGTACTACAGCTAGAAGATGTAGAGGTTACTTTAAGTGAAGGGCAGTTTCACAACGGAACGGGTAAGGTGATTCGGTTTGTGGGGAGGAAGCCCTAAAACCTCCTCAATTCTCCTCTATTACCCAGTAGCCAAGCAGCGGCCTACATTCTTTCTCCGCTCAGATACTTGCGAGAAAAGGTCATCATATACTAATAGTCCCCTCCAACGGCATATCCTGAGTTCGAATCTACAACGCTTTTATGGGAAAGAAAGTACCAAGGTAGATACAGCCCTGTCAAGCATGCAAGAGGCATTCGGGGTGACGTAATCCGTTTCAGCTCACCCCTTTCATCAATAACTATACTTTAACCGCACAAAAATGGCCTTCTGCAAGGCCTCATAGTCACCCGATACGGGGTTCTCGCCAAAAAACAGCTGCCCAATGGCATCCATGTCAAAATTCTCGAAAACGGATACCGTAAGACCAGGATTGAGGAAAAGGCCACTGTCTCCAGGGAAGAACATGCCCGTGAGGCTGGCATTCAACAACGGTGAAATAGGGTAGCCCGCCGTAAGAAAGCCCGCCCACTCGTAAGGCAGCAGGTTTTTTGCCGTCAGGCGACCTGAGGTTACGTTGCCCAATCCTAATAGTCCTTGGTCTCCTCCTCCGCCAGAATTGTAAAAGCCTGCTCCGCTAAGAAAGAAGCCGTTGTTGAAGGAATAGTCAGCAGAGATGGAGGCTACCACCACGCCTGAGGTATCCGCTAGGTTTTCAGCAGGATGGAAGTAGGTCCCTTCCCCTTTGAAGCCCACGGGCCCAAGGTTGCCGGCCCAGCCGAGACCGGCCACCACTG
>DMST01000208.1:1356-3963 GCA_003454975.1 Cytophagales bacterium | reverse complement strand
TTTGAGCTGAAAGTGCCAGACCACGCGGTCCGTGAGGCTCATGCGATTGACCAGCCGCTGCAAGGGCCGGGCGTGCTTGGGCTTGTGGCCGGAGCAGATGACCAGCTGTAAGTCAGGAAAGTCTTCCAGATATCGGAAGGCCTTCAGCAGCACTTCCACTCCCTGCCACGATTGCAAGGCTCCTTGGTAAAGAATGTAAGGCTTCGATTGGCCTTCTGGCCGGGGGTAGAGGGCAGCTACCTCCGCACCGTTAGGGATCACCGTGATCTTGCTCGGGTCCACACCCCGCTTTTGCAGGTGGGCCCGGATGGTTTCCGAAGGTGTTACGATGGTCTCCGCTCGGTGTAAGCAGTAGTCCTCCAACTCGCGTAGCTTATCCAGGGTACTGGGGGCAATCTGCGGGTAGCGGTAGGGTAGCTCTATGCTAGGCAGGCCGTTCACCTCATATACCGACCGCAAATGAGGATGGTGCAGTACGGCCAGCCCGCCCCAGATGTCGCGGAAGTGGCCTAGCGACAAGGTTTTGTTCTGCTCCAGAAACTCGTTGGCCCAATGCGAAAAGGCCTCTCCTCTACGCAGGTAGTTGCCTTCTTCCGATTGGAATACATAGTGGCCTACGCCAGCAAGCTCTGGTTCTGGGCCGTGAGCCAATGTGAGTAGCGCTGCGGGAGATTTGTAGGCCTGTAAGGCCGCAAAGAAGTGGGTGATGTGGGTAGAGGCTCCTTTGCTGGAAGGGTGTGGATCGAAAGCGATATAAACCGATTGGTAGGACAAGGGTAAAAAGTGGGTGTTCGTGTTAGGGCAAATTACCAAAAATCTGGTGGTAGGAAAGGCAAAGGTCTTCACTTGGGTGAATTGCTGGAATAATGCTACTATAAAACTTCAGATGCTCCTTGCTATGGATAATCGCCGTTGGCGGTTTCAATTTTCCATGGTTCAGTTCCTATTGTGAGGTGGCGTTTGGGGAGGTATTGCAGGGTTTTAGGGACCGGGTTGGTTATACTTCTTCGCCATTATTTTCATGGTGCGGCTGCGCCTGGTGATGCTTTGAATGAAGAAGCGAGAATAAGATATTTCCTCAATTCCTTCAAGCCAGATTCATAGCTCAATGTGTTCGAAGACGGAGGTTTATTCTATATTGGATTATGCCAATTTTTTCAGAACGATACATCAATCCTTTTACAGATTTCGGTTTCAAAAAGCTATTTGGGGAGGAGCCCAACAAGGACTTGTTGCTGGATTTTCTTAATGAGTTATTGAAGGAAGAGCAGGGAGAAATCACCGATCTGAGCTACATACGTACGGAACAGCTTGGGAATACAGCTCTGGACCGAAAGGAGGTGTTTGATCTGTATTGCACGAATGCGAAAGGAGAACGATTCATTGTAGAGCTGCAGAAGACAAAGCAAACCTATTTTAAAGACCGAACGGTCTTTTACAGCACCTTCCCCATTCAGGAGCAAGCGGTTAAAAAGGACTGGAATTATGAGCTAAAGGCCGTTTATACGGTAGCCATTCTGGATTTCACCTTTGAGGATCAAAAGAATTCCGATCAGTACCGATACGATGTAAAGCTTGTGGATACTCACTCAATGGATGTATTCTACCATAAACTCACCTACATCTATCTGGAGATGCCCAAATTCACCAAGCCGCTGGAAGAGTTGGGCACTCGGTTTGAAAAGTGGCTTTATGTGCTCTGTAATATGAATCGTTTGGAGCAAATTCCCGTTAAATTACAAGAGCGTATCTTTGAGAAGCTATTTGCTGCTGCAGAAATTGCCCAGTTTACCCCAGATCAGATGAATTCATACGAGCAAAGCTTGAAGCACTACCGGGACCTGAAGAACTCGTTGGATACAGCTTACGAGGAGGGTAAAGAGGAAACTCTTGAGAAACTGGTTAAAAACCTCATCCAAGCGGGTGTCTCTGATGAAATAATAGTTAATGCTGCAGGGGTTACCCTGGAGTACTTACATCGACTCAAAAGTCAATTGTAAGTATTTTTGAGGTATGGTAAATCCATCTTCCTTTATCGGATGAATTCTTGCGATGGAGTATCAGTGAGACCAAAAGAATTCGCTGATTTTGTCCAAAAATCACTCTCCTTTCATCTCTACCAAAACTTCCACCAATACTCTAGCCAGCTCCTTCCGCAATTCGGCAATTTGTAGCTGGGTCCGGTCCTCTACGTTGGAGAGGTAACCGACATCTAAGTGCACTGCCGGGATTTTTAGGTCAGATAGAATTCTGGGGGTAGCCTCTTTTTGTTCGGTAGGAACGTCTGGGTTGAAATATTGCAGGGCTTTCAGGAAGCGGGTGGCCCACTCCGTAGAGGCTTCTAGATTGGGCTGGTCCTGGTGAATGATACTGAGGTAACCGCGCTGTTTCACCGAGGAGGCCCCTTGCAGGTGCAGGGAGAGAAATAGGCCGTCTGTGATGCCTTCGGCCAAGGCCTTACGCTCTTGCAGTGAAACCTCTTTATCCTCCGTCCGGGTCATCAGCACCCGTATCCCTTGTGCTTCTGCCTGCTGCCGGATTTCCTGGGCGAGTTCCAGCACTAAGTTAGCTTCCGTTACCGTGGTGTGCAGCTCATAGCCCTTGTCT
>DMST01000208.1:0-1311 GCA_003454975.1 Cytophagales bacterium | reverse complement strand
GGCCGTGTCCTGCATCCAAAATGACGGTGAAGGGCTGCTCGGTTTGGCTGACTTGGGTGGTGCGGCAGGCTGCTAATAACAGAGGGAGAAGAATGATTAAAATACTGTGTCTTGATGGAATTAAGTGCATATCCGGTAGCTATAGGTGCTCAAAATTACACCCACAGCTGAGGAAAAAATAACCCTCCTTGTAATATCTCGGGATAGCATTTTGAAGCGATGTTAGCAGCTTGGAAGGCCCTATGAACCAAGTTTCCTCGGCGGACCCTTCGGAATGACTAGAGGGATAGAAAAATAAAAGGGCGACTGGAAACTCAATTCCCAATCGCCCCTCATCTGGGCTAGTATGCTTCACGTTCAGTCGTCGGACGACTACTCCAATCGAACTAATCTACAATCGAGCCAACCGAATCAATTAATATACGCAGCGGGTTCCTTTTCAAAGGACTCTTTGCAGCCGTCGCAGCAGAAGTAAACCTTCTCGTTTTTGTATTCCAAAACGTGCTTGGCGGTACTTTTCTGCACCGGGATTTTGCAAACGGGGTTGATGTATAGCTCGTCATTGAGCTCGCGCTCTTCTTCGGCTGAAACGGTGGTGGATGTTTCCTTCCCAGAACGCTTCTCTTGGATAATCTGGGCCAGGATAGATATGGCTACTTCTGAAGGGGTTTTGGCATTGAGGTCGAGGCCAGCGGGGGTTTTTACGGAAGCTAGCTGCTCGTGAGGCACGCCCTCGCGCTTCAGGTACATGAGTACGCTGTTGGCCTTTTTACGGCTAGCCACAAAGCCAACGTAGCGGGGCTCCGTTTTCAGGGCGGCCGCCATGCTCTTCTCGTCATCTTCCCCTTGGGTGCAGACCACCACAAAGTCGTGTGGCGTATGCTCGGGTTCGTACTCGCTCAGGGGCGTTACGGTTGCCGCATCGGGGAACATGATGTCGTCCGCCAAATCGGAAATGACCGAGATGCGGAAGCCGGCGGAATGGCCTACCTCGCACAGGGCTTTAGCAATGTGCGACCGACCAAAGATTTTGATTTCAGACACGGGAGCCAGAGGTTCGATGTACACTTCTACCGACCCACCACTCATGCAGGTCATTTTATAGTTCTTTACGCCCGACTGCTCAGCGGTATTGGTGTCGTTTTGGATGCGCACCAGCCGGGGCGATCGCTCCTGGATGGCCGCCATGGCCTCCTTGATCACGATGCCACGGGTACAGCCACCGCCTACCCAGCCTTTCACTTCGCCAGCGGCGGTGATGATGGCTTTATCGCCGGGCTTGCCCGAAGTGGGGGCCTCGCGTCGTACCAC
>DMST01000506.1:17278-19690 GCA_003454975.1 Cytophagales bacterium | reverse complement strand
CCAGAAGCTCAAATTCATCCCAGATTTCCTGGGTAATCACAAACTTGGCACTGCTATCTTCAGCGAGGTATTTCCTGCGGTCAGCCGGATACGCAGGATCAATGGGCAAGTAGGCCGCACCTGCCTTCATCACGCCCAGGATGGCAATCATGATTTCCATATCGCGGGGCAGTTCTACGGCTACTATGTCCCCCGTTGTAAGCTCGGTCTGGTCGTGCAGGTAGTGGGCCATGGCGTTGGCCCGGGCATCAAATTCACGGAACGATACTGTGGTTCTGGAGGTGATGATGGCCGGGCGATCAGGATGGGCAGCGACCTGTTCATCAAAGACGCCTAAGAGAGTCTTTTCACGGCTAAAATCCGTCGTATAATTCCGGCTGGGTTGCAGCGACTCACCGAGCAACGATTGGCGATCCATGGGCTGATCTGACTGGAAAATCATCTGGCGCAGAATGCGCTCGTACAGCTTGCTGATGTCGTCCAGGCTTAAGCCTGATTTCAGGGTGCGGTACAGGAAGAAGTTCCCGACCAACGATCCACCGCCCATTGAAACGGAGACGTCAAATAAGGTATTCGCTTTCTCATATAACTGGAAAACACCGGAGTCTTCCATATCGAACCAATCTTCCGCTTTGGCAAACTCGCTGGAATCGATCTTCTCGTATACGTGGAAGTTGATGAAGTTGAAGACGGTATCGAAGAAGGGCCGATTGCCGTCGTTGGCTTCACCCAGCACCTGCTTGATCTCTGCCAGGGTCATCTTCTCGTACGACTTCAGAGCCACGAGTTGATCATCTACCGCCTTTACGAAGTCAATCCACCGGGCGCTGCTATCAATCTTCTGGCGAAACGGTACAGAGTTTAGGAAGCAACCCAGTACCTGATCCCCATCTTCGTGCATGAGCCGGGTATTGGTGATGATACCCGCCAGCACATCCTTCTCATAACTGAGCATCCGCAGCAGGTAGAGGTAGGCCGCAAAACCAAGTGTCTTAACGGTCATGCCTTGCTCGTGGGCGAAACCTTCAATCCGCGTTTGAATATCTTCACCGAAGAGGTGTACCACCTTTTCATCGGTGGGTTCCTCGGTAAGGAAGTCTAACCGCTGGCGGTCTGCCAGGTATTCACTCCAAAAACGCTTAGCCTGCTCGGAGCGTTTCATCACCTGCTCCTCCACAATATAGTCCCGATAGCTTACCGAGAGGGGCGCTAGTTGGGTATCCGGCTCAGCGCCAAGGGCGGCGTAGGTATTGTTGAGCTCGGTAATCCAGGAAGCCACACTCCAACCGTCCATAATGGCATGGTGGAACTGTAGGAGCATCACTCGTTTTTCGTTGCCGAAAGAGAATACCCGCATCCGCCATATTCCGGGTTTCTCCAGATCGAAGGGGCGCTCGCGGCGCTCTTGCTCCATGTAGGAGCCAATAGCAGTGCGCTGTTCCTCTGGGTTGAGGCCAGACAGGTCTGCGTAGGTAATTTCTGGGGTGGTAGCGTGGTACAGCAGTTGCACCGGCTGAGCGTAGTCCGCTAAATTGAAAGCCGTGCGCAAAATGGGGTGTTTCCCTACCATCAGCTGCATGGCCTTCTCAAACCGGTGGGTATCGAATGGTTGATACGGGATGGGGAAAATCAATTGGTCATGGTACACCCCTGCGGCACGATCAATCCGGCTGGTAAACACCATCCCTTTCTCGATGTCGCTCATTGGATACACATCTTCAAGCTGATCAGCCTCCGGATGTTTTTTCAGTACCTCTGCCTTTAACGTTGCTAGCTCATCGGCCACTTCCGCATAGTACGCTTCTGTGTCATTTTGTTTCTCGGTGGAAGCAGCCTGACTAAGCAATCCTCGAATGGTGGGTTGTTGATACAAGTCGGCTACCTCATAGCGTTTGCCAAGGGCCTTATTGATGCGGCTCAGCAGGCGGATGGCTTTGATGGAATCGCCACCAATCTCGAAGAAGTTATCCAGTACCCCCACCTGCTCACGGGCCAGCTCTGCGGCCCACAACTCAGCCACCTGTTGCTCTTCCTTACCTTCGGGGGCTACGTATTCGGTAGTAGCGCTGGCAGCTTCCAAAGACCGATCGGCCCAGTCCTTGCGGTCTACCTTTCCGTTAGCCGTCAGTGGAAACTGATCTACGTGCAGGTACCGGGCAGGCACCATGTATTCCGGTAAGGATTCTTTCAAGTCCTCCCGCAGCCGGCTCAACTCTTCTCCATTGGTAGTAGAATAGTAAGCCACCAATTCCTGCAGGTTTTGAGTATTGGTGGTAGCCAAAACCACGGCTTCCTGTACAGCCGAAAGCCCTTTCATCACGCTTTCAATCTCACCGAGTTCGATGCGATACCCGCGTACTTTCACTTGGTCATCGTGGCGGCCCACAAAGGCCACCGTACCGTCTGTACGCC
>DMST01000506.1:13277-17232 GCA_003454975.1 Cytophagales bacterium | reverse complement strand
CAGTAGCCGAGGTCCCCCGATCGGTACAGACGCTTACCGTCCATTTCCACAAATCGCTGCTCGGTCAAGGCAGCATCGTTCCAATAACCCAGGGCAAGGCCATCCCCTCCTAGATAAATCTCTCCCACGACGCCTACGGGTACTCGCTGGCCGAACTCATCCCGAATACTGGCGGTACTGTTGGAAACAGGCTTGCCCAGGGGAATATCACCATCCACCGACTCTATGCGGTGAGTAATGGAGAAGGTGGTGTTTTCGGTAGGGCCATAGCCGTTGATAATGGCAAGCTCAGGGAAGGCTTCTCGTACCTGCCGGATGTGGTTGGGAGATAGCTTCTCCCCGCCCACCATCACCGTATCCAGCGGCGCCAGTAGTTGTACATCGTCCTCTACCAGCTGGTTGAACCAGCCCGAGGTAAACCACATTTTGGTGACGCCGTATTCGTTTATGGTAGCTGCCAGGTGGCTGGGCTCCAGCAGATTATGGGCTAATACGAGTGCTCCCCCGTTGAGCAACATGCCCCAATACTCTACGGTAGTGGCATCGAAGGAGAAGGCACCCGTGGAGAGCAAAGTATCCTTTGCGGAAAAGCTCAAAAACTGATTACCCTTTACCAAACGGAGAATGGCCCGATGAGGTACCAGTACGCCCTTCGGCTCCCCAGTAGAACCGGACGTGTACATGATGTAGGCCCCTTCCGTAGGCTGTAGGTTCACCGCTGGCATTTCGTCAGCATAGGCCTCGGCCTCAAACTCAATATCGATAGCCAGGAGCGTACCTTCGAAGAAGTCTACTTCGAACATGTACTCCGAATCGGTGATCAGGAGCTTGAGGTCGGCATTTTCTACGAGATACGTTTTGCGCGCAGTAGGGTAAGCGGGATCAATGGGTACGAACACCCCTCCGGCTTTTAGTACTCCTAATACGGCGGGCAGGGTCCAGGCTCCTTTTTCGAGCATAATGCCCACCCGGTCACCCGGCGTTATTTCGTATTCGGCCATCAAAGCTTGCGCCAGCTGGTTGGTCATCCGATCCAAATCACCGTAAGTGGTGTGCCCTTCGGGATGATGCACGGCGATGGCCTCCGGAGTGGCTTGGGCCTGCTCTCTAAAGGCCGCGCCTACGTGCGTTTGTGGATATTGGGTAGTGTGACCTTCCCAGCTACTAAGCTGTGTACGCTCCCCTTCGGTGAGGTAATTCAAGGAAGAAAGCGGAGCCTCTGGCGAGACCGTCACGGCTTTCAGCAGTTCACGGAAATGCTCCAGGAAGGCCGACATCATGTTCCCGGCATATACATCTTGATTGTAGAGCACAGATACTGATAGCCCCTTTCCTACTTCGCGCAGGTGCAACTCGATGTCGTACCGCACTGCCGCCGTGGCTAGCGCTTGAGGAGCCTGTCCAGGAGCAGGGAAGTCTGCTTGTTCCAAGACCGCCTCATGCTGGGTCACGGTGATGTCAAACAAGGGGCTTCGGCTGATGTCGCGCGGCAATGCCAATTGGGATACCAGCTCATCGAAGGGATAGTGCTGGTGCTGATAGGCATCTAGTAGCGTGCCCCGCATTTGCTTGAGCAGATCCAGGAACGAGGTATTCTCGGTCAGCGCGCTCCGCAAAGGCAGCATGTTGACGAACATCCCCACCAGCGGATTCAACTCCGGCAGTGCCCGGCCGGCCGTAGGTGTACCGATCACCAAATCATTCTGTCGAGTATAGCGGTAAAGGAGGGCTTTGAAGAGCGCCACGGCTCCCATGAAGGGGCTCGCTTGCTCTTGCTGGCTCAATTGCCGTAGGGCCTGATAGGCTGTACCGTCCAATACTACCTGATAGCCCTTCCCTTGGTTGGTCTTGATGGCAGGCCGCGCCAGCCCTCCTGGCAAATTCACCGGAGTAATCGGTTCAGCAAAACGAGATAACCAGTAGGCTTCTTCCTTGCCAAATCCACCATTTTGTAGCTGGGTTTGCTGCCATACCGCGTAGTCTTTGTACTGGATAGCCAATGGCTCTGGGGCACTCCCCTGGCCTACCAGGGCATGGTATTGACTCAGCACCTCCTGCCCCAGGACCTCCAGCGAGAGCTCATCGCTGATGATGTGGTGCAGGTTGTAGTAGAAGTAGTATTGCTCATCGGCCGTCTGGGCTATGATGGCCCGGAAAAGAGGGCCTTCTGCCAAATCATACGGTTGGTACTGATCGGCTTCTATTATCTGTCGAGCAGCCTCCTGAGGATGGGTTTCCGAGCGCAAATCGAGCACTTGCACAGCCAGGTCTAGCTCCTCCGCCGGTAGTACTACCTGCCTGGCTACTTCATCCTCGCCCACACGGAATACCGTACGCAGTGACTCGTGGCGTGCCACCGTGGCCCGAATAGCCGCCAGTAGCTGATCCACATCGTACGCTCCGGTGAGTGCCACCTGATTGGGCATGTTGTAGGCCGCCGATGCCCCTTCAAACTGGCTTAGCACCCACAAACGATGTTGAGCCGAAGAAAGAACGTACCCCTCTTCGTTCAGTGCAGCCGCCTCCAGGGGTGCCCAATTTTGAGTAGAACCCTTATTGCCTTCTGGTTCTGCTTGACTCAAGTACTCCAGGAGTTCCTCTTTGTGGGTTCTGATTTGATCCAACACCTGCGGATCTACTTCCTCCTTCTCCGCAAACAACTTCAGTTTACCGTCTACTACTTCCAGTAGAATCCCTGTTTCTGCGATTTTATTTAAGAGCTCGATCATGATTTTCGGTATTCTTTCGTGCAAAGGCGGTATAATCCCTTTTCACTTACAGTTCTATCTCGGTTAGGGTACTGGCTTTTGCTTTCAATTCCTTTTGCCGCAGCATGAAATCGATGGTGGCGCTAAGCTCCCGCACGGTAGGTCCATCGAAGATTTGGTTGATGGATAAGGTGACCTCAAAATGCTGATTGAGCTCGGCCATGAGTTGCAAGGCCTTGAGGCTTTGCCCTCCCAGATCGAAGAAGTTTTCCAGCACACCAATCGGGCTTCGGCCCAACAGTACCTCCCAACGCCCGGCTATTTCCGCTTCGGTGTCCGACTCAGGCGCACGATAATCCAACCCGGCTCCACCGCTTGGTAGGTTAGGCATGGGCAATGCTTTGCGGTCTACCTTGCCGCTAGGCAATAGCGGCAGGGCCTCCAGCCATACGTATTGGGTAGGCACCATATAGCTGGGCAGTTGGCGGGTAAGAGGTTCCCGCAGCGTAGCAACAGGCAATTCATGCTCGGCCACGTAGTAAGCCACCAAGGTAGGCTCCCCGGTGGTGGCCGGTTGTGCCAATACGGCCCCTTGCTGCACCGCATCCAGGCCAAGCAAGGCATTCTCCACCTCGCCCAACTCTATCCGGTGGCCCCGAATCTTCACCTGGCTATCGCGACGGCCCAGAAACTCCAGGGTGCCGTCGGCACACCAGCGCGCCATATCTCCGGTACGGTAGAGGCGTTCTCCGGCTTGGAAAGGGTTCTCTACGAAGCGCTCGGCGGTCAGCTCTGGCCGATTCCAATAGCCCCGAGCCAGTCCGTCTCCTCCCAGGCACAGCTCTCCCGCTACCCCTTGTGGTACCGCCTGGCCCTTGGCATTCAGGAGGTAGGCCGTCTCACCCTCCAGCGGTTTCCCGATGGTGAGGCGGTCGCTATCGGCCAGGTGCAAACAAGTGCTCCAAATGGTGGCTTCGGTCGGGCCGTATACGTTCACCGTATGCACCTGATCCCAGCTTCTCAGCTGCTCATAGAGCCCAAGGGGCATGGGTTCTCCCCCTACCAACAAGTGCCGCAAGGCAGCGGGCTTCTGTGCTACCAAAGCTTGCCCTACCTGCTGAAGCCGCGTAGGTGTCATCTGCAACAGATTCACCCCATCTGCCGCCAGCTGAGTAACCCACTGGGTAGGGTCGGTCATGGCAGCCTCCGGGTAGAACACCAACGTTTTACCGCGCGCCAGAGCGCCA